>NZ_JAYWLR010000001.1:0-358163 GCF_040946405.1 Corynebacterium sp. LK2510 | reverse complement strand
CCTAGGAGGCAGTCTCTCGGTGCGAGCGCTCCCGCGTGCGGCGGGGGCGCTTCAGCGTTGAGGGGGGCGGGTGCAGTTGCACCTGCGACAATGACAACAGGCCAGAGCATCTGCTCTGGCCTGAACTGTGTCGGGCTGACAGGATTTGAACCTGCGACCCCTACACCCCCAGTGTAGTGCGCTACCAAACTGCGCCACAGCCCGTGTTCCTGGTGACAATCATTGTCTCCGGCAACTTGGTTAGATTACATCACTGTCTAAGAATTGTGGAAATTGGCAGGCCAGCGGGCCCAAGGGGGAATTACCTGAGCGTAGTTTGAAAGGAGCAGCCTGTGCTGAAAGCGTCGATAGGCGATGCTGTGGCCGCGGCAAGGAGTGCGGCGCGCTGATCGTCGCTCAAGGTGCCGGACACAGTAATTTCGCGGGTGAAGTCTGTACCGCCGAGGTGGGTGACCTCCACACGGACGTCGACAAGCCCCATGCTCCGCCCGGCCTCACGGACAGCTTGGGAAGTCGACGCGGCGAGTGCGCTCATGAAGAGACCGGTGGGGGTGACCCCCTGACCCTTGCCGCCGGAGCTCATCGCGCGATCCGTCACGATGGCGCGGTCGGAGGTACGGACGATGTCGCCGAAGCGGGTGCCGCGGGCGCTGTAAGAGATGGCGTTGGTCTCGGTCGTCGGCTCCGGGGTGAACTCTGAGGCGAGATGCTGGCGCGCCCACGTGACGATGAGGTCGGCGGTGCGCTGAGCGCTTTCCGGTTGGGTGAGCAGATGGTCGGCGTTGTCGAGTGCGATAAGCGACTTCGGATAGTGAGTGGCCGCGAAGATTGCCTCGGCATTGTCGATTCCGACGGTCGCGTCGCTCGGGGAGTGGAGCAGCAGAAGCGGCGTTCTCAACTGAGGCAGATACTCTGCAGGACTGTTTCCCGTGAGATCGAGAAGGTACTCGCGGGTGAGCGTCAGTTCCTGGCCGCCGAGTGTGACCGTTGCAGACCCGCTGGTCTGGATCTCGCTGATCCTGTCTGTGAAATGGTGCACGGAGTGGGCCGGGTCGAAGGGAGAGCCGATTGCCACGACAGCCTTGAGATGGGCTTGCATCTCATCCCGAGTCGCTGCTTTGAGCGCAGCGGCACCACCGAGGGAATGACCGACAATGAGCTGGGGTGCCCGGTAGTTCCCCCCGAGCCAGGTTGCCGCGGCGACGATGTCATCGACATTCTGGCTGAAAGTGGTGTCGCTGAACTCGCCGCCGGATTGGCCGAGGCCGGGGAAGTCGAAGCGCAGCGTGGCAATCCCGTGTTCGGCGAGGTGTTTCGACACGCGCGAGGCGGCGGGAGTGTAGCGCGACCCGGCGAAACAGTGCGCGAAGATAGCGTACGCCTCGGCAGGGTGGCTGGGCTGGTCGATGGTGCCAGCCATTAGAACACCGGTTGACGAGGGAACCGTTACGTTGAGCGAGCGCATGGTGTCCAAGGATATTTCGGGTGCCTCCGGTTCGTTCAACACGCTGCCGTAGAGTTGAAGCCACATCTCTCCCACACGAAAGGGGCAGTGCTCACGATGGGCGCCTTTGACTGGTTTTGGAAGGCCATGGGTTCGACTTCCGAACGCAACAACAAGGTCTCGAAGGGCGTGGTGTCGAAAGCGGCGGAGCGGCGCGGCGAGTTCACCGACCTGAGCAACGAGCAGTTGGCGCACGCAGTCCGCGAGACAGTTCACGGTTCGGAGATTGCGGACAAGTCGGCATTCCTCGCCATCCTCTCGGTCGCCTCAGAGCGCACACTGGGACTGAACCCGTACGAAGTCCAAAGTCAGGCTGTGTTGCGCTTGCTCGAGGGCGACGTCATTCAAATGGCAACGGGCGAGGGCAAAACGCTCGTCGGTGCGATGGCGGCCACGGGTTTCGCGCTGACTGGCCAGCGAGTGCACGTCATCACCGTCAACGACTACCTGGCTCGCCGCGATGCGGAGTGGATGCGTCCGCTTGTCGAGCTGTTCGACCTGAGTGTGGGCGCTGTAACGGAAGAGTCCACTCGCGAGGAGCGCATCGCCGCGTACCGCTGCGATGTGATTTACGCTCCCGTTTCCGAGGTTGGTTTCGACCACCTCCGCGACAACCAGATCACCTGCCGCTCCCAGACTGTCCAAGTCCCAGCGCAGGTTGCTCTCGTCGATGAGGCCGACAGTGTGCTCGTGGATGAAGCGCTTGTCCCGCTGGTTCTCGCCGGTTCCCAGCCTGGTACTCAAGCGACCGGGCACATCTCGGAGGCGGTTGAGCGTCTCGTTGAGGACAAGGACTACACCATCGACGCCGATGGCAGGAACGCATTTCTCACGGAGCAGGGCGCCCGCGCAGTTGAGAGGACACTGGGGATCGACTCCCTGTACTCCGAAGACCACATCGGCGACACTCTCGTTCGAGTAAATTTGGCTCTGCACGCAAAAGCGCTGCTCATTCGCGACATCCACTACATCGTCGAGGATGGCAAGGTCGCGCTTATCGACGCCTCCCGCGGCCGCGTCGCCGAGCTGCAGCGCTGGCCCGACGGTTTGCAAGCCGCGGTGGAGGCCAAAGAAGGCCTTGATGTATCCCAGGGCGGGCGCATCCTCGACTCGATCACGCTCCAGGCCCTCATGCGCCGCTACCCGACGGTGTGCGGCATGACCGGCACAGCCGTGGAGGCTACGGACCAGTTGCGTTCGTTCTACGACCTCCACGTCTCGGTCATCGACCGTGCCAAGGAACTGCGCCGCTTCGACGAAGCTGACCGCATTTACGCCACGATGGCAGAGAAGAACGCCGCGATCATCAACGAGATCGAGGATCTGCATCGGCGCGGACAACCGGTCCTCGTTGGCACGCACGACGTCGCGGAATCTGAGGCTCTTGCGCAGGCGCTCGAGTCCCGCGGGATTACTGTCAACGTCCTCAACGCTAAGAACGACCAAGAGGAGGCCCGCATCATTTCAGAAGCCGGTGACGTCGGTCGCGTCACCGTCTCGACACAGATGGCCGGACGGGGAACTGACATCCGTCTCGGCGGCGCGGACGAGTCTGACCGCGATGCTGTGGCGCAGCTCGGCGGTCTGGCTGTCATCGGCACCGCACGGCACCGCACGGCGCGTCTGGACAACCAATTGCGCGGCCGCGCCGGACGTCAGGGGGATCCGGGACTCAGTGTGTTCTTTGTGTCGCTAGAGGACGACATCGTTACCGCGGGCGGTGATGGCGAGCAGGTGACCGCCCACCCGGAGGCGGACGGCCGGATTCTCGCAGACCGGGTTCAGGGGTTCGTGGAGCACTGCCAGCGCGTGACCGAAGGCCAACTGCTGGAGATTCACTCGCAGACGTGGAAGTACAACAAGCTGCTCGCCGACCACCGCGACATCCTCGACCAGCGACGTGCCTCCATCCTCGATTCCGATGTGGCCTGGCGCGAGCTGGCGCAGCGCAGCCCGCAGCGCGCCGCTGAGCTCGAGCACCTCCCAGCCCATGTCCGCGAGCAGGCGGCGCGCGAGATCATGTTGTTCCACCTCGACGACGAGTGGTCCGAGCACCTGGCGCTGATGGATGATGTCCGCGAATCGATTCACCTCCGAGCAATCGCGCGCGAAACACCGATCGACGAGTACCACCGGATCGCCGTGAGAGAGTTCAAAGACCTAGCCAACCGGGCGGTGGACCAAGCGGTGGCGACATTCGAATCAGTGTCCATCGATGAGGATGGCGCACATTTGGCGGACGCGGGATGGAAGCGACCGAGTGCGACGTGGACGTACATGGTCTCCGACAACCCCTTGTCCGGTTCCAGCAACTCGATTATTTCGGGCGTTGCCAATATTTTCCGTTAATTAGTTGTGCTGGCGTGCGGGTCCCGGCTGGTGGGACGAAATCTCACGCCTAAGTCCCCAGCGGTAGGGCCAAACGGCTAGTATGGCTAACAGTTGATTTGAAATCCCTCGACAGCGTCAGGAGTAATTGATGAGCGAGAACACTGGTAGGCCGGAAAACCAAGTAGAAACCACTTCGGTGTTCCGTGCAGACCTGCTGAAGGAAATGGAGACGGGTGCCGCTTCTTCCGACGCCGTCGCCGGTCCCGACAACCTTCCCGAAGGTGCAGCTCTTCTCGTGGTGAAGCGTGGCCCGAACGCAGGTGCACGTTTCCTTCTCGATCGGGACACCACCACCGCTGGCCGCCACCCGGAGGCGGATATTTTCCTTGACGACGTCACGGTATCTCGCCGCCACGCCGAGTTCCGTCGCAACGAGGGCAGCTTCGAAGTCGTGGACGTCGGATCCCTCAACGGCACCTACGTCAACCGCGAACCGCGCAACTCGCAGGCGCTGTCGGCGGGCGATGAGATCCAGATTGGCAAGTTCCGTCTGGTCTTCTTGGCCGATAGCAAGTAGTTCCTGTCCCGTCACACACGAGAACCCGAGTATCACCGTGAGCGCACTTCCTCAGTCAACCCCGCAACGTTCCGCCACCCGGACTGGTTCCAAAACCATGTCCATCGGAGTGGTTCTCAATCGGTTGCGGGAGGAGTTTCCCGACGTCACGGTTTCCAAGATCAGGTTCCTCGAATCCGAGGGGCTCATCACCCCGGAACGCACTGCGTCGGGATACCGCCGGTTCACTGACGACGACGTCGATCGTCTGCGCTACATCCTCGTCACGCAGCGGGATAACTACCTGCCCCTGAAAGTGATCAGGGAGCAGCTCGACGCGATGGATGCAGGTCACGTGACCGCAATCCTGTCGGCGTCGAAAGCTGAGCCGATCGTCTCTCCGGAATCTTTGCGTTCCCCGGCGACGATGCGGTTGACCGATACCGATCTCGCCACCAAGGCCGATGCGCCGCAGGAGGTCGTGGACAACCTTGTGTCCGCTGGTCTGCTCGTACCGGATGCGACAGGCCACTTCCACGCCGACGATGTCCGCATCGTTTCGTCTGCGTTGGCATTGGGGGAGTTCGGCCTGGATATCCGTCACCTCAAGGCACTTCGCACGGCTGCCGGCAAGCAAGCTGACCTAATCTCCCGCGTGACCGAGCCGGTGGCCAAGTCTCGGACGGACAGCGCGAAGCAGAAAGCCGAGGAGATCGGCCACCAGATGACCGCTCTGGTCGTGTCGTTGAGCGCCGACTTGGTCAAGAATGAACTCCGTAACCGGTTGGGCAGCTAAGCGCCATGGTTCCCGTCTCGTTGGCCGGTGTGTACCCCGTCGGGCCAGAGAGCTTTTTGTGCGGTCTCTTGCACTGGGAAGCAAAGGATCGATACGTTCCCGTATGGCTGCCGGCGTTTGAAGGCGCGCGACTGCTCGCGCGCCTCTCGGGGTGGGAGCCGACACGCCCGACCACCGAGGATGTCCTGGTTGAGGCGCTAAGCGCCAGCGAGAACACCGTGCAGGGTATTGAACTGACCGGTTTCCACGAGGGTATCTTCATGGCGACGCTCACCCTTGGCAACGGCTCCGAAGTTGACGCACGAGCCTCCGACGCACTGATTCTATCGGTGCTTCTCGATCTTCCCCTGGAGATGGACGAGTCTGTCGCCGCCCAGACCGGGCTGTGGTTGTCTCCGGAAGATGCGATGTCCTACTTCGAGCTGGATATTGGCGGCATTTCCACTGATGACGAGTCCGCCAGTGGGGACGCGCAAGCGGATGCCGAGTTTGAGCAGTTGATGCGGGACCTGGGAGTCGAGCCCGAGGAGATTTCGGGGGATGAGCTCGACGACGATGTTTAACTCTAAACTTTAGGTTTAGAGTTCGGCGTGTCGCGCGCTGGAAGGCTTGACCGCAGCCTAAGCTTGCCATTTAATAGGAAACAGCGCGCACCGCTAAACATCATTGGAGTAATTACGTGAGCATGCAGAACTCCCAAGGGGCCCCAGCCGACGCCGTCCAGGAATCCCTGTTCGACCTCGGCCCGTCCGACGAGGTCGGCTACCGTGTGCCCATCGCGTGCCAGGTTGCTGGCATCACTTACCGTCAGCTGGATTACTGGGCGCGCACTAACCTCGTGCGCCCCTCCATCCGCGGCGCGCGCGGCTCCGGATCTCAGCGCCTGTACTCCTTCAAGGACATTCTCGTTCTGAAGATTGTCAAGGGCCTGCTGGACACCGGCATCTCGCTGCAGAACATCCGTCTTGCCGTGGACAAGCTCCGTGACATGGGCGTCAACGACATCGCCGAGATCACGCTGGTCTCCGACGGCACGACTGTTTACGAATGCCGCAGCAACGAGGAGATCATTGACCTCCTCGGCGGCGGGCAGGGCGTGTTCGGCATCGCCGTGCCGCAGATTATGCGCGATCTCACTGGCACCATCTCCGCGTTCCCCGCAGAGCGCGTCACCGACGACGCGATTGGCGACAACGTCATCGGCATCGATGAGCTTGCCCAGCGCCGCCGCAAGACGTCGTAAGACGTCGTAAAAGACGCCTCCAACCAAAAACCCCGGCCTCGAGCCGGGGTTTTTCTGTAGGGAAGCTACTGCTGTACTCCCGTCGCCGTAGCGAGCGCGGGTCCGATGTCGGCGGATTCAACTGCGAGCGGGTGGTACTGCGCCAGTTGCGCCAAAGCAGGGTCTTCCATACCCGGCCCGACGTGGACTACCGAGATCTCAACGCTGTCGTTCAGAACCGAATCGATGTCTGCGGTGAATGCTGCATCGTCGCCTGCATCAGCGGTACCCGTTGTCACCACCACGATGCGGGTCAGCTCCGGTCGCTGGGCTGCATACTGCACCGCAGCGTTGACCGCCTCGCGCGTCTGAGCTTGGCCCCCGGTGCCGAGCAAGCGCACGGACTGGGCGACTTCACTGGCATCACCGGTCATGTCGATGTTGCGGCGATACCCGCGGGCAACTCCGGGGTTGAGCGGGGAGGAGTAGTTCCACAGTGCAACGGACTGACCGGAGTCGGTGACCGCGTACGCCGCTTCTCCAATTGCGTCGGCGACTGCGGCGAAGTAGGGCGCCATCGCGTCTGAGGTGTCCACAACAAACAGGGTGTCTTCGACCGAGGCTGCGGGCGCCGCCGCTACCGGCTGGTCGGAAGTGAGGTTTTCTCCACCGGTCGGCGTGGCCGCAGCCCACACCATTTCGGAGATCTCAGGCTGGGTGGAGGCGTCGCCATTGAACCTGTCGGCGGCAAAGCGGGCAAAGTCCTGGCCAGCGCGGGCTTGGTCCTCGGAGACGGGATCGGCCTGGTTCAGAGGAATCGCTGCGTAGACGATCGCAGCGTCGAGCGCCGTGAAGACGAGACCCTCGGGAGCTGCATCTTCAGCGGTTGCGGTGAAGCGAGCGGGGTCGCTGGCGACGTCGCTGGCGGAGTCGACGCGCTGGTCGGTCAGCGCGGCGATCGCTGCTGCCTCGTCGTCAGCAAGTGACGCCGCGACAACCGCGGAGGCGGCGGACTGCTGGCGCACGGGGAAGACAACGGCGCTGAGTGAGACATCGCTCGAGGCTGCCTCCGAGCCGGCAAGTCCGACAGTGGTTGCGGCCACCGGTCGCGGCTCAGCCTCGGCCGCGGAGCGTCCTGCTTGCGCGATCTGTTGGTGGGTCACCGGGTTGTGCGGGGCGATGTGGACGGCCGCGCCGGCGATGTCAGGGGAGTACGTCGGGGTGACGCAGAAGTCCCGGACTACGGGGCGGGTGGCGGCGTAGGCGTCGATAAGCTCGCGCGCGACGCGCTCGTCGCTGGCGCTGACCGGAACCTCGAGGTCACCGGCGACACAGGAGGCGGCGGTCGACTCGGTGGATGTGGTGGGGCGGGCCACACCAAACCAGACCACCGCTGCAATCAGGAGCGCGGCGACAACGATGGCCGCGATGACCCCGGTTGAGAGAGAATAATTGTTCCTGCCGTTCGAGTGCCGTCCCATGGCTCCACCTCACCTCGTTTATGCTTCGTGACCGGGAATAATCCTATCGGTAGGAAGGGCGCTGAGAAGCGCGACAAGCCGGTTGCGCAGCGGGCGGGCACGATCTGCGAGCTCGCGCTGGCGGCGCACGTACTCGGCCTTTCCGTCCGGCGTCTCGATGGGCACCACGTCGAAGCCGAGTTCCCGGCAATCGTAGGGCGACGCCTCCATGTCGAGGCGGCGCGCGTCGACGGCGAGCTCGAAGCAATCGAGCAGCAGCTCCCCGGGCACGAGCGGGCCCATCTTGGCCGCCCATTTATACAGGTCCATCGTTGCGTGGATGCATCCCGGTTGGTCATCAAGGCTTTGGCGCTCGCGTGTCAGGACCGTCAGGTTCAACGGGCTGGCCGCCGGTGTGAAGAAGCGGTAGGCGTCGAAATGCGTGCACCGGATGCCGTGGGACTCCACAACCGCGTCGGTTCCGCGGGCCCCGAGCCGCAGCGGCAGGTCATGGCGCGGGCGCTCGGTGCGGTAGACCATCGCCCATTCGTGGAGCCCGAAGCAGGAAAAGTGCGGCGGAGCAGTGCTTATCGACGCCAACAGAGCCCGAATCTGACCAAGCGCGCCGCCGCGGCGGGCCAGGAATCGCTCTAGATCGAGCGCCGCGGTCCCGTCCTGGGCGACCCGGTAGTCGCGCCATTCGGTAACAGGGGAGGCCGGGGTGACGGTGGCGTCGGCAAGCGCCGTGCTAACGCCGGGGTGCCACCGGGTGAGGTGGCTGGCGCGCAGACGGTAGTAGTCGAACAGGAAGTCCCAGACCGGGTGGAGTTGGCCGGCGCTGCGGCGTGCGAGGTGCGGGCCGACAAACAGCATCGCCCGCTGTTCGTGCTCTTCCTGTGCCCGGGTCCACTCCTTGCGGCTGAGCACTCGTGTTGCGTCAGGCATCCTCGTGGGTCCAGTCGGCAACGGTACCGACGTACTCCTCGATGATGTCCTCGAGAGCGAGCACGCCGGTGAGGACACCGTCGTCACGTACCTGCGCCATGTGTGCAGAGCGGCGGTGCATGGCGGTTAGCGCGTCATCGAGGCTCCCCGCGCCGTCGACGATGCTGAGCGCACGGATGCGCGACGTTGGGATGACCGGGGAGGCGGATTCGCCGTCCATGAGATCCAGGATGTCTTTGACGTGGACATACCCCACGAGACCGCCCTCGGGACGGGCGACGGGAAAGCGCGAGAAGCCGGTCTCACGCACGGCGCGCTCCACAATGGCCAAGTCGATGCCCGCACTGGAATAAGGAATGGTCTTGAGACGATCCAGCGGAATCATGACCTCCTTGAGGCTGCGGGAGTCGGACCGCAGCGCCTTGGCCAGGCGGACGGTCTCCTCGTCATCGAGAAGCCCCTCGTCGCGAGACTCCAGAATCATCGTTGCCAGCTGCTCCTGGTCCACGGTCGAATCGAGCTCGTCGCGCTGCTCCATGCCGAACGCGTTCAGCGTCTTGCGCGCCACCCAGTTCAAAAACTCAATGACGGGGCGGGTGATTTTCACCCACAGCGTCATTCCCGGAGTGAGCCACAGCGCCAGCGACTCCGGCCCGGCGATAGCGATGTTCTTGGGAATCATCTCGCCGAACAGGATGTGCAGGTAGGAGATCATGCCCAACGCGATGACGAAGGCCACTGGGTGGAGCAGATCGGCGGGAAGGCCGAGCGCCATAAACGGAATCTCCACGTAGTGGGCGACGGCGGGCTCGGCCACCTTACCCAAGACCAGGGAGGCAACCGTGATGCCGAACTGCGCACCGGCCAGGTAGATCGACAAATGCTCGATAGCGTGGATAACTCCCTTGGCCTCCCTCTTGCCCTGGGCTAAGAGGGACTCCAGGCGGTCGCGGCGAGAGGAGATGAGCGCGAACTCCGAAGCCACGAAGAAGGCGTTCGCCGCCAGCAGAAGGATGATCAGAACGATCGCGAGGTAGATGCTCACTGAGTGGCCTCCTGCTGTGTGATGACGCGGGTGGAACCGCCCTGGAGCGACTGCGCTGTGCTGTCTGCTGTGTTGGCTGCTGAGGCATCGCGTGTACGGGGAACCGGGGTGAGGGTAACGCTGTCGACGCGGCGGCCGTCCATGACAGACACGCGTGCGACCCAGCTACCAGCGTTGCCGGCTTCAAAAGCGTCGTGGAAATCCGCGGCGCCCTCGGGTAGGACCACTTTGTCACCGACCCGCGGAATGCGGCCGAGCGTGGCCATGACGAGGCCACCGAGGGTCTCGTAGGGTCCGTCGGGTGCCGTGTACGACGTGCGCTCGCTGACCTCGTCGAGGCGGACCAGCCCCGAGATCTCCCAGGAGGAGCCGAAGCGCTCGAAGTCGCGCTCGGACTCCCGGTCATCGTACTCGTCGTAGACCTCGCCGAGAATCTCCTCGACGACGTCTTCGATGGTGACCAAACCTTGGGTGCCGCCGTACTCGTCTGCGACGAGCACCACCTGCGACCCCGCGGAACGCACGCGGTTGAGCACCGCGTCACCGTCTAGGGTGCCGGGCACCATCGGAACGGGCTTGGCGAGCTCGCCGAGAGTGGTCGTGGCGCGCAGCGGAGCGTCCACCGAGAACGCGTCTTTAATGTGCACGACGCCTACGGTGTCGTCGAGGTCGCCTCGGCGCACGGGGAACCGGGAGTAGCCGGTCTCGCGGGCGATGGCGATCAGGTCGGGGACAGTGTCCTCGACGTCGAGGGAGTAAATCTTGGAGCGCGGCGTCATGACCTCCTCGGCGGTGGTCTCGCCGAACTGCAGGGAGCGGTCGATCACTCGCGCGGTGTCCGCGTCGAGGCCGCCCGCCTCCGCGGAGCTGCGCACCATGGCACCGAGCTCCTGGCCGGAACGCGCAGAAGCCAACTCGTCGGCGGGCTCGAAACCGAGCTTGCGGACGAACCAGTTTGCAGATGAGTTCAGCGACTTGATGAACCACTTCAACACCGTGTTGAACGCGTTGACAGGGGGCACCACGAAACGCGCGGTGTGCAGAGGCTCGGTGATTGCGGCGTTTTTCGGTACGAGTTCACCGAACACCATGGACAGGAACGTGGCCACCAACAGTGCCAAGATCAAGGCGACGGTGCGCGATGCGGACTCCCCGAGGCCGACAAGCTCGAGGAGGGGAGTGAAGAACCGGCCAAGCACCGGCTCCGCAAGGAAACCAGCGGCCAGGGTCGTCACCGTGATGCCGAGCTGCGCACCCGACAAGACGAACGAGAGGTTTGCGTGATCGCGTGCGACGGCGCGGGCGGTCTTGTCGCCCTTTGCCTTGACATGGGCCTCCACCGTTGAGCGCTCGAGGCCGGTCATGGCGAACTCGATCGCGACGAAAAAGCCTGTCGACGCCGTGAGCAGGACGAAGGCCAGAAGGGCGAGAATCGAAGTGACTATGTCCATTGCGGTTGGGCACCGGCCCGTGCGGCGCGTCGCACGTTAGCGCCCGTTACTCCTTCTTTGACGGCGGCCACCGCCGGTGCGGCCCTTGTTTGCGTTTCTCGACCGGCCCCGCGACTGCCCAGCGCGTGACGACGGCTGAGACTGCTGCTGACCGGGCGGGGGAAGCGGAACCCCCTCAGGTTGACGAGCTCCCGTAATCCTAGCCAAATCGGCCGATTCCGGCGTGACCGCCACGAACTCGGCGTCGACGCCCGCCTTCCGCAGCAACTGGTGTACTTCCTTGTCCTGCTCGTCCGTCGCCATGGTGACCACAGTTCCGGAGGTGCCAGCGCGAGCCGTTCGCCCGGCGCGGTGGAGGTACGCCTTGTGCTCGGCGGGCGGATCGATGTGGACGACCAGCGAGACATCGTTGATGTCGATGCCGCGGGCGGCAATGTCGGTCGCCACCAACACCGGGGTTTCTCCTGTGGCGAATCCCTCGAGGGCACGGGTGCGGGCGCCCTGACCCTTGTCGCCGTGCAGGCCCTGGGCGTTGACGCCGACGCGGCGCAGCTTCTTGACCTGGCGGTCAACACCGTGCTTCGTGCGCATGAACATGATGGTCTTGCCCTCGCGGGCACCGATGCGCAGGACCACCTCGTTGCGAACATCCCTGTTGGTCACGCGAAGCACGTAGTGAGACATCGTGTCCACCGCGGCCTCCACCGGGGCGGTGGAGTGGGTGATGGGGTTGGTCATGTAGGCGTCGACAAGCTTGCCGACGTCACCGTCGAGCGTTGCGGAGAACAGCAACACCTGGCCGCCGGCCGGCACGCGGTTGAGCAACTTGCGCACCTGGGGGAGAAAGCCCATGTCAGCCATCTGGTCTGCCTCGTCGAGGGCGGTAATGGTGACGTCGGCAAGCGAGAGCTTCTTTTGGTTGATGAGATCTTCTGCGCGCCCCGGCGTGGCCACGAGCAGATCCACCGGTGCCGCGAGGGAGCGAATGTGGTGGTTGATGTTCACTCCGCCGACCACATCGAGAACGCGCAGGCCGAGGGCGGCAGCGGGGTCCTCGAGACGCTCACGGATCTGGGCTGCCAGCTCACGAGTGGGCGCAAGCACGAGGCCACGCGGACGGCCCGGTTTCGAGGGCGCGCCGGCGAGACGCGAGAGCATGGGCAGACCGAAAGTGAAGGTCTTGCCTGAGCCGGTCGGGCCGCGCCCGAGCACGTCCATGCCCGCGAGAGCGTCCGGGATGGCGGCCTCCTGGATGGGAAAGGCGTCAGTGATGCCCTGCTTCCCGAGGACGCGGACGATCGGTGCGGGCAAGCCGAGATCGGCAAAAGAAGTCATTTGAGGCAGTCTACCCCCTCTTAGTAGTCCAGCTCCTCCCGGTCACCCGACCACGCGGTGTGGAACGTGCCCTCCATGTCGATGCGGCGGTATGTGTGGGCGCCGAAGAAGTCGCGCTGTCCCTGAATCAGCGCGGCCGGCAGGCGCTTCGCGCGCAGCGAATCGTAGTACGACAGAGACGATGCGAACACCGGCACCGGCTGGCCCGTCTGGGTCGCGGCAACGACGACCCTGCGCCAGGAATCTACGAGCCCTTCGAGCTCCGACTTAAAGAAGGGATCGAGCAGCAGCGACGGCAAAGTGGGGTTGTCTTCGTAGGCGCGGGTGATCACGTCGAGGAAGCTGGCACGGATGATGCAGCCGCCGCGCCAGATACGCGCCAGATCACCGGGGGTGATGTCCCAGTTGTGCTCGGCAGAGCCCGCGTTGATCTCGTCGAAGCCCTGCGCGTACGCCACGAGCTTGGAGGCGTAGAGTGCGCGGCGAACGTCCTCCACAAACTGGGCCCGGTCGATGCCAAGCTCCTCGAGCGACGTGAGCTGGCCGGCAGGCAGGCCCTCGTCCTGAACAGCCTGGCGCTGGGCGAGCGCAGAGGAAAGGGCACGGGCGAAGACGGCCTCGCCGATGCCGGTAACCGGCACGCCGAGGTCGAGTGCTTCCTTGACCGTCCAGCGTCCGGTGCCTTTCTGACCGGCGGCGTCGAGAATGATGTCGATGAACGGCTTGCCTGTGCGGCGATCCACCTGGCGCAGCACCTCGGAGGTGATTTCGATCAGGTAGGAGTTCAGGTCACCGTTGTTCCACTCCGCGAACACGTCGGCGATTTCGGCGGGCTCCATTCCGGCTGCGTAGCGCAAAAGGTGGTAGGCCTCGCTGATGACCTGCATGTCGGCGTACTCGATGCCGTTGTGGACCATCTTGACAAAGTGCCCGGCACCATCGGGGCCGATGTGTGTCACACACGGCACACCGTCGACCTTCGCGGCGATGTCCTCGAGCAGCGGGCCAAGGGATTCCCACGACTCAGCGGGCCCGCCCGGCATGATCGACGGGCCGAGCAGCGCACCCTCCTCGCCGCCGGAAATGCCGGCGCCGACGAAGTTGAGGCCGCGGGCGGACATCTCAGCTTCGCGACGGATCGTGTCAGTGAACAGCGAGTTACCACCGTCGATGATGATGTCGCCTTCATCCATGACGTCGGCGAGCTGCGCGATGACGGCATCTGTGGCGGCACCCGCCTGGACCATGATGACGGCGCGGCGCGGACGCTTCAGCGACGCGACGAACTCTTCAATCGTCTCTGCAGGCACGAAGTTGCCTTCAGCGCCGTGCTGCTCCACAACCGCGCGGGTGCGCTCGGGGGAGCGGTTGAACAGGGCGACCGTGTGCCCCTTGGAGGCGAAGTTGCGCGCCAGGTTGGACCCCATGACGGCCATACCGATGACACCGATGTCGGCTGTGCCGGTCGGGGTGGTGGAAGTTGCAGAGGATTCAGCGGGAGAATTCATGCCCCACATCCTACGCACGCACGTAGCATTGCCAGATATGAAGCCTCGATTGGGATCCCAGGTTCTCGAAACCGCATTAAATGAACAGGAATTAGCGCAGCTTGCCCAAAACGATAGTGGTCTATCGCACACCCTCGGCATCGTCCTCACGCATGTTGCCAGTGACTCAGTGAAGGGCTACATCGACATTGAGCCGCGCCACCACCAGCCAATGGGCCTGGCCAACGGGGGAGTGTTGTGCTCCGTGGGAGAAACACTCGGTTCCGTCGCGGCGATGGCGGCGGCGGGTGCCCCGGCGGTCGGTATGGGAAACAGCACCGAGTTCCTCAAGGGGGTCACAAACGGCCGGGTGGAAGGTGAGGCGATTGCTGTCCACATCGGCAAGAGCACCCACTTGTGGCGCGTCGAGATGCGTCAGGAGGGAAGACTCGTGGCCACAACCAACCTCCGGCTAATGATCCTGCGCGAGCCCTAACCACACCCTAGAGCCAGTGGTTGCGCCGGAACCACCAATACATCACGCCCATTACCGTTCCCATGATCAGCAGCACCACGGGGTAACCCCAGCGCCACGCCAGCTCCGGCATGTACTCGAAGTTCATGCCGTAGATGCCGGCGATCATGGTGGGCGCCGCTGCCATACCGACGACCGCTGAGATCGTGCGCATGTCGCTGTTTTGCTGCATGGACACTTTCGCCACGGAGGCGTCGAGAAGCGACGAGAGACGCTCGTCGAAGCTGGAGACGTGGTCGCTGACAATCATCGCGTTGTCCTGGACGTCGCGGAAGTAGGAGCGCAGCGTCTTGCGCAGCATGTCCTTGTTGTTCATCAACCCGTTGCGCAACGCCGGCCCGAGCGGGTCGATCGCGTGGCGCATCTCAAGGATCTCACGCTTGTACATGTAGATCTTGTCGATGTTGATCTCGCGCCTCGGGGTAAAGACCTCGTTTTCCAGGTCGTCGACGTCGCGGCTCAGCGCTTGGCTGACCCGGAGGTAGTTGTCCACGACGTAGTCGGAAATCTTCCATGCCACAGCGGCCGGACCCAGGATGGCAAGCTCCTCATCCTCCTCCAGTTGGGCGGAGAGATCGGGCAGCGGTGCCTTGTGGCGAATGGTGATGGCGAAATTCGGGCCGACCACCACTTGCACCTCACCGGTGGAAATGATCTCGCGCGCGTCGAGGACTTCTTCGTCGTCGCGGTAGTAGACGGAGCGAACGACCAAGAACAACTGGTCGTTGTAGCGTTCTACCTTGGGACGCTGGTGGGCGGCGACGATATCGTCGACGATGAGCTCGTGGAGTCCGAAGAGCTCGCCGAGGCGCTCCATCTGGGTGTTGGTCGGTTCGCGCAGGGAGAGCCACACAAACGCATTCTCGTGCTGGTTCGCGATGGCGAGAGCCTGCGTCAGGCGGGCTTCACCGGGGAGCCGCTTGCCGTCTACGAAAATGCGGCAAAAGTCGGTGGATCGTTCGATCGGGACCGGAACGATTGCGGGACTGCCCGCGCTCGGGCGCTTTGGGCGCTGGCGGGGAAGCGGAATACGTGGCGGCATGGGCCCTCCCTTCAGACCGGACTTTCCAGATAATACGCCCTAGCGCCCCCGTTCAAACGAAACGGGAGCGCTAGGGCGGTAAATGCGAGGTGGCGCCTAGAAGACGGTCAAGCCTCGACTGCGGAAGGTCTCTCGGACCCGGTTGACTGTTTCAGCATCCGGTGGTGAGACACCTTCGAGGTTGTACGGAAGACCGACCTTCTTCCACTTGTCCGCACCCATGTTGTGGAAGGGGAGAACCTCGACGCGCTCGACGTTGCTCGCCCAACGGCCAGCGATGTCGGCTACGCGCTCGACGTTCTCGGGCGAATCGGTCAGGCCCGGGACGAGCACGAAGCGCAACCACACTCGTTTGCCCATCGCATTGAGGCGGTCGCCGAAAGCGATCGTCGGTGCGAGTTCACGGGCGGTGACGCGCTGGTATGTCTCCTCATCCCCAGACTTGAGGTCGAGGAGGAACATGTCGATGGTGCTGAGATCATCATCGGTGAGACGCGCACCAAGGTAGCCCGAGGTGTCAACCGCAGTGTGGATGCCTGCGTCGTGGAGCAGACGGAGCAGCCGCCGAGTGAAGGCGATCTGGAACAGCGGCTCGCCACCGGAGAGGGTGACCCCGCCCCCGGTCGCGTCGAAAATGCGCTTGTAGCGGATGATCCGCTTCGCCACGTCTTCGACGCGCTCGAGCGTGCCTTCCTTCATCTCCATCGTGTCCGGGTTGTGGCAGTACTGACACCTCAGCGGGCACCCAGAGAGAAAGACAGTCATTCTCGTTCCGGGGCCGTCGACGGAGGTGACCAACTCCCACGAGTGGACAAGTCCGATATCGCCGGTGCGGCGGGCGTCGAGAAGCTCGGGCCTGGTGATCTCCAGGTTGTCTGTAGACAGACCACCGAGTCCGCTTGCGACACCGCGGACGCGCTCACCTACTTCAGGCGAGAGCGTGACGCGGCCTGAGATGCCATCGTTTGCCATTTAACTCTTACGCGCCCTGGTGGAAGGTGCGGGAGATAACGTCGCGCTGCTGCTCCTTGGTCAGCTTCACGAAGTTCACGGCGTAGCCGGAGACGCGAACGGTGAGGTTGGGGTAGTTCTCCGGGTGCTCCATGGCGTCCTCGAGGGTGGACTCGTCCAGCACGTTGATGTTGGCGTGGTACAGACCAGCCTCCTGCTCGTGCTGGGCACGGTTGGCACGCATGGCGTCGAGGCGCTCGTTGAAGGTCTTAGCAGACATTGTGATTCTCCTTCTTAGGTGAGGTTGGGTTACTTGTTGTTGGGGCAGGTCTCGTCCATGATGAAGCCGGCATCGAGAACGCCGACCAGGTTGGAAACCTGCTCATCCTTGTCGCGACCAAGGCCCGTCGGGGTGATGGTGTTGGTCAGCGAGATGCCGTCGAGGGCGTCGTTGTAGTCGAGCTTGCCCACGGACAGCATCGAGGCGACCATGCCGTGGCTGTCGGCACCGTTCTCCGGGTTTGCGCCCGGAGCGAACGGGGTGCCGGCCTTGTGGCCAGACGGGAAGGATCCCGTCGCCTTGCCGTACACGACGTTGGAGGTGATGGTCAGCACCGACTGGGTCGGGATCGCGTCGCGGTAGAGCGGGATCGCCTTGATCTTCTCCATCACGGTGTGGACGATCGTTGCGGCGATGTCGTCGGCGCGGTCGTCGTCGTTGCCGTAGAGCGGGAACTCGCCCTCGGTCTTGTAGTCGACGATCAGGCCGGTCTCGTCACGCACCGGGGTCACCTTGGCGTACTTGATGGCCGACAGGGAGTCCGCCACGATCGACAGACCTGCGATGCCGCAGCCCATGGTGCGGACGATGTCGGAATCGTGCAGCGCCATCTCGATGGACTCGTATGCGTACTTGTCGTGCGAGTAGTGGATGATGTTGAGCGCCTCGACGTAGGTGGAAACAACCCAGTCGAGCATGAGCTCGTACTTCTCCCAGACCTCGTCGAAGTCCAGCGGGCCGTCGCCCTCGATCGGGGTGTGGTCACCGTCGGTGATCTGCTTGCCGCTGACCTCGTCGCGGCCGCCGTTGATGGCGTAGAGCAGGGCCTTGGCAGAGTTGACGCGAGCTCCGAAGAACTGCATCTGCTTGCCGACCTTCATCGGGGAAACGCAGCACGCGATGGCGGCGTCGTCGCCCCACTTGTCGCGGATCTGCTTGTCGGACTCGTACTGCAGGGACGAGGTCTCGATGGAGATCGCGGCGCAGAAGTCCTTGTAGCCCTGGGGCAGCTCCGGGTCCCAGAAGATGGTGATGTTCGGCTCCGGGGCGGGGCCGAGGTTGCGCAGGGTCTGCAGCAGACGGAACGCGGTCTTGGTGACCTGGTGGCGGCCGTCCTCGGAGAAGCCGGCGTCAGACCAGGTTGCCCAGTACGGGTCACCAGAGAAGATCTGGTCGTAGTCCTCGGTACGCAGGAAGCGCACGATGCGCAGCTTGATCACGAGCGCGTCGATGATCTCCTGTGCCTCGGTCTCGTCCAGGACACCGTTTGCGAGGTCGCGCTCGAAGTAGATGTCGAAGAAGGGGGAGAGGCGACCGATGGACATGGCGGCGCCGTCCTGGCTCTTGACGGATGCGAGGTAGCCGAAGTACGTCCACTGGACGGCTTCTTTCGCGTTGGTTGCCGGGCCCGAGATGTCGAAGCCGTAGGAGGCAGCCATCGTCTTGAGCTTCTTCAGAGCCTTGATCTGCTCGGAGTGCTCCTCGCGGTAGCGTGCCCAGTGCTCGGAGAAGTCCTCGCCGAGGCGTGCGTCCTTGGAGCGGTTCTTCTCCTCGATCAGGGCGTCGACGCCGTAGAGGGCGACGCGGCGGTAGTCACCGATGATGCGGCCGCGGCCGTAGGCGTCGGGCAGACCGGTGATGATGTGGGAGGAACGCGCCGCGCGGATACGCGGGGTGTAGATGTCGAAGACCGCGTCGTTGTGGGTCTTGCGGTACTTCGTGAAGATCTTCTTGACGTCCTCGTTGATCTCCTTGCCAGCCTCGTGAATGGCCTGCTCGACCATCCTCCAGCCGCCGTTGGGCATCATGGCGCGCTTGGTCGGAACGTCGGTCTGAAGGCCGACAATCACGTTGTCGTCCTCAGAGATGTAGCCAGCCGGGAAAGCGTCAATGTCGGCGGGGGTGTCGGTGTCGACGTCGTAGACACGGCGCTCGCGTTCGACCGCGAGGTAGGTGGAATCGAGGTGGTTCCACAGGCGCAGCGTCTTCTCCGTGGCGCCGGCCAAGAAGGAGGCGTCGCCGTCGAAGGGGGTGTAGTTGCGCTGAACGAAGTCGCGCACGTCGATCGATTCCGTCCACGGGCCGGTGGCGAAACCTTCCCACGCGGTGCGTTGGGATTCAGAAACTTCAGTCACGTTCTGAGATGTCCTTTCCAGGTTGCTGAATTACGAAGCGGTTCACGCTCACACAAGCAACTAAATAGCGCAGACCGCTTCATGTCCAATAGTGTAAACCCCGCATTACACATAGTCTAAATCTCTTTGACGTGATATTCGCCCTACTCTTTGGGGCGTATTTGTGCTTATCGACGACCCCAAAAACACCGCACCCCCGGCACCATCGTGGGCACCGGGGGTGGGGAAGCGAATAACGGTTAGTTCTCGCCGTTGAAGTCGCGCGTCTCAGGCATGGACTTCGAATCCTCCGCAGAAAGCTCGGCAAGTTTGCCCAGCGCAGTGCGTGCGTGCATCTGCTGCAGGGTAGTTGCGAGGTTGTAGCGGTTCGGTGAGACAGCGTTGAAGATCCACGTGAGGCCGGACACGAGGCGGTTGCGCGATCCAGCAAGGAAGGAAACGTGAACGAGCAGCCACAAGAGCCACCCGATGAAGCCGGACAGCTCGACCTTGCCGATCTTCGCGACAGCGTTGAAACGGGCCACGATGGCCATGGAACCCTTGTCGAAGAAGTCGAAAGGATCGCGGTCTTCCGGCGCGACGTCGTGCTCGACCTGCTCCTTGATAATTGTGCCGACGTACTCACCGGACTGGATAGCCACCTGCGCGACACCGGGGAGACGGTCGCGGCTCATCATGTCGCCAACGATGAAGATGTTGGACTTGTCGCCCACGGTGAGGTCCGCATTGACCGGAACCTTGCCGTTGCGCTCGGCTTCGACACCGACCTGCTCAGCGATGGTCTTGCCCAGCGGGGAAGCCTGGACACCAGCGGACCAGATCTTGGTCGCGGAGAGGATTGTGGTTTCCTCTTCCGTCTTGGAGTCCTTGTACGTGACGGAGTCTGCGTCAACGTTGGTGACCATGGCGTTGAGGACCACGGTCACGCCGCGCTTTTCGAGTGCGCGCTGAGCCTTCTTGCCGAGGCGCTTGCCAAACGGGGGAAGGATCTGCGGCATGCCGTCGATAAGAATGATCTTTGCCTGGGAGGGCACGAAGTTCTTGTACTGGCCTTCGAAGGAGCGGTGGGCCAACTCGGCGATCTGACCGGCGAGTTCTACGCCAGTCGGGCCTGCACCCACGACGACGAAGGTGAGGAACTGCTCGCGCTCCTCTGCGGATTCTGCAAGCTCTGCACGCTCGAAGGCGGTGACGAGACGTGCACGCACCTCGTGTGCATGGTCCAGGGTCTTCAGGCCCGGCGCAAACTCGGCGAAGTGATCGTTGCCGAAATAGGACTGGCCCGCGCCCGCAGCGACGATGAGGGAGTCGTACTCAACCTCAACGGTGCGCTCACCCTCAGTGAAGGTCACAATCGAACCGTCGACGTTCACGTCGGTAACATCGCCGCGAACGACGCGGACGTTATTCTGCCCTTTGAGGATCTGGTGGACCGAAGTAGCGACCTCGCCGGAGGAGAGGAGGCCAGTGGCCACCTGGTAGAGCAGCGGCGGGAAAAGGTGGTGGTTCGTGCGGTTAATCAGCGTGATGTCCACATCCGCGTCGGCAAGCTGCTGTACGGCGTTAATACCGCCGAAACCAGCACCAATAACAACGACGTGGTGGCGGTTGCCCGCCGGACGTTCGGCTCTCTCAGCCATCAGAATCGTCTCCTTCGATCATCGTGCACCTGTAATCTAAAACACAGCAGTTATGCTGACGCGTCCATACTACGCGGAGTATCCCATCGGATATGGGGTGGCCCCGTCGTGGCGCGATGTTGAAGCCAGAGCAGGGGATTAAGGTGTGGTGCGTGCTGACTCATTCTCACCTCGACACTGTTGACGCCACCGCCTGGCCGGGGGTCGCGACACTTCCAACAGGCTCGTTTGTGGCGGCGCGGGCCCGCAGGGCGGAAAAGGTATTTGCGAAGGCCTGTGCGCAGGCGGGGATCGAACTCGATCCCGTTGCCGGCGCCGACATTGCGGTGGAACACGAGGAGCTCTTTACCCGTCTCGCCACAAGCGGCTGGGTGGGTCTTGCCGAAGGCTTCATGGCAGGCGAGTGGACTGTCAGTGACACGGATGCGTTGGTCGGTGTCGTCGAATCCCTGATCCGCTCCGGCTATCGCCCGAAGGCTGCGGTCGCGCCCGGCGGCAACGCGGGTGGGGATGTTCCACCTGAGCTGGTCCAGCATTTCGCCGAGGATTCGATGAGCGCGTTCATGGGGCATTTCGCCACCGGGGTTCCGACCACCGAGCGGACGATGGTGTCGTCGTATGTCCCGGGGGCCGGCAGGCGCAACGAACCGGCAGCGCATTACGTCGATGTGACGAATATCGGTGCGCCGCTCGGTGCGCAGCGTGGCGATCTCGCGCCTGCGCAGCGCCGCTCGGTGGAGATGCTTCTCGACGCCGCCCGGGTCTCAGCACGCACCCACGTCGTCGAGCACCCGGCCTCGGGTGGCCTCGTGGCGATCGAGGCGGCGCGCCGCCGTGCGACCGTTGATGTCCGCACTGCGGACTCTGCCGTCGCGCACGCACTTAGTGAGCGCCTCATCTTCGCGGGAATCCGCGACGCGGTGCACATTGAGGTCGGCGCAGACGCGACGCGTTCGGGGGGTGCGTACGACGCGGTGATCTCTGTGGAGAAGTTGGAGACCCTTTCAGACCGCGCCAAAGTCGGTTACCTGCGCGCGCTCGGGGCGCTCATACAGCCTGGCGGGCGGGTGGCTCTGCAGACGGTGACGCGCACGCCGGCCTACTCGGTAGCGGCGGATGCAGCCGCGGATTCATTGCGCGCCTACGTGTGGCCGGGGCTGAGCTTTGCGACGCCCACCGAGATCGCGAGGATCGTCGACAAGCGCACCAATCTCCGGATCATCGCAGAGACGCATGCACAGGAACACCTCGAGCCGTCGCTGCGCATCCAGCGCCGCTGGTTCGACGCGCACCTGCGCGAGGCGGCTGCCGACGGGTTTGATCCGGTGTACCGGCGTCTGTGGCAGTGGCAGTTCGCCGTGCGCGAGGCGCTGGCGCGCTTGGGCATGATCGACTTGGTTCAGCTGACGCTGGTGCCGCGGCACCGCAGGGGACTACGGTAACCAGCGTTACTTGACATAATGTACATTATCGGACAATAGGGTTTAATTACGTCATGTGACGTAATTACCGATATATGTGGGCCTAGTCTGTCTTTCTCAAATTGAGGCGAATATTGAGCTCTCCGTCCTCGGCAATCTTTGCGGCTACGAAATCCGGCGTCTCCACGCCGTAGTCCGTGCGATTGATCGGCACACCGCCGGCAACGAGCAGCCGGTCGCCGGAGCGCGCGACCGCAAAGGTGTGTGTGATGGAGTTGGTGACCCCGTGGATTGTGAGATCTCCGGTGAGCTCTACGGTCTCAATGGATCCATCGTCTGGGACGTGAGTCAGGTCCGCGGCCTCGGTGAGCGTAAAGGTCGCCTCCGGGTAGGTCTCGGTGTGCAGAATCTTAGACTGGACGTTGGCGTCGCGAACGTCGCTGTCTGTGGTCAGTGTTGTCAGATCGACGGAGATCTCTCCGGAGCGCAGCGTGCCAGCTTCGATCTGGACGTCACCGTCGACGTCGCGCGTCGAGCCGGATGTGACCTTTTCCTCCGCGGGCAAGATCTCGAAGAATGTGAAGCCAGCCGAGGACTGATTGGCGCCAGGCCCCGAGGTGACGGTCCACGTCCCATCGAGGTCCGTTGACGCAGGCTTGAGCCTCGCCTCGTCGATACCTTCCGTTTTGACGCCCCCTCCGCCAGCGACCATAGCGTAGATCAACGGGACGAACGCCAAGGCAGCGAGCGCTGCAATGAAGAGCACACCGACAACGATGATGGGTTTCTGCGAGCGCTTCTTGTTCTCGATGGGTTTCACCTTAACTTCTCCAACTTCCTCGCGATATCAATTAATTCGTCACATAAGTGACGAATTTCTTGGGTGTCAGCACCCTCGGCATGCGCCGTGGCGACGTCTTCTGCGGCGCACCGCAATTCAAACAGCCTATCGCGCATCTCAGCCGCTCGGACCGGGTGAATAATCACCGCCTCGGCAGGAATGTCGCTGCCAGAGACGTTATTGCGCTGCTCGTAGGCGCGTTGCTTGCATGACGGCCCGCAGTACTTGCGCTTCCTACCCCGGCCCGGCTGCTCGGGCAACTCTCGCCCGCACCACGCGCAGGTGGCGGTCTTGCTGGATGGCACACGGCTAGCTTAGCGCACGCTACCGAGGGCGGGAACAAAGTCGTAGCCGTGACCGTTATACTCGATGTATCTAGGCCCATTGAGTGGGCCTGAGACGTTAGAGAACAATCGAGCGAAGGGATGGAACCGCATGGCTGATCGTGTGTTGCGCGGTAGTCGAATGGGTGCTGTGAGCTACGAGACTGATCGCGATCACGATCTCGCTCCACGCCAAATGGCGAAGTACCGCACCCCGAGCGGTGAGGTTTTCGACGTCCCGTTCGCCGACGACGCTGAGATCCCCGAAGAGTGGATGTGCAAGAACGGCCAGGTGGGAACCCTCATGGAGGGCGAAGGCACCGAAGCGAAGCCGGTTAAGCCGCCGCGCACCCACTGGGACATGCTGCGCGAACGCCGCACCATCGAGGAGCTCGATGTGCTGCTCGAGGAGCGCCTCGACCAGCTGCGCAAGCGCCGACGCACGGCTGCGCGCTTGGCCAAGGAGCAACAGGAAGCGCAGAACAACGCATAAGAAAAACCCGGGTGATCACCCGGGTTTTTTCATGTCCTACTTCGCGTCCGTGTCGTCGTGGCGCTCGGTTCTAAACACCTCGCGGACGAACTCCACAGCGGTATCCGCGGCACGAGCGGCGCGACGCGGCAACTCGCCAACACCAGAGCGCTTGAGCTGGCGCGAGGCTTCCCTCGCCCCCTCCCCGACCAGGTTCGCAAGGCCCTCTGGGGCGGCGCTGGCGGCGCGACCGCGCTTCCAGATACTCGAGCGGTCAAGGGTGTGGTGCACCTGCCGGCTGGCCTCCTCGGTCAGGTTGTTGATGAGCGTCGTGCGCTTCTCCAGGCCCCACTTGCTCACCTCCACCAGCGACTCGCCAGCGAAGCTCGCATCAAGCTTCGACTCCCCCAGTGTCCGGTCTTCGAACGTGATGGGAACCTCTCGGACGTCGAACCCGGCGTCGATAGCTGTGCGGGCGATGTCCACCTGGAAAATGTATCCCTTGGTGGACAGGTCGTAAAGGTCAATGTCTTCGAGAACCTCACGGCGGAAGGCGCGGAACCCGGCCGTCATATCGCGCACGTCCCCGCCGAGGGCGAGACCGATGTAGCGGTTTCCCCACTTCGACAGCAGGTAGCGATTGCGCGGCCAGTTCTTCACTTCCCCGCCGTCGACGTAGCGGGAACCGATGACGAGGTCGGCGCCGTCGGCAATGGCGTCGAGAAGCCTATGGAGCTCCTCCGGGGCGTGGGACCCGTCGGCGTCCATCTGGCAAATCACCTCGTAGCCGTGCTCCAGGCCCCACTCGAAGCCCTCGCGGTATGCAGCGAGCAGCCCCTCCTTGGCGGTGCGGTGCGCGACGTGCACCTGCTCGTGCTCCTGGGCGAGCTCGTCTGCCTTCGCACCCGTGCCATCAGGTGAGTTGTCGTCGACGACCAGGACGTCGACGTCCGGGGTGGCCGTGAGCACGCGGTCGATGATGAGTGGGAGGTTCTCCACCTCGTTGTAGGTGGGGATGATCACCAGCGTGGTGTTCGCCACAGGTATTTCTCCTTATGAAGCGGGGTTTTTCGTCTCCCCAGCAGCATACTCGCTCCGCGCACTACGCAGTGACAGCAGCATCGCCACCAAACCGAGCGCAACCATGACCCACTCCAGTTGTGTGCCGAAGCGCACCGCCGGAGTGACCGTTTCGCGCAGCGGAAGCGTCTCGGTCAAAAGGGCGGGCTCAAAGATGCCGCTGCTCTGCAGGACTGTGCCGTCCGGGGAAATGATCCCAGATGCGCCGGAGGTCGCGGCCACGACCACGGCGCGGTCTGTCTCAATCGCGCGCATCCGGCTCATCGCCATCTGCTGGTAGGTCATGTCGGTGAAGCCAAATGTCGCGTTGTTCGTCGGCGTCGCGAGGATCTGTGCCCCGGCGCGAACAGCGGTGCGGTACGCCTGGTCTACCGCGACTTCGTAGCACGTTGCCACGCCCAGTTTCACCCCGGCGATGGTGACGACTCCGTCGCCGTCTCCCGGCTTAAAGTTGCCTGCGAGATCGACGTATTCGGAGAACATCCGGAAGAAGTCGCGCATCGGCATGTACTCGCCAAAAGGCTGCAGCCACTTCTTGTGGTGGTACTCCCCCGGGCCAGTCTCCGGGTCAAAGACGACCATAGTGTTGCGGGCGCCTACCTCGTCGCGGGTCAGTGTGCCGACAAGGATGGGGGCATCGATAGCTTGGACGGCTTCATCGACAAGCGCCGCGGCCTCGGCGTCCGCGAACGGGTTCACGTCGGACGAGTTCTCCGGCCACACGACGAAGTCGGGCCGGGCACCGGAGTCCGCAAGGCGGACTGTTTCGGCGGTGTGGTTGGCCAGCACCGCGCGGCGCTGGGCGTTGAAGTCCAGCCCGAGACGGGGAACGTTGCCCTGCACCGCGGAAACGGTCACTTCCCCACTGTCTGCCGCGGACGGAACCGCTCCCGCTGCGCCAGCGAAGGCCACCGGTGCTGCGGCTACAGCGAGGGCGAGGGGGCGTCGATAAGCAATGGCGGTGACGAGGCCCGCCGCGACCAACACCATCGCCAGGGTGATCAGCGCGGGACCTCCCAGCGGGGCGAGGTGGCGAAGCGGACCGTCGATCTGCCCCCACGCCAGGCGCACCCAGGGAAAACCCCCGAACGGCACGCTAGAGCGCAGCCATTCCCAGAACAGGTAGATAAAGGCGAACAGGACAGCCCCGAAGCGGTGCCTCCCTGCGAGGACGCCCAGCGCGCCGACCGGGATCGACGCGAGTGCCAGGAACAACGACAGCGCCACGTACGGCAGCGCGCCGACGAACTCACCGATCCACGGCAGGAGACACAGATATAGGGCCACCGCGTGGGTGAAGCCGAGGAGTGCTCCGAGTCTCGCCCCCGGGCGATGGCTTGTCCACGGCAAAAGGGCGGCGAAAAAGGCCCCGATCCCGGCGAACCCGAGGAGCCACTGACCGTGCGGCGCATACGAGAAGTAGACCAGCACGCCCGACGCTGCGGCGAGGGCGAGGCGGGCGAGGATGACCACCTAGCGCTCGCCCCCGTTCGGCCGGTCCTCGTCACGCGCACTGTCCTCGCGGTACCACTTCTCCAGCTCGTCTGCGTCGATGACGTCGGCAGAGCTTTCCGACGTCTGCGTAAAGCTGCCGTAGCTCGTCCTATGCTGCGCCATAGGCGAGGAGGTGTAGACCTTCATCCCGAACTGCTCCATCGACGCGGTTGTCTTCGCCGTGAGGCTGCGCCGGATCAGTGCCCGTGTCGGCGGGAAGACAAGCAGCAGGCCTGCTAGCGACGACACGAAGCCGGGAATGATGCACAGTGCCCACCCGACCATCAGGATCGCGCTGTCGCCCGCGAGACGGCCCAGCGAATCAAGTGAACCGGGACCGTACGCGGTGCGCGCGACGGAATTTCGCAGCGTCGCACTCGCAATGAAACCGCCTACAACAGAAAGGGCGAATACCGCAAGAATCGTCCACCCAATACCGATGAGCTGTGACACCCCGATGAAGGCGAGGACTTCCACGATGAAATAAGCAAAAAGAAGGAGCCTCATGCGGCCAGACTACCCGGCAACGGAATCCAAGAGCCATTTCACGTCGCGCGGCGCGTGGAGGAAATACGGGGCAATGTGGTTGGCTCCGGTCCTCCCCGGGATGCGGCGTAGGCGCCGCGCTTCCAGGTCGATCCCCCACTGCTGGGAGAGGTGGGCCAGACTGGCGAAGGGAATCACGTCGTCGTTGACTGCACCCCAGAAACGGGTCGGGATGTGCAGCGGCCGGCGGTTGCCGAGCGCCATGTCCCCAAGCCGCGCGCCGGTATGAGGCAGGTTTTCGAGGACGTCCGACATGGGAACACCCAGCGTTGTCCACTCTTCCGTGCGCGCCCACGGGCGGTTGACCACGGCACCAATGGCGCAGACACTCCCTGCCTCCACTACTGCCTGTGCACCGGCGGGGCTGAGAACCGAATACACCTCCTCGGCGAGTGCGGCGTCCCAGGCCACGAGCCCGGCGACGGCGTAGAGCGCCACAACCGCGAGCATGGAGCCGTCGACATGCGAGAGAACGTCGGTGAGGTTCGCCGGGGGTGCGCCCACCACAGCGGCGAGCGGCTGGAGCTCGGGGGCGTATTCGGGTTCCTCCAACCAAGCGCCGACAGCGCCGCCGCCCTGCGAATAACCCCACAAACCCAAAGCCTGGGTGCCGACGCCGAGGGCGCGGGCGGCCCGGGTGGCGTCGACAAGCGAGCGCGCCGCGGAGAAGTGGTCGCCGTAGAGCTGGACGTTGTCCTCTGGGTCGCGCGGGTAGTCGGTGAGCACGACGTCCGCCCCAGCTGCTGTGAATAGGCTGATCACCGGTTGTTCGTAGGCCGCGATCGCGTCCCAGGGGCGGCGGCGCACCGCGAATCCCACGGTGCAGGAATAGGACGGGTCGCAGCGCGGCGCCACCCCCTGGGTCGACGGTGCGAACGCGATTGTCGGGCGGGGGACATTCCCGCGCCATGGTCGGCGCGACCGGATGACGGCACCGGTGGCGGTGAGGCAGCGGCTGCGCGAATCTGATGTGGCGTAGTCGATGCGGTACGCGCTGACCGGGTTGAGCCGGGTGCGCAGGCCGACTGGGTGGACCTCGGTCGCGCGCAGCAACGTGCCGGGCGTGACCCCCGTCAGCCACGTCGCCGCGCCGAAGTCCGGGTCGGTGCGCGGAAACAGGCTGAGCGCGTCAACCGCGTACGGCAGGGTCGCGCGCATGAGCATAGAGAGCACTGATGCCTCCTAACGCGGCATGCGGCGCCAGATGAAGCGCGGCACACACCTCATTGCGGCGGCGAGCAGCCGCAGCTTCCCCGGCACCCACACTGTTGCGCTGCGGCCCCTCGCGGCGGCCGCCACCACGGCGTCTGCGACGACGTCCGGGGTGACGGACATGACGGCCGGTGTCATGCCCTCGGTCATGGAGCCGATGACGAAGCCCGGGCGGGCAGTGATGAGAACGAGCCCGCTTCCGTGCAGGCGGTCCGTGAGACCCTGGCAGAACGGTTCGAGGCCCGCCTTCGTGGAGCCGTAGACGTAGTTGGCCCGACGGGCGCGCCAGCCTGCGATCGATGAAAACGCGAAAATCTCCCCGCGGCGCATCTGGTCGGCGAGGACGGTCAAGGCGTTGACCTGGGCCAGGTAATCGATCGTCGCGATGCGGGCTGCTTCGGTTTCGTCGCGTTCGGCGAGCTGCTGGTTTCCGAGGATGCCGAAGGCGACGATCGCGGTGGTCACGTCGCCCGCCTCCTCGATAATCCGGCGGTGCGAGTCGAGGTCCGTCGCCTCGAAGGGCACCAGCTTCACGTCTGCGGCGCCCGCAGCGAGCAATCGCTTCTCGACGCCTCCCCCACGCCGCACGTCGCGCAGCGCGACAACCACGTCGCGGTTGCGGCACAGCCGAACCGCGACCTCCCCGCCGATGTCGCTGGTTCCGCCAAGCAGGAGGATCGTGCCGTCGCTCATGCAGGACAATGCTAGCGAAGTGTGCGGCTCACCCGGTTCAGGCGCACCGCGCCCTCCGCGTCAACGACCACGATGTCCTCGAGCCGCATGCCCCAGCGCCCGGGGATGTAGATGCCCGGCTCAATGGAAAACGCCATGCCCTCGCGCAGCTCGGTGGATTCACCCGGTGCGATGAAGGGACGTTCGTGCAGCGCGAGGCCAATGCCGTGACCGGTGCGGTGGGTGAAGAATTCGCCGTAGCCGGCCTCTCCGATCACCTCGCGTGCCGCCGCGTCGACCTCGCCAGCTGAGATCCCGGGGCGCACCGCTTCGAAGGCTGCCTGCTGGGCGCGGGCAAGGACCTCGTAGGCCGCCGTGACCTCTGGGTCGGGCTCGGCGCCGACGACATAGGTCCGGGTGCAGTCGGAGTGGTATCCAGTGTCCAGAGACCCACCAAGGTCGACTACGACGGGGTCGCCCTTGGCGAGGACGCGCTGGGAGTGGCTGTGGTGCGGATTGGCTCCGTTCGGCCCGGATCCGACAATGATGAAGTCGACGCTCTCGTGGTCCGCGCGAATGAGTTCGGCGATGTCGTGGGCTACCTCGTTCTCGGTCCGGCCGACCCGCAGGAGTTCCGGGACTCGCTGGTGGACTCGGTCGATCGCCTCCGCGGCGCGGCGCAGCTGCGCGATCTCGTCAGGTTCCTTGGCCATGAGCACGTCTGCCAGAAGATCGGCCGCGAGAACGCTTGTCGGAACCAGGCGCTGGAGTCGGAGCACGTGGTCGGCAGTCAGAGAGGTTCCGAGCCCGACGGGGCCGTCGCCGAGGGCGTGCACCACCAGCTCGTATGGATCGTCTCCATCGCGCCAGCCGACGATCTCCACCCCGTCGACGCGGAAGCTGTCGACGTCCGTCAGTGGCGCGACCAACCGCGGAGCTCCATCGGGCCCGATGACGAGCGCTGTCAGCCGCTCGTGGGACTGCGCCCACGAGCCCGTAAAGAACGCGAGTTCGGGACCGGTGCCGATCACCACGCCTCCGCTGCCCTTCTCTGCGACGGCGCGGCGCGCTCGGCGAATTCGCTCTACGTACACGGATTGGTTCACGCCTAGCTCCCGATGGCGACGACGCCGCGCCGGATGGCGTCGATCGCCTTGTTCGCAGTGCGCCGGATCTCGTCGGTGTAGCCGGTCTTGGCAACTTGCTCGAGCAGGTCGATGACCTGGCGGCACCAGCGCACGAAGTCGCCGGGGGTCAGCTCTGCGCCCGACTCTGCTGCGGCGGCGAGACTGTATCCGAGTGGAGCCCCTGCCGTCCATTGGTGAAGGGAGAGGGCAAAGCCGGGGTCTGGCATCCTGGTCACCGGCAACCGGTGGCGCTGTTCGTCGGAGACGAGCTCTCCATAGATGCGCATCGTCGCGTCCATGGCTTCCGCCATGCGCTCCGTGGCCGCCTCCGGAGATCCTCCAGTGGCCTTGCGGTTCTCGAAGACGCACATCGAGGCGACTCCGGCGAGCTCAGCTGGGTCGAGCTCGTTCCAGATACCGCGTTTCAGGCACTGCGCGACGAGTAGGTCGGAGACACTGTGGATGGACGCGAGGCGCTCGCCCTCGTCGGTGACCTGTGGCTCGCCTTCAACAATCTCGACGTAATCCATCTCGGTCAGCAAACCGATGATGTGCTCGAACGTGGTGCCCAGCGAAGCAGTCGACGAGTCCACCCTGCGGGACTTCGCGGCGAGCTTGCGCTCCTCGCGCACCAGCTCCTCTCCCACCCGTGCGAGCATCTCGCGGTCCGTAGCAGGCCATGCGTGCACTGGGTGGTTGCGCAGTGCTTCACGCAAGGCAGTGACCTTCTTCGACGGGCGGGTGCGAGCCTGCTCCTTGAGCCGCTTCGGGGCGTGGAAGGAACCGCGGGCAAGCATGCTCACCACCTTGCGGGTGTGGCGGCGCGGCTGGTCCTGCATGTGGCGGGGAATCTTGATCTGTCCCACCACGACCGGAGGGTTGCGGAAGGACGCTGCGTCGATGCGCCCTGACCACCCGCGTTCAGTGGTCACCCACGGGCGCGGGTCGTTGCGCTTACCAGCAACTTGGACGACGGCCGCCAGTTCGGGGCGCTTCTTGCCGGGCAGGGCGATGACCTCCCCCACCTCGAGGCGCCCGAGAATCGCAGCTGTCTCAGTGGCGCGGTCTTCGATGGCGTTGCGGCGCATCTCCTTTTCCGCCTCAGTAAGGTCGCGGCGCAGCCACAGGTAGTCGACGAGGTCCGCCGCGGGGTCGTCGGAAGGCGGCGCGAAAGACGCAATGTCGCGCTCGAGCTGGGCACGCAGCTTGTCCGCCTTCGCCTGGTGCCGTTCGATTTCGCGGACCTCACCGACGACGGAGCGGTCCGTCTGGAACTGCGCGAACGACTGCTCGATGAGCCGGATGGAGTCGTCGAAGCCGTTCATTTTCAGCATGTTGATGGCCATGTTGTAGCCCGGCTGGAACAAAGAGATGAGCGGGTAGGTGCGTGTCGACGCAAGGCCTGCGACCTCGCGCGGATCCATCGCCGGAGCCCACTGGACCACGGCATTGCCGATGGTGTCGATGCCGCGGCGCCCCGCGCGACCCGTGAGCTGGGTGTACTGGCCCGGGGTCAGGTCGACGTGGGCCTCACCGTTGAACTTGACCAGCTTCTCGAGCACGACGGTGCGCGCAGGCATGTTGATGCCGAGCGCGAGGGTCTCCGTGGCGAAGACAACCCGAACGAGTCCGCGAACGAACAGCTCCTCCACAATGTGTTTAAACGCGGGCAACAGCCCGGCGTGGTGAGCGGCGAATCCGCGAGACCACGCGGTGCGCAGCTGGCGGTAGTTGAGGATGTCGAGATCTTCCTCCGGAATATCCTTTACGCCGGCATCCGCGATCTCCGCAATGAGCTGCTGCTCCTCGGGTGTGGTCAGCTCCTTGCGCGAGCGCAGGCATTGGAACAGTGCGCCGTCGCAGCCTGCGCGGGAGAAAATGAAGACGATGGCCGGAAGCATGTCCCGTGCCTGGAGCGCGGAGACGACTTCGGGCCTGCCCACAGGTCGGATCTTGTCCGGGCGATCGCGTCCGCTGCGGCGGCCCTCTGCGCGAGAGCGGAAACCGCGGCCCTCCTCAAAGTCGCGGCGGCCCTCCTCGGCCCGGCCGGACTCGATGCGCTCGATGGCGTGCTCGAGGTCGCGGTTGACGCGGCCGCCGGTACCAGGTTCGAACAGCGGGAAGACCTTCCGGCCGACCATGACGAACTGGCTGAGCGGGATCGGGCGTTCTTCGGAAACGATCACGGCTGTGTCGCCGCGCACAGTGTCTAGCCACTCGCCGAACTCCTCCGAGTTCGACACCGTTGCCGACAAGCCGATGAGCGACACCGAGTCGTCCAGGTTGAGGATGATTTCCTCCCACACCGCTCCGCGGTCGCGGTCGGCGAGATAGTGGATCTCGTCCATCACCACGTGTGAGAGGCGCTCGAGCTGTGGGGAGTCCGCGTAAATCATGTTGCGCAACACTTCGGTGGTCATCACGACCACGTCGGCGGTGGCGTTGATGCTGACGTCGCCTGTCAGCAGGCCGACGGCTTCCGACCCGTGCTCGTCGACCAGGTCGTGGTACTTCTGGTTGCTCAGCGCCTTGATTGGCGTGGTGTAGAAGCACTTGGTGCCGCGGCGCAGCGCAACGTAGACGGCGAACTCGCCGACGATGGTCTTTCCCGACCCCGTTGGTGCGCAGACGAGGACTCCTCTGTCTGCCTCAACGGCTCTACAGGCGTCCACCTGGAACGGGTCGAGCGGGAAAGGGCGGGTCGTGCGGAAGTCCTCCAGGAGCTGCTCAGGTAAAGCCATGCCCCCTAGAGTACGTCGTTGAAGTAGTCATCGGCCCGCCGCGTGTCGCGCACCGGCCGCTCAACCAGAGTGCTCGCCGGCGGGTTGACGGGAGCGGGTGCGGCTATGGAGCCGGAGGACGACACTGGCCCGGAGGCTTCGTCGTCGTCAAGCTCCAGCCACTCCGGGCGGTTTTGCGCACGGCGCTTGTCGCGAATGCGGCAGAACTGGAACGCGAGCTCGACCAGAAGAGTCATCGCCAACGCCAGCGCGACCATCGAGAAAGGATCCTGGCCGGGTGTCATGAACGCCGCGAAGGCGAATAACGCGACGATGATGATGCGCCTTTTGTTGCGCACGTGCTCGTAGCGCAGGATGCCCGCGAGGTTGAGCATGACGATCACGAGTGGCAGCTCGAAACTAACACCGAAAATGACGATCAGTGCCAGCAGGAACCCGTAGTACTCCTGCCCGGTCAAGGCAGCAACCTGGAACTCTGATCCGCCTCCCATAAGGAAGTACAGACCCTTGTCCAGGACGAAGTAAGCCAGGACCGAACCGGCGACGAACAGCATCACCGCGAGAGAGACGAACACGAAGGTGTAGCGCTTCTCGTTGCGGTGCAGTCCCGGGGTGATAAAGCGCCAGATCTGCGTGAGCCACACAGGCGAGGACACAACCACCCCGGCGAGGGCACCCACCTTCAACCGGAGCATGAACATCTCGAACGGCTTGGTGGCCAGAAGGCGGCATTCCCCGTCACGGGTGAAGTCGGCGCGCAGGTGGTCTGGGAGGTTGCAGTACGGCTGGCGGATGATCTCACCCAGTGGCGCGGTGCCAAACGGCGCCTGCTGGTACCAGATGAACCCGATGACGGTTCCAACCGCGATGGCCGCCATCGAGATAATCAGGCGGCGCCGTAGCTCTTTGAGATGGTCGACAAGCGACATCTCCCCGGTCGGGTTCTTCTTCACCTTCCGCGGAAGCTTTCGTGCCACGGCTTACTGGCGCGGCCGCGGCTGATTCTCGGGGCGGTCCCAGAAGCCGTCTTGCGGCGTGGCGGCGCTTTGCGTCTCGGGAGCCGGCGTCACGGTGCCGCGGGGCAGCTCCGCGCGAGGGTCGTTCGCAGGCTTGTCATCGTTTTGCATCTCCTTAACCTCGGATTTGAAGATGCGCGCGGAGCGGCCCATGGACCGAGCTAAGTCCGGCAGCTTGTTTGCACCGAAGAGCAGAAGGACGATGACGAGGATGATGAGGATTTCCGTCCAACCCAGATTAGGCATGGCGTTCCTTTCGCGTTGTCGGCGGTATCGACCTATCTTAACCCCTCGACTGCTGCCGCTGCCCTCCGACCGACTTCGCGCGCTAGCTCGGCTGGTTCCACAAGGCGTACCCGGTCTGCCTGGCTGAGGCAGAAGCGTATGAGCCATTCGGGGCTGCCGTACGCCATTCGGGCGTCGTGCCAGCCGTCCGCACCTGCCACGTCGTCGAGCTCGATCTCCCAGTAGTCGGCCAACCACGTCGCGGTATCGCGGATCAACAACGTCGCTTTGGTCGCGTCTGCGAAGCCGAAGGGGTCTGCGGCGTCGATGTTCCGCGACAACGTCTCCGGGGACACGTGCGTGCCCGCATAACTGCGCGAGGCGGCGCGGATTCTGTCGAGGCGAAACGATTTCTCCTGCTGGCCTTCTACAGCCCGCAGGTAGGTCTCTCCCCCGGTGTGGAACAGGGAAACCGGGGCGACGGTACGGGTGCTGGTGGTGTCCGATGACGCGGAGTAGTACTCCACTTCGAGCATCAAGTGTTTTGCTAACGCCTCCGCGATGACCGCTGCGACGGATGCGTTGTCTCCTGCGGGGTGGTCCGCATCCTCGACTCCCCTGCCGTGGGCGACGCGGCGCAGCTTCGCCGCTGCGGATGTGACGGCGTCGTGGTTGATGAGCCCGGGCATGGTCTCGAGGGACTCGAGGGTGAGTAACAGGGCGTTTGCCTCTGTGGGGGTGAGCCTCAGCGGTTTGTTCAACCCTTGGTCATCGATGACGGTGATCCCGGTCCACGACGCGACCAGGTCGATGAGCTCCCCTGGTCCGTTGCCGACGCCCGACATGCTGAGCCGGGTCAGGTCGGCCATGACGTCGTCGTGGCTGTAGCCCAGGTCGCGCGCGATCTCCATGGGGGTCGCACCGGGGTGTTGGCGCAGATACGGGATCAGGTTCAGCGAGCGGACCAGGCCTTCGAGCTTGACGGGACTATCTTTCACCGAGTGCCTCCAAAAGCTTGACGACGTCCACCCGCACCTCTTCAGGCTCAATGCGGCGCACATGTGGCGCGAGGCTCGCCAGGGTGCGCACCAGCCAGTCGCGTTCCACCCCGGCAAGGACGATCTCATTGCCCTCGCGCGCCCCGCGTGCCGCAAGCTCCGCGCCGCCGACGCCGCTGTCGAGGGTGATGCGGGCATCGGTGACCGGCCCGCGCAGGATGTCCTCGACGATGTCCTGCAGGGCCCTGTCTGGCTCAACGTAGCGTCCTGCCGTCCGGCGAACGTTGTTGACGCGCATGGCGCGAAACGCTCTCTCCCCGTCACGCTCGGTGTCGTAGCCGACCACGTAGGCGCGGTTGTTCAGCGCCACGATTCCCCACGGAGCCATTGTCCGGCGCTGAGGTGCCGCCGTGGGCGCTGGCTGGTAATCAAACGACATGCACGACTTGGCTCGGACGCAGGCGGTGACGTCTTTGACCGTCTCGGCGTCGAGGCGCAAAACGTCGTTGTCCACGCTATCGAGCGTCGGCCCGTCGAAGGTCCTCGTCGCACCAGAGGCCGCGAGCTTGGCCCATCCAGAACGGGCGAACGCCCCGAGGCTGCCTGTCCGACCCAGGTCGCCGGCGAGGCCGAGCACGGTTGCTTCCTCATCAGTGAACTCGATTGGCGGGAGCTCGTAGGCGTCCTTGTTCACCCAGACGAGTCCGTTCTCCATGCGCGCGGGCACGCCGGCGCGGCGGATGGTCTGGATGTCGCGATTGAGTTGGCGCTGGAACGCCTCGGTGGCGCGCGGGGCGTAGCCGGAGACGTGCGCGTACACCCACTCGTAGTCGCGCGGGCGTTCGGACCCCAGCAGCGCGAATGTGAGGTTTGTCAGACGCTCAATCGCGTTGCCGTCCGCCACGCCTACTCCTCTTCTTCGTACGCGAGGACGTCGTTGATGAGGTCCGTGACGCGTTCGTCCTGGGTCACAAATGGGTCGAGCAGCTCGATGGTGCGCGGTTCGGGGAGGTTGGATTTGAGCTGGACCCAGTCCACGTTGTGCGGCATTCCCACTTTCCGTACGGCGGCGAGGAACTCGGCGCGCAACCGGGCACGGGTGGTTTGGGGAGCGTTGTCGCGGGCATGCGCGATGTCCTCATCCGTCGTCCACCGCGCCGCCATGGACTTGCGCTGTAGGTGGAAGAACAGTCCGCGTTCGCGGTGGATGTCGTGGTAAGCCAAATCGATGTGGGCTAGCTTCGGATGGTCCCACCCGCAGCCGAGCTTGTCCTTGAACTGTGTGAGCAGCTTGCGCTTGATCACCCAATCGATCTCGGTGTCGACCCCGGTGAAGTCCTGGGTCTCGATCGCGTCGAGGACGCGGCCCCACAGGTCGACGATGCGGTGCATCTCGGCGTTCGGTGTGCCCTCGTCGGGTCGCTGCCCGAGCCAGAGGAGCGCGGCTTCGTGAAGCCGACGCTGGACGTCGAGGGCTGTGATGGAGCCCCCGTTGCGCAAGGCGAGGACGGTGGAACCGGTCGGATCGCCGGCGATCTCGCGGATGTGCGCGATCGGGTCCTCCAGCTCGAGGTCGGGAAGGTCGATGCCCGCCTCGAGCATCTCGATGACCAGCAGCATCGAGCCGATCTTCAGCGCGAAGGTGGGCTCGGACATGTTGGAGTCGCCGACGATGACGTGCATGCGGCGGAAGCGGTGCGAGTCGCCGTGCGGTTCGTCGCGGGTGTTGATGATGGGCCGGGTACGCGTCGTTGCGGACGACACGCCCTCCCACACCTGGTCGGCACGTTGGGAGATCCAGAACTGCCCGTCCTTGACCACACCTGCGCCACAGATGAGCTGGCGAGTGATGAGAAAGGCCAGCAGCTGACGCGAGAAGTTCTTCAGCACGAGCTCGCGGCTGATCAGATAGTTCTCGTGCGCCCCGTAGGAATTGCCGAGGGAGTCAACGTTGTTCTTGAACAGGTAAACGTCCGCTTTGATGCCTTCGGCCGCCAGGGTGTCCTGCGCGGTGCGCGCGAGCTCATCGAAGGCGACCTCGCCAGCCTTGTCGTAGTTGAGCAGCTGGGTGACCGAGTCGCACTCGGCCGTCGCGTATTCGGGGTGCGCGCCGACGTCGAGGTAGAGCCGTGACGCATTTTCGGTGAAGATGTTGGAGCTGCGGTGTTGCATGAAGACGGGCCGAAACAGGTAGCGCGCGACCTCTTGCGGGGTGAGCGCCGCCTTTCCGTCGCGAACAGCCGTGACTCCGAACTCGGTTTCGACGCCCATGATGCGCCGCGCGAACACTCCAGACATCGGCTTCTACTCGCCGCCCTTTTGCACGTACGAGCTCACGAACTGTTCGGTGTTGGAGTCGAGGAGCGCGTCGATTTCGTCGAGGAGACTGTCAGTGCCGGTCGTGTTGAGCTGGACCTGGCCGGCGGCTTGCTCGTCGTCGTTGGGGGTGTCGCCACCCGGTGCTGCGTGGATCTGTTGCTGGTTTGCCATGATGTCAATCCTAGTCCGTTGTCGTGTTCAAGAACCCGAGAAGGTCCTCGACGCTGTTGCTGTTTTCGAGGGTGTCGCCAAGCGTGGCGTGGGTGAAGCCGTCGACGGCGTCCAGGTGTACCTTGTGGACCCCCGCCGCGGTCTCGAAAACCACCGACTGCCAGCTCGAGGCGCGGATGTTCTCGCCGAACTTCCGGCTGACTTCGCCGCGGAACCAAGCGCGCGAGTCGAGCGGCGGTGTGGCCGCGGCGTTGGCGATGACGTCGGCGGAGACAAGTGTCTTCATGCTGCCTTTGCGCACGAGGGCGTGGTACAGCGACGCCTGCGGGTCGATGTCGGCGTACTGCAGGTCGATGGCCTTGAGCTTGGGGTCGGAGATGTCGACCCCGCGCCCAATAAAGCCGCTGATCAAAGCCCACTTCGCCGCCCAGTCCAAACGGTCGGCGGTGGAAAGCGGGTCGCGCTCGAGGTCGTCGAGAAGCTCGCCCCAGAGCGCGCACACTCGCTTATCGACGTCATCGCTGGGGCGCACCCGGGAAAGGTACTCGCGGAGGATGGCGGTGGCGCGCATGCGGCGGCCGTCGGCAAGCTCGAGCTCGTGCGTGCAGGTCGGGTCGTGCGAGACGAGCTTGATTTCGGCGACCGGGTCGGCGAGCGCGAGGTCGCGGAAGTCAATATCGGATTCGATGGCGTCGAGGACGAGCTTGGTCATGCCGAGTTTGAGGAAGTTCGAGTACTGGCTCATGTTGGCGTCGCCCACGATGACGTGCAGGCGGCGGAATTCGCGCTCGTCGGCGTGCGGTTCGTCGCGGGTGTTGACGATGCCCCGGTTCAGCGTCGTCTCCAGGCTGACCTTCTGCTCGAAGTAGTCGGCGCGCTGGGAGATCTGGAAGCCTTCCTTCTCGCCCGCCTGCCCGATACCGACGCGCCCGGCCCCGATGATGACCTGGCGGGTGACGAAGAATGGGATCAAGGCCTGTGCCAGCTGCGGGAAATCGGTGTGCCGCGAGTACTGGTAGTTCTCGTGGGAGCCGTAGGACGCGCCCTTGCCGTCGACGTTGTTCTTGTAGAACTTCAGCGGCGGGCACGGGGCCTTTTCTTGCAGTACGCTCACGCCCTGCTCGTACAGCTCGGCGATGTTCGCGGCCGCCGTGTTAAGCACTACGTCTCCGGCCGCGTCGTAGATCATTGCGTCGAAGGCATTCGACACCTCGGGGCTGGAGTACTCGGGGTGGGCGTGGTCGACGTAGAAGCGCGCGCCGTTGTAGGTCACGACGTTGGCCACACCGATCGCGTTGGGATCGACCACGGGCACGGTGTTGTAGCGCTTCAGGTCGAACCCTCGCGCGTCCTTGAGCGGGTGCTCGTCTTCGTAGTCCCACCGCGACCGGGCCGGAGTGTTGAACGCCGCGTACGCGACGACCGCGTGGGTCGAGGTGACGATCGGGCTCAGGCCTGGGTTGGAGGGGCAGATGATTCCGTACTCGGTCTCGGTACCCATGTAGCGCGTCATGGGTACCAAGGTTACTCCCCTATCTTGCCGAGGAAGTGCCGATGCACGGTCTGATCACCCGTCAATTCTGGGTGGAAGCTCACAGCGAGTGCGGTGTCGGTTTCCACGCCGACGATCGCGTCGCCTCGCTTGGCGACGACCCGGGTTCCCTCCCCGACGCTTTCCACCTTTGGGGCGCGGATAAACGCTCCCGTGGCGGGGCCGAAGGAGGTTTCGATCGTCTCCACGGCGCTATTGATCTGCGGCCCGAACGCATTGCGGCGCACGACCATGTCGATCACTCCGAGACTCTGCTGTCCCGGCGCGGGATCCACGATCTCGGTCGCGAGCATGATCAGCCCGGCGCAGGTGCCGAGGACCGGCAGGCCACCGGCGAGTGCTTCGCTAAGCGCATCCGTGCACCCGAAGGTGCGCAGCAACCGGTCGATCGTGGAGGACTCGCCGCCGGGGATGACCACGCCGTCAAGCTTGTCGACGTCTGCCGGGCGCCGCACCAACCTCACCTGCGCGCCGAGGTCGGTGAGCATGTCTGCGTGCTCGCGCACACCACCCTGCAGCGCGACGACGCCGATGGTGGGGGCTACCACCCGCGCTCCGCCAGGCGGTGAGGCGCGGGCAGGTCGGCTACGTTGATGCCCACCATGGCCTCGCCTAGCCCGCGCGATGCCTCAGTGACGACGTCGATGTCGTCCCACGCGGCGGTCGCCTTGACGATCGCGGCGGCGCGGGCAGCCGGGTCGCCGGATTTGAAGATGCCGGAGCCGACGAAGACGCCGTCGGCGCCGAGCTGCATCATCAGGGCCGCGTCGGCCGGCGTGGCCACGCCGCCTGCGGTGAACATGACGACGGGTAGCGTGCCGTGCTCGGCGACGTATTGGACTAGCTCGTACGGGGCCTGCAGCTCCTTAGCAGCCACGTAGAGTTCGTCGCGGTTGGCGTTCCGCATCGCGGAGAGCTGGGCGATTTCGGCCGTGATGGTGCGGATGTGCTTGGTGGCTTCTGAGACGTCGCCGGTGCCGGCCTCGCCTTTCGAGCGGATCATCGCGGCGCCCTCATTGATTCGGCGCAGTGCCTCGCCAAGATTGGTCGCTCCGCACACGAACGGAACGGTGAAGTCGCGCTTATCGATGTGGTTGGAGTAGTCCGCCGGGCTGAGCACCTCGGACTCGTCGATGTAGTCGACCCCGAGGTGTTCCAGGATGCGTGCTTCTACGCTGTGGCCGATGCGCGCTTTGGCCATGACCGGGATATCGACGGCCTCGATGATGCCCTCGATGAGGTCCGGGTCCGACATGCGGGCCACTCCACCCTGAGCACGGATATCTGCCGGGACGCGCTCGAGAGCCATAACGGCGACGGCTCCGGCGTCCTCGGCGATACGTGCCTGCTCCGGAGTGACAACGTCCATGATGACTCCACCCTTGAGCATTTGGGCGAGTCCAGATTTCACAGTGAGGTTCGATTCAGTCATGCGGACAATCGTGCACCGGCAACTGGTAGATTTGAAGATCCAGTAATAAATAGATTCTTTGGACCAGTTGTGTTTGACCTTGACCGTTCGCTTCCCACCCCGCTACCCGCCCAGATTGTGGCCGGCATGCGCGGTCTGGTCGCGAACGGACAGCTTGCCGCGGGCGACCGCGTTCCGTCCACGCGTGAGCTGGCGCGCCAGCTCGCGGTGTCGCGCGGGAGTGTTGTGACTGCATACGACCAGCTCATCGCCGAGGGGATCCTCGTCGCCGCGCAGGGCGCTCCAACAATCGTGCACCCAGAGCTGCCGGCGGTGAAAGCGACTCCCGTACCGCCGCGGCCCGCCGGCGTTCGTGCGCGGCGGGGACCGGAGCTGTCGTTGAAGCCCACCTCCGGCCACGCCGGCACCATCCGGCAAGCGGCGTGGCGCAAGGCATGGCGTGAGGCGGCCGACGCAGACAGAGAACCCGTGGACAAGGCGGGCCAGCCGGGGCTGCGCTGGGCGGTGGCTGAACACCTCCGCCTTGCCCGCGGCATGACGGTGAACCCAGACAGCGTCTTGGTGACGGGTGGTTCTCGTGAGGGGCTCCTCCTGATCCTAATGTCCCTCGGCCGCGGTCTGCGGGTAGGCGTCGAAGATCCAGGGCACCCAGGGCTGCGCCGCATTATCCCCATGGCCGGACACCAGTGTGTTGATTGTGTGACAGACCGCTCTGGGGTGGTCGTCGAAAAGCTTCCCGGTGACTTGGACGCGGTTCTGGTGACGCCGTCGCACCGCTACCCGCTCGGGGGTGCGATGCCCGCGGCGAGGCGTACCGCCCTCGCGGAGTGGGCGCGCGAGACGGGCACCGTCGTCGTGGAAGACGACTATTTCGCCGAGCTGCGCTACCGCCACTCCCCTCATCCACCACTGGCGGCGATGGCCCCCGGTGCTCCCGTCCTTGCATTGGGAACTTTCTCGACCTTGCTGAGCACACGACTTTCCGCCGGCTACGTCATCGCGGATCCGATAAACGCGCCGCTCATCCGCGCCACGCGCGAGGTACTGGGGATGCCGGTCTCCCCTGTTACCCAGGCCGCGATAGCAGCGCTTCTCAACGGCGGTCACGCGAGGCGAAACTCCCGCACCGTTCACACGCGCCTGGCACGGCGCAAGCAGGTGCTCGGGGACGATCTCATCCCCGCCCTGACCGCCTGTGGTGCCACCGTGTCAGAGGGGCCGGGACCGTTGAGTACCGATCTGGCAGTGTCATTCAACACCTCAGTTGGGCGCGAGTGGTTCGCGGGCGAACTGGACAGCCGTGGCGTCGAGTTCGGCACGATCGACGGCGGCGAGTCAATTCACCTGAGCTTCGGTCATCTCAGTGACGAAGATTTCACGCGCGCGGTCGACGTGCTCACGCGCGTAGGCGCGGAGTCGTCTCCACATTGAACTCTTCCAACGTCAACGCGTTGTCGTCACGCACCGGCAGGCCACGATCCCGGCTGACATAGCGTGAACCGTCTGGGAAGAGGAAGTGGATGTCGCCGGCTTCCTCGAGAATCGTGATGAAGCCGTCGCTGACCAAGCTATGGCACGCGGAACACAGCGGCAGCAAGTTGTCGAGGTCAGTGGTACCGCCGTCCGCCCAGTCCCGGATGTGGTGCATCTCCATAAAACGCGAGTGGTCGCATCCAGGAATCGCGCACTCTCCACGCCACATGAGCATCAGCGCGTTGATCTGAGCGTCGTTGGCCAACCGGAAGCGGCGGCCGGTGTTGATGACAAGCCCAGTTTCGTCGACTCTGTTGACCCTGTATTCGGCATTGCTGAGGAAGTTCTTGATCGCCTCGGACGGTGCACCGGGGTTGTTGGGAAGGTAGGCCCGGCCATCGGTGGTCATGACCACGTTGACATGGGCACCGGGTGCTCGCAGTGGGTTGGACGGCCGGGTCAGAGCGATATTGACCAGCCCCATGAATGAACTCAGTAGTGCCTCACGCAGGGGCAGTCCGAACCTGGAAACGCTGCTCGCCGCGTGGCAGTCCAGTTCACGGTCCACGGCCGCTGGATCGACTAACCCGTCTTCTCCAGACAGGTTGTCAAGGTCGATGTCGCGCCAGGCCAGCTCCCCGACCCTCATTGCGGCCATGAGCTTTGCCCCTTCCTCCGCGTTGAAGTCGGCCCACAGCCCGATGCGGCCGTCATTGCGAGCCTTCATCCGGACGTAGGACTGGCGCTTCCTCGGCCCGGGGTTGTCGCGGAACTGCAGGAGAGCCAGTTCAAGCTCGTGGTAGCGCATCTCTTCGGCGAGAGCGACGATATCGGCCTCGTTGTGCTCGGTGAGGTACGGCAGCATGAGGCGCACCTTTGAGTAGTTGATCCTCCCCTCCAAGAAGGCGTCGGCCATCACCGAGAACTCGAGCATTGCCCGGCCGGCCTTGACGTACTCGTGCGCGGTGGAGTGCGAGACCGACAAGTTGCGGATGAGCCAGCCCGCGGTGGAGCGTGCGCCGAGCTGGGAGGCGATCCGGAGTGCGTCGACAAGCGCGATGGCGTAGAGAATCTTTGCTTTGTTGCGGGTGATGAGGCCGAATCCGGACTCGATGAGGCTGACGAGGTGCTGCGGTGAAGTGTTGGTCAATTCGGTGGCGATGGACATTGATCCCCCTGATCACGTCTCGAATGGGCGTTCTATCGCGAACGTTAGCAAAGGGGTCAGACACGGCCTTAAAATGCAGTCTGACGTGCGAATTCGAAGAACGCACGAAAACGGAAAAGAGTCCGCAATGCGGACTCTTCACACAGATTCTCAGCAGCTATCCAAGCTCGGTCATACAGTCCGCATTGCGGACTATCCGACCACCTCGACCGCCATGACGCGCCGACCGTGGTGGCCCGTAATCCGGGCCCATTCATCGGGGTTCGCCGTGTTCGGCATGTCCTCGCTCTCATCCTGCTCGGCACGCACCGCCGCGCGCAGATGGTCCGGGCTCACACCGAGTACCGACGCCCCCGAGAGGTGATCCTTGATCGCCAGCTTCTTCGCCCTGTCCACGATGTTGGCAATCATCGCGCCGGAGACGAAGTCGGAGTAGTTCAGCGTCTCCTCGGTGCCGTCGGCAAACGTGAGGCGAATGAACGCGCGGGGCTCGAACAGTGCTGCCGTGGCGGCGTCGATAAGCGAATCCGTGTCCTCTGCGTGCGGGACGGAGTCAGTCAAGTGGCGGGCGAAAATGTCGCGCGCCTCCTCGCGCGTCGGACGCGACACGCGGATCTTGATGTCGAGGCGCCCCGGGCGCAAGATGGCCGGGTCGATGAGCTCCTCGCGGTTGGTCGCACCGATCACGATGACGTTGGCGATGTCCTCGACACCGTCGATCTCGGTGAGCAGCTGCGGAACGACGGTCGTCTCCATATCCGAGGACACACCCGAACCGCGGGTGCGGAAAATAGACTCCATCTCGTCGAAGAAGACGATCACGGGATGTCCGTCGGCCGCGAGCTCGCGGGCCCGCTCGAAGATCAGGCGGATGCGCCGCTCTGTCTCGCCGACAAACTTGTTCAGCAGCTCAGGGCCCTTGACGTTGATGAAGTGCGCGGTGCCACCGTCGCCGATGCGCGAGGACAGCGAGTTCGCCACAGCCTTGGCAATGAGCGTCTTACCGCAGCCGGGAGGGCCATAGAGCAAAACACCCTTCGGCGGGGTCAGGTTGTACTCCTTGTACAGCTCGGGGTGGGCGAACGGCAGCTCAACCGAATCCTGAATCGTCTCGATCTGGTTGTTCAGGCCACCGATGTCCGCGTAGGTGACATCGGGGATCTCCTCCAGCGAAAGCTGCGTGACCTCCGTCTTCGCCACCTTCTCGAAGGCGAAACCGATACGCGTGTCGCACAAGACGGTGTCACCCGCGCGAACAGTGTCGCGCAGCGGCTCCGCAAGCTTAACGACGAACTCCGCACCCTGCGGATCCATCAAGATGACGCGGTCCGGGCCAATTCGCTCGACCACCGTCGCGAGCACTCCGATGTCCTCGAAGCCGCACACCTCGACGATGATCGTGCCCTGGCCGAGGCGCACGAGCGCGCCGGGGATCAGCGCCTCCGGCGACACCCGCGGAGATACCTTGACCCGCATCCGGCGGCCCGAGGTGAAAACCTCCGCGTCGATGTCGTTGCCGGAAGAGCTGAGGTAGACGCCATAGGTCGAAGCCGGCTCCTCCAGCTCCTCGATCTGGGCGTAGAGGTCGGTGAGCTTGTCGCGACTCGCCTTGAGCAGCTCTGCAAGCCTGCTGTTGCGTGAGGTCAAGTCCTGGTTCTCACGCCTGAGAGCTAGGGAATCTGCTGCGAATGCGTCGTCGACAATAGCCATGCCTCAAGTCTAGCGCCGCGCTTTGCGCTGCGGGCGCGGCGGGGTGACCCCGTCTGCGAGCCTGCGGGTCCACACGAGGAACGCAGTGTGCGCGTTCATGCGGTGCTCCGGGCGGGTCGCCAACCCGTCGACTTTCCACTCGCGAAGCAGCGTCTCCCAAGCGCGCGGCTCGGTGAAGCACTTCGCCTCGCGGATTCCCTCCATGATGTTCATCAGCTGCGGGACGGTCGCCACGTACGTCATGAAGACGCCGCCAGGGATGAGCAGGTTCTTTACCGTGTCGATGAAATGCCACGGCTCGACCATGTCGAGGATGAGGCGGTCGACCGGACCGCCCAGGTCTTCCTGCGTCACCGCGCCGAAGTCTCCGAGGCGCGGGCTCCACCACTCCGGTTCCCCACCGAAGTACTCGCGTACGTTGTTGCGGGCGTACTCAAGGTGGTCGTCGCGGATTTCGTAGGAGTAGACGTGACCCTCAGGGCCGACGGCACGAAGCAGGGACATCGACAGCGCGCCCGATCCGGCACCGGCCTCCAGTACGCGAGCACCCATGAAGATGTCGCCCTCAACGAGAATCTGGGCGGCGTCTTTCGGATAGATCACCGCCGCGCCGCGGGGCATGGACAGGACGTGATCGACCAAGAGGTGGCGGAAGCACAAGTAATCGGCACCGAGCGTGGATTTGACCACAGAACCCTCATCCGCGCCTATGATCTCGTCGTGCTCGACGATGCCCTTGTGGGAGTGGAACTGCCCGCCGGCGGTGAGCTCGATGGTGAAGTGGCGGCGCTTGGCGTCGGTGAGCTGCACCTTGTCGCCTGCCTGGAACGGGCCTGAGTACATGGATCCTCCTGGTTGTTGTGCCGGTCGCGTTAACGGTAGTCGGCGCGGTAGAAGGACTCCAAGGCGCGGGTGAACCAGGCCATGTCCTCGACGCCGCAGAGCTCTCGCGCGGAGTGCATCGACAGCAACGGCACCCCCACATCGACGGTGCGGATACCGAGGCGCGTGGCGGAGATCGGCCCGATGGTCGAACCGCACGGCACATCGTTGTTGCCCACGAACGGCTGCACGGGGACGTCAACCGCGCGGCAGGCGCGGATCCACTCCGCCTGGGTCACAGCGTCTGAGGCGTAGCGCTGGTTGGCGTTGACCTTGAGCACCGGGCCGCGGTTCATCAGCGGGCGGTGCGTCGGGTCGTGCTTGCCGGGATAGTTCGGGTGCACGGAGTGCGCCGCGTCCGCCGAGATGAGCATGGAGTCCGCGAGTGCGGCGGAGGGGTCGTCGAAAAGCGAGGCGAGCTTGTGCAGCACCCACTCGAGCAGCGGCCCGCCAGCGCCGGTGGTTGAGGCCGAGCCGACCTCCTCGTGGTTGAACGCGGCCAGCACAAGCACGTCGCGCGCCGCGTCCTTCGCCGCGAGCAGGGCGCTTAACGACGCCCACACGCTCGACAAATTATCCAACCTGCCAGCGGCCAAAACATCGCCGAGTACCTCGGCTGGCTGGGTGTCCGCGGAAATGAGTTCGTGGGCGAGAATGCGCTCGGCCTCGACACCGGCGGACTGGGCGACAATGTCCATGAACGGCCGGTCCACGCCCAGGATCGGCTGCGTGTGCACCTGGCGCTCCACGGCGGGGGCATCACCGCGGTAGAGGTGGATCGCGAGGCTGGGGACACGGGCGATGGCTCCGGTGTCGACGATGACCTCGGTTGTGTCGTCAAGCACCACGCGCCCGGCGAAGGAGAGGTCGCGGTCGAACCAGGTCTGCAGGATCGGACCGCCGTAGACTTCCACCGCCACCTGGCGGAAACCCTCGCGGATGACGTCGGGGTCCGGCTTGACCATCAGCCCCGGCGAATCGGTGTGGGAGCCGATGATGCGCAACCGCGGGCGGGGATTCTCCGGGATCCACCACGCGATGACCGCGCCGCCGTCCACGATCACGTGTCCTCCAGGCTCGACACCGCCGTCAAGCGCGAAGCCAGCCTCCTGGAGCCGCGTGGCGACGCCTGCCGCAGCATGAAACGCGCTCGGGCTGGAAGCGAGGAAGTCAGTGAAATCCGTGATTGTCATGCCTCCACTCTATGATGTTGGGCACTATGACATCCCCGAAGCGACGCGCACTTGCACTGTCCCCCTCCCGAGCCTCCGACTACAAACAGTGCCCGCTGCTTTATCGCCTCCGCGCGATTGACCGGCTGCCGGAGGATAAAACCGAGGCGCAGGTGAAGGGAACGCTCGTTCACGCGGTGCTTGAGGAAATGCACGGTTGGCCACGCGAGGAGCGGTCCTACCCGGCCGCGGTCAAGCGGATCAAGCCGGCCTGGGAAGCGATGCTCGAGCGCGACCCTTCGTGCGCCGCACCGATCGAGGATCTCCACCAACTCTTTGTCGACGCCCGCACGCTCATCCGCGGTTACTTCGAGATGGAGAACCCTTCCGGATTCGACTCGACCGAGCAGGAAATGTACGTCAACGCAGTACTCCCCAACGGCGTCCCCGTGCGCGGATTCATCGATCGGGTGGACGTCGCTCCGACCGGAGAGGTCCGGGTCGTCGACTACAAGACCGGCAAAAAGCCACTACCCCGCTATTCCGCGGACGCCCAGTTCCAGATGCGTTTCTACGCCCTGGTGTACTGGCGATTGTTCGGCCAAATCCCTGACCAGCTCAGGCTGATGTACCTCAAGGTCATCGACTCGATGTTCCTCGCTCCCTCGCGTGAGGAGCTGGAGTACTTCGAGCGCGACCTTGGAGACTTGTGGAACAAGATCGAATCCGACGGCAAGGCCGGAGCGTTCCGCCCGCAGAAATCCAAGCTCTGCGGGTGGTGCTCCTTCCAAGAGCTCTGCCCCGCCTTCGGCGGAACACCGCCGCCGTACCCGGGATGGCCCGGGTCGGTGGCGGACGAAGCCAATTAGAACAGGCCCGAGATTACGCCGTCCGCATCGACGTCGATGTTGTTGGCCGCCGGCTTCTTCGGCAGACCCGGCATTGTCATCACGTCACCGGTCAAGGCGACGACGAACCCGGCACCGGTGCGCGGGAGCAGGTTGCGCACATGCAGGGTGTGCCCGGTCGGCGCGCCGAGCTGCGAGGGGTCGTCGCTAAACGAGTACTGCGTCTTGGACACGCACACCGGAAGGGTGTCGAACCCGTTGGCCTTCAAAGAAGCGAGATCGCGCAGCGCCGCCGGCGAGTACTGGACGTTGTCTGCCCGGTAGATCTCGCGCGCAATCGTCTCGATCGCATTCTCCACGCCGTCCGCCGGGTCGTAGAGCTGACGGGAGGTCCCCTCGGACAGATTGTCAAGAACAACGCGCGCCAGATCCATTGCACCGTCGCCGCCCTTGGCCCACACTTCGGCCTCGGCGAGTTGGATGCCGCGCTCATTTGCCCAGTCGCGCACGAACTTCCGCTCGGCGTCCGTGTCAGAGGTGAACAGGTTGATCGCCACAACCGGGGTGACACCGAACTTGGCTACGTTCTCCACGTGGCGCTCCAAGTTCACAATGCCCTCGCGCACCGCGTCGACGTTTTCCTCAGTGAGAGCGTCCTTGGCCACGCCCGCGTTGTACTTAATGGAACGAATGGTGGCTACGATGACCGCTCCTGCGACGTCGAGGCCGCCGTAGCGGGCCTTGATGTCGAAGAACTTCTCCGCACCCAGGTCCGATCCGAACCCGGCCTCGGTGAGCACGACGTCGGCGAAGCTCATCGCGGTGCGGGTGGCGATGAGGGTGTTGCAGCCGTGGGCGATGTTGGCGAAGGGCCCGCCGTGGATCAGCGCCGGCGTACCGCCCAGCGTCTGCACCAGGTTCGGGTTGATTGCGTCCTTGAGCAGGGCGGCCATTGCGCCCTCGGCGTCGAGCTGACCGGCGGTGATCGGCTGCTTGTCGTAGCTCAGGCCAATGGTGATGGCCGCGAGACGCTGCTTCAGGTCCTCCAGATCCGTGGCCAGGCCCAAGATCGCCATGATCTCGGAGGCCGCGGTGATGGTGAAGCCGGCCTCTGCCGGGACGCCACTGCCCGGCCCGCCGAGCCCGGTTACCACGTTGCGCAGGGACCGGTCGTTGACGTCGAGGCAGCGCTGCCAGGTCACTCGGCGCGGGTCGATACCGAGCTCGTTGCCCTGGTGGATGTGGTTGTCGATCAGGGCGGCGAGCGTGTTGTTGGCGGCGGTAATGGCGTGGAAATCGCCCGTGAAGTGCAGGTTGATGTTCTCCATGGGCACGACCTGGGAGTAGCCGCCCCCGGCTGCACCGCCTTTGATCCCCATCACGGGGCCGAGCGAGGGCTCGCGGAGGGCGACCATCGCCTTCTTGCCGAGCTTCGCCATGGCGTCGGTCAGCCCGATCAAGACCGTTGACTTGCCCTCCCCCGCCGGTGTCGGGGACACGCCGGTGACAAGGATCAGTTTCCCGGGTGCAGCGGACGGCGCGGAGGTGATGTCTACCTTCGCCATGTACTTGCCGTACGGGATCAAAGCGTCATCGGCAATGCCTGCGCGTTGCGCGATATCCGTTACGGGTTCGAGGGTATGTGCCTGGGCAATCTCTACGTCGGTAGCCATGGATAAAGACTATATCCACACATCAGCCTTTGGCGAAGATGACCTAAAGTGCCCCGCACGGCGCGTTCCCGGAGGAGGAACGCGCGGTCAACGACGGGTTTAGTCGGGGCTATTCCTCGTCGAGGTAGAGCTTGCCGCGGAACTCGGGGTGCATGAGGTTTTCCTTGCTAAAGGCATGGTTGAGGTCCTCTTCGCTCATCAGGCCGTGCTCGAGCACGAGCTCGCTCACGCTGCGCCCGGTCTCTGCGGCCTCCTTGCCGATGAAGTCGCCGTTGTGGTGCCCGATGTACGGGGTGAGGTAGGTGACGAGGCCGATGGAGTTAGCGACGTAGCCCTCGCACACCTCGCGGTTGGCGGTGATGCCCGTGACGCACTTCTCGCGCAGCGTCTGCGCCGCGTTACGGAGCAAACGAATCGAGCTGAACAGGGACTCGGCGATGACCGGCTCCATCACGTTGAGCTGCAGCTGTCCTGCCTCGGAGGCCATAGATACCGTGACGTCGTTGCCCATCACCTTGAAACACACCTGGTTGACAACCTCGGGGATGACGGGGTTGACCTTTGCAGGCATGATCGAGGACCCTGCCTGGAGTCTCGGAAGGTTGATCTCGTTGAGGCCCGCGCGCGGACCGGAAGACAAAAGACGCAGATCGTTGCAGATCTTCGACAGCTTCATCGCGGCACGCTTGAGGGCGGAGTGCATCATGACGTATCCACCCGTGTCAGAAGTCGCCTCGATGAGATCCGGGGACGCCTGGATATCAAGGCCGGTGACCTCACGCAGCGCGGAGACAACCTGGTCACGATAGCCCGCCGGCGTGTTGATGCCCGTACCAATTGCGGTTGCTCCGAGGTTGACCTCGAGCAACGCGTCGGCGGCGGTCTTAATCGTGCGCTGCTCCTCAAGCAGGTTCGCGCCGAATGCGGTGAACTCCTGGCCCAGGGTCATCGGGACGGCGTCCTGCAGCTGCGTGCGCCCCATCTTGAGGATGTCCTGGAACTCGTCACCCTTGGCGCGGAACGACTGCTGAAGCTCATCGAGCTCGTGGAGGAGCGACTCAACAGCGTAGTACACGCCGAGCCGGAAACCCGTCGGGTAAGCGTCATTCGTGGACTGCGACATATTGACGTCGTCGTTGGGGTGGATAACGTCGTAGGCCCCTTTATCCTCGCCCATGTGCTCCAGGGCGAGGTTGGCTACGACCTCGTTGGTGTTCATATTGACGGACGTACCGGCCCCGCCTTGAAACACGTCGATGGGGAACTGGTCGAGGCAGCGCTCCTCCACCAGAATCTGGTCGCAAGCCCAGACAATTGCCTGCGCCTTGCTCTTGGGAAGCACGTGCAGACGGCGGTTCGCCATAGCGGCGGCCTTCTTTACCTGCACCATTCCACGAATAAACTCCGGCAAATCGTTAATCGCAGAGCCGGAGATCGGGAAGTTGTTCAACGCCCGAACGGTGTGTACGCCGTAGTACACATCCGCGGGGACGTCCATCGAACCGAGCAGGTCTTTTTCAGTACGCGTATTCATGCACGCCATCATACACATGGCCCAGTCGGCCGGATTAGAGCCGAGCGATGCGCAATTCGGTGGCCAAAATACCTTCCGCGCCGACGGCGGCGAGCTCGTCCATGACCTTGTTTGCCATTGCGCGCGGGACCATCGCACGCACAGCCACCCAGCCCTCACGCGACAACGGAGAGACGGTGGGGCCGGTGATTCCGGGCGTGATCGCGCTCGCTGCGTCGAGGTTCTCGCGGGCGACGTTGTAGTCGATCATCAGGTAGGTCTGCGCGTTGAGGATGCCCTGAATGCGCTTGAGCACAACTTCGTGGCGAGCGGTCAATTCTTGGCCAGTTCGCTTGACGACGACAGCCTCGCTCGTCGTAATCGGCTCACCGAACGGCGCGAGGCCCTGCTGGCGCAGCGTCGCTCCCGTAGAGACAACATCGGCGATGACGTCGGCGACACCCAGCTTAATGGAGATCTCAACGGCCCCGTCGAGGCGGATAACCTCGGAGGGGGTGATCCCGCGCTCAGCGAGGTAGTCCTCCACGAGACCCGTATACGAGGTAGCGATGCGCTTGCCCTCCAAGTCCTCGACCGTCCAGGTCTCCCCCGCCGGAGCGGCGAAGCGGAACGTGGAGCGGCCGAAGCCGAGCGGGAGCACCTCTTCGACCGCCGCGCGCGAATCGAGCGCGAGGTCGCGTCCCGTGATGCCGAGGTCGAGGTGGCCCTGCGCGACATAGATCGCGATGTCCTTCGGGCGCAGGAAGAAAAACTCCACACCGTTGGCCACATCGGCGACGTTGAGGGCCTTGGTGAACCCGCGGTGCTTGTAGCCTGCCTCGGCAAGAACCTGGACGGCCTTCTCGGACAGAGAGCCCTTGTTCGGTACTGCAATCCTGATCATGGAAACGCCCTCCTAGAGGTACTTGTAAATGTCGTCCGGGGTCAGGCCGCGCTTGACCATCATTACCTGGGTCCAGTAGATGAGCTGGCTCATCTCCTCCGCAAGCTCCTGATCGGATTGGTACTCGGCGGCAATCCACACCTCGCCGGCTTCTTCGTTGACCTTCTTGCCAATGAAATGCACGCCCTTGTCCAGTGCCTCGACAGTGGCTGAACCCTCGAGCCGCTCGTCGGCTTTGCGGGTCAATTCGGCAAAAAGGTCATCGAAGTTTTTCACGGTGAATCACTTTATCGCATGGCTGTGGTGAACCATTGCGAAACCTCCGGCAGGCCGGCGCCGACGAACCCCTGCGGGTCAAACGAGTGCACGCCCTCGGGCACCTCCTCGGCCAGACCGATGACGCGGCACCCGGCGGCGGCCGCCGCACTCATCCCCGCCCATGAGTCCTCAAACACGAGGCAGTCCGACGGCGATTCACCAACGCGACGCGCGGCCTCGATGTACATATCCGGCGCAGGCTTCGGGGAGGCCACCTCATCTCCCGTAATCGAATCGGTGAAGAACTCGCGCCCTACGGCATTGATGCACACGTCGGCGAGCTCGCGCTCGGTGTTGGTGGTCACCAGCATTGGCATCCCGGCGGCATGCAGGGATGACAGAAGGCCAATCACACCGGGGTTCGGCTCCAGGTCGTGCGCGAACAGCTCGCCCATGCGCGAATACATCCACGAGCGGTAGTGCTCGTAGTCGCCGTTGACCAGGTCGACGCCGGCGTTGTCGGCGCAAATGCGCAGGGTGTTGACGAAGCTGCCGCCGACGGTTCGTTCGCGTAGTTCGGGAGTGAGCGGTTTGCCGAGGCGCTCGGCGAGCTCGTAGGTGGCGACACCCCAGAGACGCTCGGTATCAACCAGGGTTCCGTCCATGTCCCAGAAAATTGCTGCGGGCATGCTAATCCAGCTCGGGAAGAGCAGCCAGCGCCTCATCGTCCGCACCGGTGGCGGCAGCGGCGCGGAACACCAAACCCTCGAGGTCAGACTTTTCCTCCGGTTCGAGCACAGCGTCGGCATTCTTCCGGTTGAAATCATTCAGGCTGGCGTAGAACGGCGCAACGACCTTGGTCAGGCTTTCGGCGTCGGGGTCCGCGCCAAGCAACTCAAGCGCGTCGAGGAAGCCCTCGATGAGCTGTTTGAGCTCGGGTAGAACGGCGGGGTCGAAGGGCTCGTCCCACAGCTCCTTGTCCTCGTCACGCAGATAGGAACCGGAGGCAAACGTGGTGAGGTCGGCGATGAACTCGTCGACGTCGTCTTGGAACTGCTCGCGGATGGTCATGCAGACATTGTGCGCGAAATCGGGGCAAGCCGCACACCGAGCAGCCCATCGGCCGCCGCGGCGACGACACCGTCGTGGTCTCCGCTCACTGTGTCGAGGATGTCGAGGGCGCGAGGGGTGTCCAGATCGTCCGCGAGGGCGGCACGCAGCTCCGCCACGATACCCAGGGCCGACGCGCGGGACGCCTCACCGGTGACGGCCTCGCGCCAGCGGGCGAGGCGGGTCTCGGAGGCGTCGAGAAGCGACTGCGAGAAATCGCGATCCTGGCGGTAGTGGCTGGCGAAAACGGAGACGCGGATCGCGCTCGGGTCGTGGCCCGCGGCCGTGAGCTTGTGCACGAACACCAAGTTGCCGAGGGACTTGGACATCTTTGTCCCGTCGAGCGCGATCATCCCGGCGTGGACGTAGTGCCCGGCCATACGCTCGGTGCCATACGCCGCCTCGGCGTGGGCCGCGGAGAACTCGTGGTGCGGAAACGCGAGGTCCGAGCCACCGCCCTGGATCGCGAAGGTGCGGCCGAGGCGGTTCGTGGCAATCGCCGAGCACTCCACGTGCCACCCGGGCCGGCCCGGGCCGAGCTCAGAATCCCACGAGGGCTCGCCTTCGCGCGGGCCGCGCCACACAAGCGCGTCGAGGGGGTCGCGCTTGCCCTCTCGCTCGGGATCGCCGCCTCGCTCGGCGAAAAACTCCTCCATCGTGGCGCGGTCGAGGTTCGACTCGTAGCCGAACTGGCGGGTGGCCTCGATGGAGGCGTAAATGTCCCCGGAGTCCAGGCGGTAGGCCGCACCAACCTCGAGGAGCCTGGAAACCATCGCGACGACCTCAGTGACCGATTCGATCGCACCGATGTAGTCACGAGGCGGGATCACGGCCAACGTCTCCATGTCGCTGCGGAACAGGTCGATCTGCTCGCGGCCGAGATCGCGCCAGTCCACGCCGTCGCGCGCCGCACGCTCGAAGAGCGGGTCATCGACGTCCGTGATGTTTTGGACGTAGTGGACGCGGTGGCCGTTTGCCAGCAGCTGGCGGTACACGAGGTCGAATGTGAGGTACGTCGCCGCGTGCCCCAGGTGTGTCGAGTCGTACGGCGTGATGCCGCAGACGTACATCCCGACTTCGGCGCCGGATACATCGACAGGCTTGACTACCTGGTCGGCGGTGTCGTACAGGCGGAGTTCGACCGCGTCTCCGGCAACGGAGGCTACGGCGGGATAAGGCCAAGAGCGCATGGTGCCTACCCTACTGCTATGCCGGGGCGATGACGCCGGCGGCCAGCAACGCCATGACGATCAGACCGAGCGGAATGCGGTAGGCGGCGAACCACGCGAAAGAGTGGTGCGCGACGAACTTCAGCAACCATGCGATCGAGACGTAGCCCAAGACGAACGCGATTGCGCTGCCTACAAGCAACTGCGCGCCGGTGGCGGCCTGGCCGGCTTGGGGGTTGAAGGCGTCGGGAAGCGAGAAAAGGCCAGACGCGAGCACGGCGGGGATGGCGAGCAGGAAGCTGAATCGCGTAGCCACCTCCCGGTCGAGGTTGAGGAACAAACCACCCGAGATCGTGCCACCCGAACGCGACACCCCCGGAATGAGGGCCAAGCACTGCCACAGACCCATGATGATCGCGTCCTTCATAGTCAGCTCGTCGAAGCTGCGCTGCTTCGTTCCCTTGCGCTCGGCGAGGATGAATACGAAGGAGAAGATGATCAGGACGGCCGCGGTGATCCAGAGGTTGCGGAAGTTCTCCCGGATCAGGTCCTTGAGGACGAGCCCCAGCACTGCAACGGGGATGGTTCCGACGATGACCATCCACCCCATCCGGTAATCGAAGCCGCGCTTGTCCTTGTTGAGCAAGCCGACGAACCAGCCGCTGAGGAAACGCCAAATGTCCTTGGCAAAGAAGACCAGCACCGCCAGTTCGGTGCCGAGCTGGATCACGGCGGTAAAGCTCGCGCCCGCATCCTCGCCCCAAAGCAGCTCAGAGACGATGCGCAGGTGGCCTGACGAGGACACCGGAAGGAACTCCGTCAGACCCTGGACGATCGACAAGACGACGACCTGAATCCAGCTCATTGAATCCGCAGTACTCATGGGTTGAAACCCTACTCCGCGACGTTGCTAAGCTTTCAACTTGTGAAACTAGGTGTCGGATCGAGTTGTGTCGTGCTGGTCACAGGCCTGGCGTTGGGCCTCGGTGCCTGCCAGACCCCGCCGCAGAATGAAGAGCAAGCCGGGGGCGGTGTCGCTATGGGCAATGCCACACCCGCCGCTTCCCCGGCGACGTCATCTCCCGCCGGCACCGTCTACGACTTTGAGGCGGTCTCCGACTTAGACGCCACGGGCGAGCTGATCTCCGTGCGTACCGGCAACGAACTGCGCGTGGGGACCCTCGAGGCCGTCACCGCCGGCACCGCGCAACGCTACGAGCTTTCCGACGCCTGCGGCGATGTCGCCGCCAACGTCGGCACGTTCGCTATCGCGTGCGGAACCGAGATTCGCGTGTTCTCCGCCGACGGCGTCGACACCGTGACCGCTGAGGATCCGGTGAGCTCGGCGGTGCGCACCTCGGACGGTGATGTGGTGGCAGCGTCGCACGATTCCACCACGATTACTGTGTTTGGCGCTGACGGCGAGGTCTCGACGTTTGAGGCCGCGAAGGGCACCGACCAGCTCGTTGCGGCGCCGCGCGGCGCAGACAAGCACGACGCCGTAGTCCGCGTCAACCACGAGGTCACCACGGTTCAGGACATGGACATCGACAACGGCCGCCAGGGCGGCACGCTGCGTGCGGGCCTCGGTGTCGGCGACGTTGCCGGCGGCCCCCACGGCCTCGTCCTCGCAGCCGACACCACCGGTTCACAGTTGTTGGTCTACAACACCGACGACATCATCCGCTTGCAGATGACAGCCCCGGTGGCAGAAAGCCCGTGGGCGGTCACGTGGGATGATGCGCGCGCCCTCGCGTGGATCGCGTCCACGGCGACCAACACGGCCGAGGGTTACACCCTGGCCACCGGTGTCCCCATCGTGCGCACCACCGTCGAGACGGTCCCCGACGCCCGTCACATGGTCTCGCTTCCCGACGGCACCCTCGTTCTCGCCTCCGCCACCGGCGGCGGACTCCAAGTCGTCACCCCCTAACACACGAAAGGCCTCTCATGCGCCTCTACGACGCTGCACTGAAAGTCATGTTCCTGCTTCCGCCGGAACGCATCCACGACATCATCTCGACCGGTCTGCGCACGCTGAATAGCGCTCGCCCCGTCGCACGTGTGATGGAGAAGGTCGTCGCCGTCAACGACCCCGTTCTCGAGCAGGAACTGTTCGGAGTCACCTTCCCCGGACCGCTGGGACTGGCAGCTGGATTCGACAAGAACGCCACCGCGGCTGACGCCTGGCGCGCAGTCGGGTTCGGCTATGCCGAGCTTGGTACGGTCACCCCGAAGCCGCAGCCCGGCAACCCCGCTCCCCGCCTGTTTCGCCTTCCTGCGGACAAGGCAATTCTCAACCGAATGGGCTTCAACAACGACGGTGCCCTCGCCGTGGCGATGAACCTGCGCAACCGCCGGTCGCGCAACATCGTTGGGATCAACATCGGCAAGAACAAGACCGCCGAGGACGCCGTCGCGGACTACCGTTCAGGCGCAACAGTGCTCGGCCCCCTGGCCGACTTTGTCGTCGTCAACGTCTCTTCCCCCAACACGCCGGGCCTTCGCGACCTGCAGGCGGTGGAGGAACTGCGCCCCATCTTGAGCGCCGTCAAGGAGAGCACCTCGACCCCCGTGCTGGTCAAGATCGCGCCTGATCTCAGCGACGAGGACATCGACGCTGTCGCGGACCTCGCCGTCGAGCTCGGTCTCGCGGGGATCGTGGCCACGAACACGACCATCTCGCGCGAGGGCCTGACCACACCTGCCGACGAGGTTGAGGCGATGGGAGCGGGCGGCATCTCCGGAGCGCCGCTGGCCGAGCGGTCCCTCGAGGTACTCAAGCGCCTGAACGACCGTGTCGGCGACGAACTCATCCTCGTCAGTGTCGGCGGGATTACCACCCCTGAGCAGGCCTGGGAGCGCATCACCGCTGGAGCAAGCCTGTTGCAGGGCTACACTCCGATGATCTACGGCGGGCTCGGTTGGATCAGGGGCGTGCACCGTGGCCTGGCGGCGCAGGTGCGCGCGCACGGGTTGGCGTCGATTAGCGAAGCAGTCGGCAGCGGCCTTACATGGCGCTCCGACGCAAAATAAGCGCACAGATCGTCGCCACCACAGCCCAGAGGATCAGCCAGTAGGTCTGCGTGAGTGCGATCGCCGTTGACGGCAGAAGGATCCCGATGACGACGAGCGCCACCGCAACCGCGAGGACGGCTACCTGGGCAACGGAGCGCGCCTGGCCGCGGACGAACGTGGCGTTAGCGCCGAAGATCGCGGCAGCTGCGAAGATCGTCACCACCTGCGGTGTGATCTCGAAGACGGATTCCCCGCGGAAGAACGAGACCGCCGCGTAAATGACGAGGACAAGGGCGAGAGCCAGAAAGGCCCCGCCTACGCGTAGTTGGACCGGAACCATTACTTGTTCTCGTACCAACCCCAGACGACGCCGCGCCCGAGTGTGTGGAAGTACAGGTTGAACGCGAGCACCGTCGGGGTGGCGTCCTCAGGCACATCGAGAGTGTCGACATCGAGCGCGTGCACCGCGAACAGGTAGCGGTGCGGCGCGTGGCCTGCCGGCGGGTTGGCGCCGTAGAAGGCACGCTGACCGGAGTCCCCTGCGAGGGTGACAGCACCCACACCGAGATCCTCATCCGCCCCTGCACCCGCGGGCAGCTCGGTGGTGCCTGCGGGGATGTTAAAGGCTGCCCAGTGCCAGAAGCCCGCGCCTGTCGGGGCGTCCGGGTCGAAGCATGTGACGGCGAACGACTTCGTGCCGTCGGGCACGCCGGACCACGCCAGCTGCGGCGACGTGGCGTTCTCACCCACCTGCTCGGCAGAAAGCTCGGCGCCGTCGGTGACATCTGTGGACGTCAGAGTGAAGGCCGGCACCTGCTTCATCACGGCGAACGGGTCGTGGCCGGGGAACACATCTGCGGAGTAGTCGTAGTTAGTCATGTACCCATTTGTACCCAAAACCGATCCCGCCCGGGGTCGAATTCGGAATTGCACACGAAAAGGTACACCGTTGAAGTTAAGCGTTTTTCACCCTCTCACCTGGCGATTTGTTTGATTCGCAGGGCCGTCCTATAGTTATGCGAGTGCCCAGCCGAAAGGCTGAAAACACTACCCGGCCCGGGTGGCGGAATGGCAGACGCGCTAGCTTGAGGTGCTAGTGTCCTATTAACGGACGTGGGGGTTCAAGTCCCCCCTCGGGCACAAGACATCGGGACCCCACACATCGCGGGGTCCCGATTCTTTCGTTTCGCTGCTCCCCCCCACAAGAAAGCCTGTCTACGGTGCCGAAGATCTCCGTCCCGCGCGCACTCGCGCTCTGCGTGGTCGCCGTCGTATTCTTCGTTGTCTGGCGCATCGTGGACGTCCCGCCGCTGGCGGTGCTGCGCGATTGGGCGGATAACACCGGACCTATCTTCCCTGTTCTGTTTTGGATGCTCTACGTCCTCATTACCCAGTTCCCCGTCCCGCGGACCGTGATGACGCTGTCGTCCGGAATTCTCTTCGGGCCTGTAGCAGGACTCGCCATCGCGCTAACGGCGACGACAGCGGCGGCTGTGGTCTCCCTTAGCGTTGTGAGAGGACTCCTCCGCGACTGGATTACGCCGCGCTTGACGCACCCTTCGGTGGAGATGATCAACCGCCGACTCGAAGAGCGTGGGTGGCTCGCTGTGGCGAGTCTCCGGATGATCGCGGTGGTGCCGTTCTCAGTGATGAACTACGCGGCTGCGCTGTCGCGTGTGCGCGTGGCTCCATTCGCGATTGCGACCTTCGCCGGCTCCATGCCTGGGACCCTCGGCACGGTGTTCTTCGGGGACACACTCACCGGCCGCGCCGACCCCGCGGTGATCGCCCTCACCGCAACTCTTGCGGCGATTGGGATCGCAGGCTTGCTTCTCGACGCCTCCCTCCCCACCCGCCAGGGGGTGGCAAGTAAAGTCCCCACCATAGACAGATAGACTCGACAACCATGATTGCTGTGCATGCCCGTTACCGGGGCCGGGAGAAGCGCCGCGCCGATGTGGTGACCCGCTCGGCCAGTGCGCTTTCAACACTGCCCGGTGTCGGCGAGTTCGAGCCCGTGGGCGTGGAGGACATCCGGGCAAACGTGGACAGCCCCGAGGCAGCCCTCAACGTCATCATGGCGCTGCTCGCTGACGGCAACTGGGCGGTCGGGATCGGGATCAATCCCGATGGAGCGGCGCTTTTCGCCGCGACGAGCGCGGTGGGGTCGCGCCCAGGATCCGTCAACGTCCGGGTCAACGGCGCCGGTGCCGGCACCTCGGCTGAGGATATCGCCGCCGCGATCGCGTTGCTGGGCCACGTTTTGAACAAGCGCACCTACGAAGGCCGAGAGGCCACCGCGCTGTTGCGCAGTGGCCTCAATCAGAATGAAGCGGCGGCCGAACTCGGTATCTCGAAACAAGCCATGAGTCAGCGTCTGCAGGCGGCTGGGTGGCGCGCCGAGCTTGCCGGGTGGAAGCTCGTGCTCAACCTCATTACTCAGGCTGACGCTCCGCGAGGTTAGGGGCAATAGCGCTGCCCTGCTGCGGACGCGCCGCTTCGATCTCGGGACGCGTCGTGGCGTTCTCGCCTGATTGCGTCGGATCCGGGTCGTCAACGTGCTTGTTCGCCACCGCACGTGCCTCGGCGAGAGCTTTGGCCAGCTCGGGGTCGGTGGAGGTGTCGAACCACTCGTCGGTGTCCTCCTGGGAGGCCATGTCCCGGGTCTCCTGGTCCACGCCGGCCGCCTCGTAGCGGAAGACGCCGTCGTCATCCTTGTTCGCGAACGCCTTAGCAAACTGCTCCAGGGAATCGCCGAAGGTCGAGGGGATCATCCACATGGTGGCGGCCTCGTTGTCAGCGATCTTCGGCAGCTTGTCCAGGTACTGGTACGCGAGGAGCTCCGGGGTGACGCCGGAGGACTTGATGGCGGCGTTGACCTTCTGGATAGCCCGGGCCTCGCCCTGGGCCTCGAGGAACTTCGCGGCGCGCTCGCCCTCGGCGCGCAGGATCATCGCCTGGCGCTCGGCTTCGGCGTTGAGGATGGCAGCGTGCTTTTCGCCCTCAGCCGACAGGATGCGTGCCTGCTTTTCACCCTCGGCGGTCTTGATGTCGGACTCGCGCTTACCTTCGGCGGTGAGAATCATGGCGCGCTTTTCCCGGTCCGCCTTCATCTGCATTTCCATCGACTGCTGGATCGACGGCGGCGGGTCAATGGCCTTGAGCTCCACTCGGCTAATGCGCAGGCCCCACTTGGCGGTAGCCGCGTCCAGTTCACCGCGCAGCCGGCGGTTGATGGTCTCGCGCGAGGTCAGCGTCTCCTCCAGGGTCATGCCACCGACGACGTCGCGAAGCGTGGCAACGGAGATCTGCTCCACACCGACGAGGTAATTGTCCACGCCGTAGATCGCCTTCGCCGGGTCGTTGATCTGGAACGTCACTACGATGTCGATCGCAACCGTCAGGTTGTCCTGGGTGATGACGGCCTGGGGCGGGAACGAGACAACGCGCTCACGGGTGTCGACACGCGCGCGCACCCTGTCAATGAACGGAACCAGCAGCGTCAGTCCGCCGGAGACCGTTCGTGTGTAGCGGCCGAGGCGCTCGATAACGGCGGCCTCGCCCTGGGGAATCATCTTGATGGAGGTGAAAGCTAGCGCCACCACCAGCGCGATGATGACGAGTACAAGGATTGAACCCACTATCTTTCCTTCCAGACGACCGCAACGGGGCCGTCAATGTCAGATACGGTTACGCGGGACCCTTCCGGGATCTCTACTGCGGGGTCGAGGGACCTGGCCGACCAGATATCACCGTGCAGGCGTACTTGGCCGCCGCGTGAATTAATGGCCTCGATCACCTCTGCACTGGCCCCGACAAGGGCTCGCGGGGAATCGTCGTAAGCCGACGGTGTGTGAAACCGTTTGTGAAGATACGGCCGGAGGATAAACCAGAACGCCGCCGAGGAGACGGCGAAGACCGCAACCTCGGCAATCACGGGCAGATCAATGAGAGCGACACCGGCCGTTGTCAAAGCGCCGGCGGCGAGCATGAGCAGTGTGAACTCACCCGCCGCGAGCTCCAGGCCGGCAAGGACGATCGCTGCAATAAACCACGCTAAGGCACCCACACCCCCAGGCTACAGGTCTTCCTTAGTCAGCTCGGGAGTAGTGACGAAATCGATAAGGCGCTCCACTGCCCCGATAAGAGTGTAGTCGAGGTCGCGGAAGCTGCCGACGGCATCGTAGACGCGGTGCCATCCCTCCTTCGGGTCCGACCAGCCGAGACGCCGGCACACGCCCGTCTTCCAATCCTCGCCGTAGGGCACGTCCGGCCACCCGGGAATCCGCACGCTCGATGGCTTCACCGCCGCCCAGATGTCGATGTAGGGGTGGCCCGTGACAAGCACATGGGGCCCGACGTCTGCGACGATGCGGGACTCCTTCGTACCCTCGATGAGGTGGTCGGCCAGGACCCCGATGCGACGGCCCGGCCCAGGCTGAAACTCAGCGAGGCGCTCCGGGAGATTGTCCAAGCCCTCGAGGTACTCCACGACGACACCCTCAACGCGGAGGTCGTGGCCCCACACCTTCTCCACGATGGCCGCATCGTGGATGCCTTCCACCCAGATCCTGCTCGGCATCGCCACCTTGGCCTTAACGTTGGCCACCTTGCGCGAGCCTGAGTTCGACTGCTGCGGTCCCGCATGCGTCGGTTCGACGTAGCGGGTCAAGCTCACGCGGCGCCCCTCGACCAGGAAGGCTCCGGGCAGCATCTTGAACAGCCGCTGTGCTCCGCGTCGGTCCTCCAGCCGCACGAAGTCTCCGTCGTAGGTGCGCTCGAACCCGACGACGGCCCCCACGAACTCGTCGCCGACGACCTCCGCGACAAGTCCGGGTTGTGCCGGGACGGCTGGGTATGTCGGGGCCTGCTTACGCGCATGGCCTTTCAGGATGTCTCCTCCGTAGCGGTCGTCAAAGCTCATAGTGGGCAGATTCTATCCGCTAGGATGTCCGCGATGGATACGCGCGCCGAAGTCTATTCCCCCCTGCAAAACACCGCCGTCTGGCTCGCTGCCTGGCTGTACGGGGCGGAACCAACCGACAGCCTTGTCGACGCGTTCACCGACCTCGGGGGACGCCATGAGCTCGGTGGCCGCCCGTTGGCCGATTTGCTTAGCGACGTCCGCTCGATCGCCGACATTTCATCCCCCGACCCCGTTGTCCGCCTCCTTTTGTGGGGACCGGGACAAGCGGCCGAAATCCCGCCGACGTCTCCGGCGGCTCAGGCACTGACTCCCGCGGGGGCGCTCGCCGTGCGGGAATCCGACGCCCTCACCCACATCCTCGTCCCGTCCTATCAGCCTGACGGAGTCCACTGGCGCTGGTTCGAGGAACACGGCCGCCTCCCAGAGCCGGCATGGCTCAGCCCTGGGGAGGCTGATGCGCTTTTGACCCAGGCGACCGATTCGGCGGCGCTGTTGATCGAGGCCACCGGGCAGACCGTCGAGGGGCTTGGCAATCCGCGGCTGACAGTGGGCACGCTCGCGGACTTCTACGACACCCCGGGGCTCCCGGCGAGTGTGACGCCCCGGGCGGCGAAGCTTTTCGCCAGGGCCGACCGCGTCGCGGCGATCATCGAGACGGTCACCGACCGCATCGGCGACCACAGCTTCGACCCGCACCTGTTCGCCCTCTGGCGCCACATCCGTACCGCCCGCATGGCGGGCGTGGCGGACGCGGTACACGACCTGTGGCGGGTCAACGTCGGGGGTTAGTGGCGTGCCGGGCGCTGCGGGGCGCAGCAGCTTGGTTTGCACGGGGCACCGTTGACGGTACAGCCCTGGACAGTAATCGTGGACAGGTTTTGCGGCTGCGAACCCTCGGCTGCACTGTTAGCGAGGTCGACGACCATTGCGGCGAAGTCGCGGGTGAGGCCGACCGTCGGCAAGCGATCGAGCGTCATGCCCTGTTTTGCGATGTCGTCCTTGAGCTCGGTGTCGAGGTCCCAGACGACCTCCATGTGGTCAGTGATGAAGCCGACCGGCACGCAAATGATGTGCTCGGTGCCCTCCTGCTCACGCAGTTCGAGAGCGCGATCGACGACGTCCGGCTCGAGCCACGGGGTTGCCGGATTACCCGAGCGGGACTGCCACACAACCTCGTAGTCCGCCACTCCTGCGGCCTCCGCGATGAGTCGGGACGACTCCGCCACCTGACGCGAATAAAGGTTAGCGTCATCAACACCGCCAGAGGCGTTGTCTGCAGCGGTGGGGACACTGTGCGCGGAGAAGAGCACCTTAGACTTCTCCATGTCCGCCTTGGCTACGGCTTCTGTCAAAAGCTCTGCGTTGAGACGGATGAACTCGGGGTGGGCGTAGAACTGCCACAGCTTGGTGAACTCAATCTCCGGGGCCACCTCGCGCAACCGCTTGATGTCTTCGTCGTATTGACGGCATGCCGAGTATCCGCCCCACGCCGATGTAGCGAAGACGAGCACCCGACGGTGGCCGTCAGCGTGAATCTGCTTGACCGTACCCTCCCCGAACGGATGCCAGTTGCGGTTGCCGAAGTAGACGGGAAGGTCGTACCCGCGGTCGGCGAGCTCCGCCTCGAGGTTTGCGATGATCTGGCGGTTCTGTTGGGTGATCGGGCTGACACCACCAAAGTGGAAGTAGTGCTCACCCACCTCCTTGAGACGCTCACGGGGAATGCCGCGCCCCCGCGTCACGTTCTCCAGAAATGGAATAACCTCCTCCTCGCCTTCGGGGCCGCCGAAGGAAAGGAGGAGGAGTGCGTCATAGTCGTTGAGAGCCATGCCAGACATGGTAGACCCCGTGGGCCCTGCCCCTACAGCAGGCGCACCGCCTTGTCAGCCATTCCCGACCACCTGACCGACGTCACCTGAACATTCTGGCCGGACTGAGGCGCCTCGATCATCATGCCGTCGCCCAGGTAGATCGCCACGTGCTGACTGCCGTTCGGCCCCCAGAAGAGAAGGTCGCCGCGCTGGGCATCGCTCGGGTCGACCTGGGTTCCGCGCTGGTACTGGTAGCCGGTGTAGTGCGGCAGCGAAATTCCCGCTGCGGCGAAGGCGTACAGAACCAACCCCGAGCAGTCGAAGCCGCGAATTCCGCCGCCATTGAGGCCTGCGGTCGGGCCGTTCGCATCGCCGCCACCCCAGACGTAGGGAGTGCCGACCATCGATTGAGCTCGGGCAATGACCGTCTCCACAAGCGCACTGTTGGGGGTCGAGGCGATTTCTTTTTCCGTCTCGTCTTCTGATGTGGTCTCCGGCTCCGGTGTCGTCAGCGTCTCGGTGACCGACACTGCATCCTCAACTACGGGCAAAACGTCCGCCACGTCGGGGCTGACAGTTTCGCGGGAGCCCACCACGCTGGCGAAGCCTTTGGAAAACGCCGCGATGACATCGTCGGAGCTTCCCCCGACGTAGGGGTCTTCCAGAGAGGCGTGCTCAGCTTGGGAGGATCCGATGACGGCCGCTGTGGCGGCAATCGCCGCAGCCTGCACCTCCGGGTCATCCGCCGACTCACCTTGCTCTCCGGCCAGCAGCGCCGTGGAGACGGCGTAGCTAATAGCTTCCTCGCTCGGTTCCGGAGCATCAGGCTGCTCTTCTGTGATCCGTTCACGCACCGCTGAAATCATCTCGGGGGTGGCTTCCGGAACGTCAGGGGTAGAAAGCGACTGTGCCTCGGGAGCAGACGGCTCGACCGACTCTGTAGACTCCCCGGTTTCGTCGGCAGCCTCGTCCGCCGCGGACGGGCGAACCTGATCAAGCTGTTGCTTCGCCTCGTCGACCTCGGCAGCGGCTTTCTCGCGCTCGGCCTCGTAGGTGGTGAGCTCCTGCTCGCTGGAGTCAAGCGAGGCGCGGGCCGCCTCCTCCGCTTGGGCAGCTTCAGCTGCGGCCTCATCAGCCAGACGGCTCGCCTCGCGCAGGGTCGACTCCTCGTTAGCGGCGGCGGTACGCGCGCGCTCCACCTCAGCGAGGCGTGCCTGCTTCTCCTCTACCTGCTGGCGCACGTAGAGAGAGCGGTCGAGGACGTCTTTCTGGTCGGCCGCACCGCCGGCGAGCACAGTAGGCGCTCCCTGTGCGCGGTACTGCAGCCTTGCGACGTCTGCGAGTTCCCGCCTAGCAGCGTCGACAGCCGCCTGGGTTTCGGCCAACCTTTGGCGGGCCTCCTCGACGCCTCGGCGCATTTGCTCCGCGCGCGACTGCGCATCGTGGAGGTCGACGAGCGCCCGGTTGACGCTCTCGCGCAGATCTCCCATGTTGAGGTTGATTGCGTCGACGCGCGACTGAGCGTCGCTCAGCGCGGTTACGAGTGCCGCGGCAGACCAATCGGAGCTTTGCGCTCCGGCGATCGGTGCGGACACGGTTGTAACGATTGAAAGGGTGGTTGAGCACGCGATGACACTGGCGGCGGTGCGCCCCCAGAGAGATCGGGTGCCCTTCTTCGGATTGCCCACTGAAGGTGCTCCTCACCCGCGCGCCGACAGCGCGTCCGGGTCGACGGTGACTAATCGTCGAGCCGGACGGGAAATGACTAGTTTCCAAGCTTGACACGCGGATTAAACAGGTTGACTACTGACGCGGGCGCGTAAGCCGACCCCCCAACTCCACTCAGAACCCCGCGCTAGGTGCTTGGCGTGCTTCCCCACATGCCCGAACCTGATGCGTTATTTGATGCAGAATTGGTTATGAACGACTCACGAGCCAACATTGAAACCATACGTCATGTTATGAACCTGTTGCCCAAGCTTTACCTTCTTTCACACGAGTCAAGGCGCGTCACATGACCCGGTAGCGTCATATACTGCGGGGATCGACACGCAAAAAATCAGTGTGAACATCGTCACACTGGTTTACGTAGAACGGGAGGCCTCAAATAGTCAAGTTCCATCGCTTGACCAAAGCGGCGGTCGCACCTGCCACCACCACGACGGAAGCCACGGCTGCCGCGAAAAATAGCGGCCAGGCGGTGACCCCACCCGAAGCCACGGAGGCGAAAGCCTGGAGCCCCTCCCCGTAGTCCGGCTGAGCCATCATGGCGCGTTGCGCACTCTCAACCTGGTGGCGGGTCAGAGTTTCGCTCACTGCCCCGCTCGCCTGCGGCGTGCGGACAATCACTGGGTCACGACCGGTTGCATCCGCGAGATCGTGCGCAATATCTCGAAGGTCGGCCGGCTGCTCCGGCGTCATCTCCAGAACCACGATTCCCGCGTTCTGCAGTATTGCCCCCTCTGACACTGCGCTCGCACTCTGGAGATGCACCTCGAGCGCCTCATTAGCCGGGTTCGCGGTGCCAAACGCAATTCCGTCGTCCCGCAATTGCGCTTCGAGAGCAGCCATATCCACGTCCGCCGGGATCATTCCATTACCCTCCACCTACCGGTTGTCCACTAAATGAGACGTAAGTCACATATAAAACATTACGTTCGTAACGTTAAATGCCCATCTCGATGTGGCGCAGTCCCCTATCATGGGAAGTCGACCATCAACGTGGTTGATTATCCCGAAATTGGTAACCAACGAGAAACGGAGCTGACTGTGGCTGAAAGCAAGAACTCCTTCAATTCCAAGAAGACCCTCGAGGTCGGAGGAAAGTCCTACGACTACTTCGCCCTTGACGCGGTTGAAGGTATGGAGAAGCTGCCCTACTCCCTCAAGGTGTTGGGTGAGAACCTGCTGCGCACCGAGGACGGCAAGAATGTCACCGAGGATCACATCAAGGCAATCGCCAACTGGGACCCCCAGGCCGAGCCTTCCGTAGAGATTCAGTTCACCCCGGCCCGTGTCCTTATGCAGGACTTCACCGGCGTGCCCTGCGTAGTCGATCTTGCCACCATGCGCGAGGCAGTCTCTACCCTCGGCGGCAATCCCGACCAGGTCAACCCGCTTAACCCAGCGGAGATGGTTATCGACCACTCCGTCATTATTGAGGCATTCGGCTCTACCGACTCCCTCGACAAGAACGTCGAAATCGAGTACGAGCGCAACGAGGAGCGCTACCAGTTCCTCCGCTGGGGTGCGGAGAACTTCTCCAACTTCCGCGTTGTTCCGCCGGGAACCGGCATCGTCCACCAGGTCAACATCGAGTACCTCTCTCGTGTCGTCTTCGACAACGAGGGCGTTGCGTACCCGGACACCTGTATCGGTACCGATTCCCACACCACCATGGAAAACGGCCTGGGCATCCTTGGATGGGGCGTCGGCGGCATCGAGGCCGAGGCAGCCATGCTGGGCCAGCCGGTTTCTATGCTTATCCCCCGTGTTGTCGGCTTCAAGCTCACCGGCGAGATCCCGGTCGGCGTGACCGCGACCGACGTCGTTTTGACCATTACCGAAATGCTCCGCCAGCACGGCGTGGTGCAGAAGTTCGTTGAGTTCTACGGCAACGGCGTGCGCCAGATCCCGCTGGCGAACCGCGCCACCATCGGCAATATGTCGCCGGAGTTCGGCTCCACCTGCGCGATCTTCCCGATCGACGAGGAGACCATTAACTACCTGCATCTCACCGGCCGCGACCAGGAGACCATCGACCGCGTCGAGGCCTACGCCAAGGCTCAGGACATGTGGCTCGAGGAGGATGCTCCCGAGGCTGAGTACTCTGAGTACCTCGAGCTCGACCTGTCCACCGTCGTGCCGTCTATCGCCGGACCGAAGCGCCCGCAGGACCGCATTCTGCTCTCTGAGTCCAAGGCAACTTTCCGCAAGCAGCTGCCCGACTACAACGATGCCGGTGAGGGCACCGCAGAGCCTGTCCGCGCCCCGAAGACCGAGACCGTTTCCTACAACGAGTCCTGGCCGGGTAACGGCGAGTCTGCCGCGGAAGGCGCCGAAGGCCGCGCCTCCAAGCCGGTCATCGTGGAGTCTCCGCAGGGTGGCGAGTACACCCTCGACCACGGTGCCGTTGCCATTGCGGCAATTACGTCCTGCACCAACACCTCGAACCCGTCCGTCATGGTCGGCGCCGCACTGCTGGCGCGCAAGGCCGCGGAGAAGGGCCTGAAGGCAAAGCCGTGGGTCAAGACCATCATGGCCCCGGGCTCCCAGGTCGTCGACGGCTACTACGAGCGCGCCGATCTCTGGAAGGACCTCGAGGCAGTCGGCTTTTACCTCACCGGTTTCGGCTGCGCCTCCTGCATTGGCAACTCCGGCCCGCTGCCCAACGAGGTCTCCGAGGCCATCAACGAGTTCGACCTGACCGCGACCGCCGTGCTGTCCGGTAACCGCAACTTCGAGGGCCGCATCTCCCCCGACGTGAAGATGAACTACCTCGCGTCGCCGCTGCTGGTCATCGCATACGCGATCGCCGGCACGATGGACTTCGACTTCGAGACTCAGCCGCTTGGCCAGGACTCCGAGGGCAACGACGTCTTCCTCAAGGACGTCTGGCCGTCTGCGGAGGAAATCGAGGGCACCATCGCCGACACCATCTCCCGCGAGATGTACGAGGCGGATTACGCCGACGTGTTCAAGGGTGACGAGCAGTGGCAGGGACTGGATATTCCGGAGGGCAAGACCTTCGACTGGAACGAGGACTCCACCTACATCCGCAAGGCACCGTACTTCGACGGCATGCCGGATGAGCCGAACCCGGTCGAGGACATCGACGGCGCACGCGTTCTGGCCAAGCTCGGCGACTCCGTCACCACCGACCACATCTCCCCGGCGTCCTCCATCAAGCCGGGCACCCCGGCAGCGAACTACCTCGATGAGCACGGCGTGGAGCGCCAGGACTACAACTCCTTCGGCTCCCGTCGCGGTAACCACGAGGTCATGGTCCGCGGAACCTTCGCAAACATTCGTCTGCGCAACCAGCTCGTGGAGGAAGCCGGCGGTTACACCCGCGACTTCACCCAGGAGGGTGCACCTCAGGCGTTCATCTATGACGCCGCGCAGAACTACGAGCAGGCCGGCATCCCGCTGGTCGTGCTCGCCGGCAAGGAGTACGGCACCGGTTCCTCCCGTGACTGGGCGGCAAAGGGCACCAACCTCCTCGGAGTGAAGGCGGTCATCACCGAGTCGTTCGAGCGCATCCACCGCTCGAACCTCATTGGTATGGGCGTCCTCCCGCTCCAGTTCCCCGAGGGTGAGTCCCACGAGTCCCTGGGTCTGGACGGCACCGAAACCTTCGCCATCTCCGGTATCACCGCATTCAACGACGGTGACACCATCCCGGAGACCGTCCACGTCACCGCGACGAAGGACGGCGGCGAGACTGTCGAATTCGACGCCAAGGTGCGCGTGGATACGCCGGGTGAGGCGGAGTACTACCGCCACGGCGGCATCCTGCAGTACGTGCTGCGACAGATGGTCAAGAGCTAACACCGCTTAGGCGGCCTATGCGCTGAGGGGTCCTCCGGGTTTTCCCGGCGGACCCCTTTCCGTTCTTACCTACTCACCTCGCGGAGGTAACTATGCCAATCGTGCCCGATACAGAACTCGCCCGGCGCAGACGAGAGATTCTCGACGCCGCACGAGCGTGCTTCGCGCAGTACGGCTACGAAGGAGCGACGGTTTCCCGGCTCGAGCAGGCCACCGGAAAGACGCGGGGAGCAATCTTCCACCACTTCGGAGACAAAGAATCGCTCTTCCTCGCAGTGGCGCGTGAGGACGCGGATAAGCAAGCAGACGTTGTGGCCGAGTCCGGTCTCATCGGCCTGATGCGTTCTTTGCTCGCACAGCCGGACTCCCACAGCTGGCACGTCACCCGTGCCGAGATCATGCGAAAGCTGCGCACGGATCCGTCATTCGCGGAACGGTGGCGCGAGCAGCTTGAGGTCCTCGACGATGCGCTGAGCACACGCCTTGAGCGCAACCCCGCCATGCGAGACGATGTGCCAGTCGATGTGATTCGGACCTATTTGGCCACCATGATGGAGGGCTTAGTGGTCAAGATTGCCTCCGGCGAATCGACCGAGCATCTCAGTGCCATGCTGGACTTCGTGGAGCAGTCTGTGCGCAACCGAGTGCCGAAGCAGTAGACCAAGCGGTATAGAATGGCGTTCATGGCCACTTTCCTCTTCGTCTCACTGCGTAACGGGGCCATCGGCCCAGAGGTTGCCGCAGCTGAGCGCCGCGACTTCTTGGATGCCACAGGTCTTGGGGAGGACGAGGTCGAACTACGCGTCATCGCCCATACCAGCGACGTCATCGGCGACGTCTCCGCATACGCCGGGGTGGTCGTTGGCGGCAGCTCGCTCAATGTGACGAACGCGGAGTATTCCGAGTGGCAGTGCCACGTCCACCGCGAGTTGCAGGAGCTTCTCGACGCCCCCGTGCCCGTCTTCCTCATCTGCTTCGGCATGAGCTGGCTCGTCAGCGCAGTCGGCGGCACCATTGGCCACTCAGCGCCCGAGGCCTCTGGACCAACTCTGGTCGAGCTCACCACCGCGGGGCTCCACGATGCCCTCTTCGACGGTTTCCCGGATTCCTTCTTCGCCTTCACCGGGCACACCGAGAACCCCGAAACCTGGCCCGCCGATCTCGCGGTTCTAGCGACAGGTCCAACGTGCCCGATACAGGTAGCGAGGTGGAAGGACCACGTCTGGGCCAGCCAGTTCCACGCCGAGATGGATGCGGCTGCGATGAAGGCGCGCATGGACTTCTACTACGACTATGGCTACTTCCCTCTCACGGAGTACGACACCATTGTCGCCGCGTTGCCGTCGGTAGATGTGAAGTGGGCAAACGAGATTCTGCGCCGCTTCGTTGCACTGTGTCTCCGGCCAACGTAGTCACTGTTATAGGGAGCGACTAAGATGCCCACCATGCAGGCGATTATTACGACAACTGGCCAGGACCGCGTAGGCATCATTGCCGGCGTTTCCAACGCCGCCGCGGAGCGCGGCCTCAACATTCTCGATCTCTCCCAGACGCTTCTGAACGACTACTTCACAATGGTCATGCGTGTTCAGCTTCCGGGTGAGAAGACCGACATGGCGGAGCTGCAGAAGCACCTCGCCACCGTCGGCGAGTCCCTCGGCGTGGTGGTGCGAATCCAGTCCACCGACCTGTTCACTGCGATGAACGAGATCTAATCATGACTGCAGAATTCAACGTCGCATCGCACAACATCCTCAGCGTCATCCAGATGATCGAGGACTACCGCCTCGACATCCGCACCGTCACCATGGGTATCTCCTTGATCGGTTGCACCCGCGCAACCATGGAGCAGACGTGCGAGGCGGTCTACGACCGCGTCACGCAGCGCGCCGAGCGCCTCGTGGAGGTCTGCGAGGGCATCGAGCGCGAGCTCGGTATCCCGATCGTGAACAAGCGCATCTCGGTCTCCCCCATTTCCCTTGTCGCAGCTGGCGTCGAGGGCAACCCGGTGGACATCGCGAAAGCCCTCGATAAGGCTGCCGCAGAGCTCGGTGTGAACTTCGTCGGTGGCTACTCCGCGCTGGTGGAAAAGGGCGCGACCGAGTCGGACTCCCGACTCATCCGTTCCATCCCTGAGGCACTGAGTGTGACCTCCAACGTGTGCGGCTCGGTCAACGTGGCGACGTCGCGCGCCGGCATCAACATGAACGCCGTGCGCACCATGGGTGAGGTAATCAAGGAAGCCGCCGAGCTCACACGCGACGAATCCTCCATCGCGTGCGCAAAGCTCGTCGTGTTCGCCAACGCCGTTGGCGACAACCCGTTCATGGCGGGTGCTTTCCACGGCATCGAAGAGCCGGACACCGTCGTCTCCGTGGGCGTGTCTGGCCCCGGTGTGGTCGACAACGCGCTCGGTTCCCTCGAGGGCGCGAGCCTGAACGAGGTGGCCGAGGAAATCAAGAAGGCCGCATTCAAGATCACTCGCGCAGGCCAGCTTGTCGGCAACATGGCGGCGGAACGCCTCGGCGTGCCGTTCGGCATCGTCGACCTTTCCCTCGCCCCCACCGCCGAGGTGGGCGACTCTGTCGCGCACATCCTCGAGCGCATGGGCCTGGAGCAGGTGGGTACCCACGGCACCACAGCTGCGCTCGCGCTGCTTAACGACGCCGTGAAGAAGGGCGGCATGATGGCGTGCTCGCGCGTCGGTGGCTTGTCCGGTTCCTTCATCCCCGTCTCCGAGGACCGGGCGATGATCGACGCGGTCCGCGCCGGCTCCATCAGCATGGACAAGCTCGAGGCAATGACCTCGATCTGCTCTGTCGGCTTCGACATGATCGCCATCCCGGGCGACACGTCCGCTGAGCTGATCGCGGGCATGATCGCCGACGAGGCCGCCATCGGTGTGATGAACCACAAGACCACCGCGGCTCGGCTTATCCCGGTTCCGGGAACGAAGCCGGGCGACGAGGTCAACTTCGGCGGACTGCTCGGTTACGCGCCGGTCATTCCCGTCAGCACCAAGTCCAACGATGCCCTCATTCACCGTGGTGGGTTCATCCCCGCGCCGGTCCACGGGTTCAGGAACTAAAGGTCAAAGAAGGTAGGCGGCTGCCTACTTCTTGGTCCCGATCAGAAACCACGCGATCCACCCGAGGGTGTTGACCGTGGCGATGATCGGGCCCCACACCAGCTTCGATCCGCGCACCTTTTCCTTCGGCGTGCGGACGAGGCTGGCCAGCGCGGCGCTCTTTCCGATGCCGTCGATCGTGGCGAGGATGCCCACGGCGGTCTTCTCGCCGCTACTGAGGCGATTCCACTGCTTTGTCAGGGTGCTCACAAACTGATGGGTCATGCCCCGTAGTGTACGCACAGCGCACGGCCGGTTTGCTAGGTTTATGCAATGGCCTCTATCTCGCGCCCTTTTCTGTTGCTCAGCACCCGCCCGGAGGATGAAACGGCGGCGGCAGAGCTAGTGAGTTTCGTTCAGACTATGGGTCTTACTCAGGGCGATATTGAGCAGCGCCGAATTGAGGCGGCACCACTCGGCGAGGTCAATCTCGACGACTATTCCGGGGTTCTTCTAGGTGGAAGCCCGTTCAACAACACTGACGCAGTCAAGTCGAAGTTGCAGCTGCGCATCGAGCGGGAGATTGGCACGCTTATCGCCGAGATCATCGACCGCGACTTCCCGCTCCTCGGTGCCTGCTACGGCATCGGTGCCATTGGCACCGCCATCGGTGCACGCTTGGGTACCGAACACGCCGAAGACGCCGGCCCGGTCGAGCTTTCGCTTGTCGACGCCACCAGCAGCGACCCTGTCCTCGCGGGGCTACCCGAGCGGTTCACCAGCATCGTCGGGCACAAAGAGGCTGTCTTGGAGCTGCCAGACAAGGCCACTGTATTGGTCACCGGTGAGGCTTGCCCGGTGCAGATGTTCCGGGTGAAGAGCAACGTTTACGCTACCCAGTTTCACCCGGAACTCACCGGCGAATCCCTCGAGCTTCGGCTGCGCACCTACGCGCACCTGAACTACTTCGACCCTGCCGAGATGGACTCGATCTTGGAGGCCGTCTACTCGTCGGATTACACCTGGAACAACCGTATTCTGGCGAACTTCGCCAACCGCTACGCGCGGTAGCGCGCGCACAGCGCGACGACGTTGCGCGCTGCGTTGGAGAGGTTGGCCTCAGTATTGTCCATGGCCTCGGCGAGCGTGGCGGGTCCAGCACCAATCGGGAACACAGCCGTGATGCCCTCGGAATAGACAGCGTCGATGTCTCCGTCCACGGATCCGGCGAGCACGACGACGGGCGGCGGGGCTGCACCGGTTGCTGCGGCCGCGCGGCGGGCCACACCCACGGGGACCTTGCCGGACAGCGATTGCCCGTCGATGCGCCCCTCCCCTGTGATGACGAGATCGGCGTCGACGACGATGTCGCTGAAGCTGACGGCGTCGAGGACGGCGTCGATACCCGGTTGAAGCGTCGCATCAGCAAAAGCGACGAGGCCCGCCGCCAGGCCTCCGGCTGCGCCCGCGCCCGGAATCTCGGACACGCTGAGACCGTGATCGCGTTCGATGAGGTTGGCGATGTGGGCCAACCCGGCGTCGAGAAGCGTGACCTGCTCGCGGTCTGCTCCCTTCTGCGGGCCGAAGACGGCGGCTGAGCCGGTGGGGCCTGTGAGCGGGTTATCGATGTCGCACATGACCGTGACGCGCGCGCCGCGCAGGGTTGAGGCGGAGGTGTCGATGCGCGCCACCTGGCTCAACGTCGATCCGGTGGGCACAAACTCGCGCTCGTGTGCGTCGTAAAAGCGCACGCCGAGAGCGGCTGCGGCGCCGCATCCCATGTCTGTCGTGGCGCTTCCCCCGGCGCCCACAATGATGTGGCGCGCGCCGTTGTCTAACGCGTGGGAGATGAGCTCCCCGACTCCATACGTGGTGGCCCGGCCTGTGTCCAATCGTCCAGCCGCCAAGGGCAACCCCGCGCACGCTGCCATCTCGATTACGGACGTGGTGTCATCGAGCACGCCGTACGATGCGGTGACGGACTCCCCTAGGAACACGCCGCACACCGTCGCTTCCTTGATCTCGCCACGCGCGGCGGCGACAAGGGCTGCGACGGTTCCCTCCCCGCCATCGGCAACCGGGATCTGGATCACGTCAGCGGCGGGATCCGCCCGGTACACCCCTGCCGCCACGGCGGCATTGGCTCCCTGAGAGCTCAGTGCCCCTTTGAACGAGTCCGACACGACCACGATCTTCATAGTGCGTCCTTTCGTAGATTCCTAGACGAGAAAGATTCCGAGAATCCAAATGAAGATGATGGACGTGATACCCATGAGAAGGGTAACCACCGTTTGCGTCCGGTACCCCTGTTGCGGAGTCATGCTACCGAAGTTGGTGACGACCCAGAAGTAAGAGTCGTTCGCGTGGGAGACGGTCATTGCACCCGCCGCAATCGCCATCACAGCGAGCGCGATCTGAACCGGTGATTCCAGCCCGAGCGCGGGCAGCAGTGGCGCAACGATGCCCGAGGTGGTTACGAGCGCGACCGTTGACGAACCCTGCGCGGTCTTCAAGATGGCAGAGACGATGAAGGGGAAGAACAGCCCCATGGAGGCGAACGCGGTAGCGTTGGCCTGGACGAAGTCCACCAGGTCCGTGTTGGCGATAACCTTGCCCAGTACACCACCGGCCGCGGTGATGAACAGGATCGGTCCGACCACACGAAGCGTGTCCTCGGTGATGTCGTAGAGCTCGCCCGCCCGGCCAACCTGTGCCAGGACGGCAACGGCGATGGCTGTTCCCAGCGCCAGCGCGATGACTGGGGTTCCGATGAACTCGACCAGGTCACCCGCGATGCCGGTCCAGCCGGCGGCCTTGCTCACGGTTCCTGCCGCCATAGCGAGGATTGGAAAGACGATGGGAATCAGCGCAGCGCCGGCGCTCGGCAGGCGGCCGTAGGAGCGCCGCAGCTCCTCGTACAGCCCTTCGAGCTCTGCATCGCTCAACTCGTGCATGTCCTCATCCGTGGTCACGCGTTTTCCGATGTAGCGCGCGAAGAAGTACGCGACAATCATCGCCGGAATCGACACCACGGCACCGAGCGCGATCACGATGAGGAGGTTGTCGCCGATGCCGAGAGTGTTCGCAGCGGCGATCGGCCCGGGAGTCGGCGGGATGAACACGTGCGAGGTGTACAGGCCCGCCGACAGTGCAACGGTCATCGCGACCGAAGACGCAGCAGTCCGGCGAGCGAGCGCACGACGGATCGGGTTCAAGATGACGAATCCGGAGTCGCAGAAGACCGGGATCGAGACGATCCACCCCATCAGCTGCATGGCGAGGACGGGGCGCTTCCTACCGATCAACCGCACCAGCGCATCCGCAATCTGGAACGCACCTCCGGTCTTCTCCAAGATCAGGCCGATCAGCGCGCCGAGGATGATGACGATGCCGATCGAGGTGAACGTGCCTGAGAAACCCTCCCCAATCACCGTCGCGATTCCGGGGATCTTCTCGCCGGTGTCATCGGTGCGGTCGACAAGCGGGATCCCGCCGATCAGGCCAAGGCCCAGCGACACCAGCATGATGGAAATAAACGGGTGGATGCGCCACTTGGCAATCATGACGATCATGAGCGCGATTGCGGCTGCGAAAGCAGCAATCAAGGCAATTCCGGTCATCACCTCTCCTCTTCTGTGTAGGTAGTGAGTTGAGAATATGCTCCCGATGCCCGGTTATGCACTGGTCCCTGGAACACTATTGGTGAACAATTCTGTGCTCCAGAACATGCAAAGGAGAGTCGTATGCACATCGGCCCTGATCACGCGCAGCGCATCGTCGCGGAAATCAGCACGGTTCTCGGAATGGGCGTGAACCTGATCAACCGCGAAGCCACGATCATCGCCAGCACCGACTCCACCCGCGTGGGCGACTACCATCTCGGGGCGGCGCACGTGATCGCAGACGGTCTCGACTGCCTTGCCATCCCCGCGGACAATCCACTCCCAGGCACCCGGCCCGGGTTGAATCTCCCGATTCGCGTCAACGGGACCACCGCTGGGGTGTTGGGGGTCACGGGTGACCCTGAGGCAATCACGACACCCGCCCACGTCCTGCAGAAGATGACCGAGATCCTCCTGCGCGAAACTCACATGCGCGAAGAAGCCGAACGGCACGAACGCACCTTGGCACACTTCTTGCACTCCTGGCTCTACGATCACCCGGAGCGCCTCCCAGAGTTGGCCGAGGCCGGCCGGTTCTTCGGCGTCGACATCACGGCACCCCACATAGTGGTTGCGGCGAGCATCTCGCCTGCGCATGAACGCTTCCAGATGGCGCCGGTTGACACGCATAAAGAGCTCGACCTGGCGGCAAGCCGTTTGGTCACCGCGCTCACCTCCTCAGGCGCCGTCGCGGCGACGCTCGGCAGCAGACTCATCGCCGCCATTCCCCTCACCCCACCTCACACCGGCGAAGAGACACTGACAAAGGTGGCCGATATCGTGCGGTCGCAGGCAAGGCGCACCCGCCGCACGTCCACGGTGCGCATCGCCGCGGGAATCTCGGGCCACCAAGTGGAGCCGACGGAAGCCGCCTCCCAGGCGGAGAAGGCCCTGCACCACGCGCAGTCGTCACACACGGACGTGCACCTTTACGACGAACTCTGCCTCGAACTCCTCGTCAGCGCAATCCCGCCCCACGACCGCGAGGAGTTTGTCCGACGGGTGTTTCGCGATATCCCCGCCAGCTCACGGGAAGAAGCGATGCGCGACGTGCGGGCCTACCTCGCGGCTGATGGGTCGCTTGCCGAGGCGGCGCACCAACTATTCATCCACAAAAACACCCTCAACGCGCGCCTCAACCGGTTTGCGGAGCTCACCGGCTTCGACCTGCGGAGCATGTCCGACGCGGCCGTAGTATGGCTGGCAATTCAAATGCACGACACCGCGTAAAACGCGGCCTAGGCCAACTCGACGATCTCCATGTACTCGTCCGTCCACATGTCCTCATCGCCCTCCGGCATGATGATGACCCGCTCCGGCTCCAGCGCTCTGACCGCGCCGGGGTCGTGGGTCACCAGCACAACCGCGCCGGTATAGGTCTTCAGCGCATCGAGGACCTGCTCGCGGGATTGGGGATCGAGGTTGTTCGTGGGCTCGTCGAGAAGCAGGACATTCGCGCGAGAGGACACGAGTGTGGCCAACGCGAGGCGTGTCTTTTCACCACCAGACAGGGTCCCTGCGGGCTGCTCGAGCTTGTCGCCGGAGAACATGAAGGCGCCGAGCAGGCCGCGCAGATCCTGCTGACCGGCATCGGGGCAGGCCTCAATGGTGTTCTCCCACACCGACTTGTCCCCGTCGATAGTGTCGTGTTCCTGAGCGAAGTAGCCGATCTTGAGCCCGTGGCCGGTGACGAGGCCGCCCTCGCCGTCCGTGCGTTCCACACCGGCCAGGAGCTTGAGCAAGGTCGTCTTACCAGCACCGTTGGTGCCGAGCACGACCACGCGCGAGCCCTTGTCCACAGCGAGGTCGACGCCGGCAAAAACCTCAAGGGAGCCATACATCTTGGTCAGCCCCTTGCCGTAGAGCGGAGTCTTGCCGCACGGTGCGGGCTCCGGGAAGGAAATCGATGCCACCTTGTCCGCAATGCGGACATCATCAAGGTCGCTCAACATACGATCGGCCCGGGCGAGCATCTGCTTCGCCGCCGCAGCCTTAGTCGCCTTAGCGCCAAGTTTCGCTGCCTGCTTCTGCAGAGCAGAGGCCTTCTTCTCCGCGTTGGCGCGCTCGCGGCGGCGCCTCGCCTCGTCGAGGGCGCGCGCATCCTTGTACTTGGCAAAGCCCATGTTGTAAACATCCGCCTCGGCGCGTACCGCGTCGAGGTACCAGATCTTGTTGCAGACGTCCTCGAGCAGGTCGACGTCGTGCGAGATCATGACCAGCCCACCCTCGTGCTTCGACAGGAATCCGCGCAGCCACGTAATGGAGTCGGCGTCGAGGTGGTTGGTTGGCTCGTCGAGAAGCAGCGTGGTCGTCGACTTACCGGCGCCGCTGTTGGCGGCGAAAAGGATCTGCGCCAGCTCCACGCGTCGGCGTTGACCACCGGAGAGCGTCTTCAGCTGCTGGTCGAGGATGCGCTCGGGAAGCCCGAGATTGTCGCAGATCTGCGCCGCTTCTGCGTCGGCCTCGTAACCGCCGAGCGCGTGGTAGCGCTCCTCAAGCCGGGAATACTTGTTGATCGCGGCGTCGCGCTTCGCCCCGTCGGCAGTCTCCATGATCTCCTGCTGGCGTTCCATGGAGCTGCGCAGCTGGTCCAAGCCGCGCGCCGAGAGCACTCGGTCGCGAGCGGTCTGCTCGATGTCGCCCTCTTTTGAATCCTGCGGCAGGTAGCCGAGCTCGCCGGAGCGCGTCACCGAACCCGCGTACGGCTCGGTCTCCCCCGCAAGGATGCGCATCGTTGTGGTCTTGCCGGCGCCGTTGCGGCCGACGAGCCCGATGCGGTCGCCCGGCTGGACGCGGAGGTGCTGGCCGGGGGCGTCGAGAAGCGTGCGGGCGCCGACGCGGACCTCAAAATCATTGGTGACAATCACACCCGGATACCTTACTACTGCCCCCAACGACGAAAACCGGCGGACGAATCCGCCGGTGTGGTCGCCCTCGTCGAGCTAGACCGAGAACCCGAGGGCGCGCAACTGCTCGCGGCCCTCCTCAGTAATCATGTGCGGACCCCACGGGGGCATCCACACCCAGTTGAGCTCGAGCTCGTCGACACTCGTGTTGCCCACGACCGCCTGAGCCGCCTGCTCCTCGATCACGTCGGTCAGCGGACACGCGGGAGATGTCAACGTCATGTTGACCACCGCCTTGGTACCGGACTCGGCCGCCTCGATCCAGGTGTCGTAGACCAGGCCGAGGTCGACGACGTTGATTCCCAGCTCGGGGTCGATGACGTCGTGCAGGTACTCTGCCACCTTGCCGGAAAGTTCCTCCTGCTCAGCGGTCTGCGTCGGGCGCTCGCGTGGCCCGTCAAAATTGCTTTCGGTCATGTCGAACTCTCCTTAATCCTCGTCGCGGCCTTCTACCGCGTCCGACATTGCTGCCTGAAAGGCCTTCCACCCGAGCAGCGCGCACTTGACGCGCGCCGGAAACTTCGCGACGCCCGCGAACGCGACACCGTCGCCAATCATCTCCGCGTCGCCCTCCACGGTCCCGCGTGAGGTGACCATATTCTCAAACGAGGCGAGCTTCGCCTGCGCTTCCTCGATCGGCAGGCCAATCAGCTCTTCAGCCATGACGCTTGCCGACGCCTGCGAGATCGAGCATCCCTCAGCCGAGTACGACACGTCCTCAACGGTCGAGCCGTCCGCGGACAGGTGGACCCGCAACGTGATCTCGTCGCCGCACGACGGGTTGACGTGGTGAACCTCCGCCTCGAACGGGGCGCGCAGGCCCGCGTGCTGCGGGTTCTTGTAGTGGTCAAGGATGACCTCTTGGTACATCGATTCCAGGTTCACGCTTTACACCCCAAAGAACTTCTTGGCTTTTTCGATTGCGGCGGCCAGGGCTTCGATTTCCTGCTCCGTGTTGTACAGGTAGAAACTGGCCCGTGCCGTCGATTGGACGCTCAGCGCACGGTGGGCCGGCCAAGCGCAGTGGTGCCCGGTACGGATGGCCACGCCCTCGCTGTCGAGCACCTGCCCGAGGTCGTGTGGGTGGAGCCCCGCGACGCCGAACGAGATGGCACCGCCACGATTTTCTGCGGTGACTGGACCGGCGATAGTCAGCCCGTCGATAGCCTGGAGCCGCTCGAGGGCGAGAGCCGTCAACCTGTGCTCATGGGCCTGGATGGCATCCATGCCCACTTCCTCGAGGAACTCCACTGCGGCACCGAGGCCGACAACCTGGCTGGTCATCTGCGTACCCGCCTCGAAACGTTGCGGCGCCGGGGCGTAGGTGGAGCGCTCCATCTCGACGACCTCGATCATCGAGCCGCCCGTGAGGAACGGTGGCAGGGTGTTCAGGAGCTCTGCCCTGCCGTAGACGACGCCGACGCCCGACGGACCGAGCATCTTGTGGCCAGAAAACGCCGCGAAGTCCACGTTGAGACCGTGCAGATCAATGGCCATGTGCGGGACCGACTGGCACGCATCAAGCACGGTGAGCGCCCCGACAGCCTGGGCGCGGCGCACCATTTCGGCCACGTCGGCGTGGGCCCCTGTCACGTTGGACTGGTGGGTGAAAGCGACAACCTTCACTGTCTCGTCCAGTTCGAGGGAATCCATGTCGATGCGGCCGTCGTCGGTCATGGAGTACCACTTCAACGTCGCGCCGGTACGGCGTGCCAACTCCTGCCACGGCACGAGGTTGGCGTGGTGCTCCAGCTCGGTGACGACGATGGTGTCGTTCTCTGTGACGCGCAGGTTGCCCGCGCGGTCGTCGCCAAGCACGTACGCGACGAGGTTCAGCGCCTCGGTCGCGTTCTTGGTGAAGGCGATCTCGTGCCCGTCCGCGCCCACGAAGGCGGCGATGCGGTCGCGCGCGGTCTCGTAGGCGTCCGTCGCTTCCTCCGCCAGTTGGTACGAACCGCGGTGCACGGGTGCGAAATTGCCCAGGACAAAGGCACGCTCAGCTTCCCACACGCGTTCCGGTCGCTGTGATGTCGCTCCCGAGTCGAGGTAAACCAGCGGTTTGCCGTCGCGCACGGTGCGGGACAGGATCGGAAACTCCGCGCGGATGGCCTCCACGTTGAGTGATCCATCTGAGTGTGTAAGTGCCATTAGATGAACTTCTCGTAGCCTTCAGCCTCGAGGGTGTCCGCCAGGGAGGCGTCGCCCGTCTGCACGATCTGGCCGTTGGCGAAGATGTGCACGAAGTCCGGGGTGACGTAGTTAAGGATGCGCTTGTAGTGCGTGATCATCAACACGCCGCCGTTGGTCTCCTCCTGGTAGCGGTTGATGCCCTCGGAGACGATGCGCAGCGCGTCGACGTCGAGACCAGAGTCGGTCTCGTCCATGACCGCGAACTTCGGCTTCATGAGCGCGAGCTGCATGACCTCGTGGCGCTTCTTCTCACCGCCGGAGAAACCTTCGTTGACGGAACGCTCGGAGAACGAGGCATCCATCTGCAGTGCCTCGCGGGCAGCGTTAAGCTCCTGAACCCACTCGCGCAGCTTCGGTGCCTCGCCGCGAACAGCGGTCACGGCCGAGCGCATGAAGTTCGAGGAGGACACGCCGGGAACCTCGACCGGGTACTGCATGGCCAGGAAGAGGCCCGCACGGGCGCGCTCGTCGATCTCCATGTCGAGGATGTTCTCACCGTCGAGAAGCACCTCTCCATCGGTGACCTCGTACTTCGGGTGGCCTGCGAGGGTGTAGGCGAGCGTCGACTTGCCAGAACCGTTCGGCCCCATGATCGCGTGGGTCTCGCCGGAGTTGATGGTTAGGTTAACGCCCTTCAGAATCGGGGTCGGCTCCTGGCCTTCCTCGGTGGGGATAACGTTGGCGTGGAGGTTCCTGATTTCCAGAGTGGACATAGCTTTGTTGCCGTCTCTTTCTTTGTGGGTGTTTCGGGCTTCTAATTAAAGGTTCGCTTGCTCGAGCTCGCCGGACACGCGGGCGATGAGCTCGTCGCGGACGGACTCGACGGGGATCATGTTGAGGACCTCGTTGAAGAATCCGCGGATAATGAGGCGGGTCGCTTCTTCCTCTGGAATACCGCGGGAGCGCAGGTAGAAGACCTGGTCATCGTCGAAGCGCCCAACCGTGGCGGCGTGGCCGGCACCGGCAATCTCACCGGTCTCGATCTCGAGGTTCGGAATCGCATCGGCGCGTGCGCCGTCCGTCAGCACCATGTTGCGGTTCGTCTCGTAGGTGTCGGTGCCCTGCGCCTCGGCACGAATGAGGACGTCGCCGACCCAGCACGTGCGTGCGTCCGGCTTAGCGGAGTTCTTATCCCCCTGCAGCGCTCCCTTGTACAGAACGTTCGAGCGGCAGTTCGGAATGGAGTGATCCACGAGGAGGCGGTTCTCGATGTACTGGCCGTCGTCGGCGAAGTACACACCCGTGAGTTCTGCGTCGCCGCCCGGAGCGGTAAACGACACGCGCGGGGTGATGCGGACGATCTCGCCGCCGAAGGTAGCCACGGTGTGGCGCACGGTAGCGTCACGGCCCACGACGAGCTGCTGCGCTCCGAGGTGGACGGCGTCGGTGTCCCAGTTGGCGTCAACTACGGCGTGGACACGGGAGCCGTCGCCGATCACCCAGTTGATGTTGTCGGCGTGCGTGCCGGAACCTGCGTAGTTGACCAGGACGGTCGCAGCGGAGTTCGCTCCGGACTGGATGAGCACGGTGCCGAAGGTGGTGACGTCTGCGCCAGCACCCGTGACGGTGACGGTGACAGGGGCGTCGAGTTCGGCGTTGTCCGGGATGGTGATAATCGTTCCGCTTACGGCGGAGGTCCACGCCTGGGCTGCGACGCGGTCGACGGGGGCGCCGGCTGCCTTCAGCCGGTCGTCGTCAGGCGACACCTTCTCGACGGCGACCTCCGCGGGCGCTTCCACCTTGATCTGCGCCTCAGCGGCAGGGGCGAACGTGCCGTTGTGCAGGCCGCGGATGCGACGCAGCGAAATAAAGCGCCACACCTCATCGCGACCGCCGGGAACCTCGAAGTCATCCACGTTGAAGGAGGAAAACAGGTCGCCCTTGTTGTTGTGGGGGGTTGCCGCCTTGACAGTGTCAGCGGCGGTGTCGATAGCCAGGTCCGTCATGGTTTAACCCACCGATCCTTCCATTTGCAGTTCGATAAGACGGTTGAGCTCGAGCGCGTACTCCATCGGAAGCTCCTTCGCGATGGGCTCCACGAACCCGCGGACGATCATCGCCATCGCCTCCTCTTCCTCGATGCCACGTGACATGAGGTAGAACAGCTGCTCCTCAGAAACCTTGGACACCTTGGCCTCGTGGCCCAGGGTGACGTGGTCGTTGCGGATGTCGTTGTAGGGGTACGTGTCCGAGCGCGAGATGTTGTCCACCAACAGCGCGTCGCACTCGACGTTGGATGCCGAGTGGTGGGCGTTGGCGTTGATCTGCACCAAACCGCGGTAGGCGGCGCGACCGCCGCCACGCGCGACAGACTTGGACACGATGGTGGAGGAGGTGTGCGGAGCCATGTGTGTCATCTTCGCGCCGGTGTCCTGGAATTGTCCCTCGCCGGCGAACGCGACGGAGAGCACCTCACCACGGGCGTGCTCACCGGTCAGCCACACGGCCGGGTATTTCATCGTCACCTTGGAACCAATGTTTCCGTCGACCCATTCCATGGTCGCGCCCTCTTCGGCCTTAGCGCGCTTGGTCACGAGGTTGTAGACGTTGTTCGACCAGTTCTGGATGGTGGTGTAGCGGCAGCGACCGCCCTTCTTCACCACGATCTCCACCACCGCGGAGTGCAGGGAGTCGGACTTGTAGATCGGCGCGGTACAGCCCTCGACGTAGTGGACGTAGGCGTCCTCGTCCACGATGATCAGGGTGCGCTCGAACTGGCCCATGTTCTCCGTGTTGATGCGGAAGTAGGCCTGCAGCGGGATGTCCACGTGGACCCCCGGGGGCACGTAGATGAAAGAGCCACCGGACCAGACCGCGGAGTTCAGAGCGGAGAATTTGTTGTCGCCGGCCGGGATCACCGTGCCGAAGTATTCCTTGAAAATGTCTTCGTGCTCACGAAGAGCAGTGTCGGTGTCAACGAAGATGACGCCCTTGGCCTCAAGGTCCTCGCGGATCTGGTGGTAGACCACCTCGGACTCGTACTGAGCCGCCACACCCGCGACGAGGCGCTGCTTCTCTGCCTCGGGGATACCAAGCTTGTCGTAGGTGTTCTTGATGTCCTCGGGCAGGTCATCCCATGTGGTGGCCTGACGTTCCGTCGAGCGCACGTAGTACTTGATGTTGTCGAAGTCGATGCCTGAGAGGTCGGCGCCCCAGGTCGGCATCGGCTGCTTCTCAAAGATGTCGAGAGCTTTCAGGCGCTGGTTGAGCATCCACTCTGGCTCGCCCTTGATCTGCGAGATGTCGCGCACGACGTCAGCGCTGAGGCCACGTCGCGCGGAGGCACCCGCCACATCAGGGTCGTGCCAACCGTAGTTGTACGCACCAATGGAATCGATGATCTCGTCGTCGTTCATCGGCTTTTCAAGGCCGGGTGCGGGAGTTGTCTCAGTCAAAGTCTCCGCTCCTTTCAGATTGCTTCCTCACCGGCGTTGTGGCGGTCAGGGGGATATTGGTGGTACAGATGCCGTCTCCGTCCGCGATCAAAGCCAGCGGTTGAACATGTCTGCCAACGATCTCGGAAATCGCCTCATGCTCGGCCTCGCAGATTTCCGGGTGCTCCGCCGCAACGGCGGCGACTGGGCAGTGGTGCTGGCAAATCTGGATGCCCTCTCCCGCCCGCGTCACCGTCGCAGCGTACCCGGACTCGTCGAGAGCACGAGCGAGCTGCTGTGCAACTTCTTCAACATCGCCGTCTCCGTCGACCTCAGCGAGAATCTTCTCCACTCGCTGGCGCGCTAGCGCCCGCACAGCTTCTTCCCCACCGATTTCGCGCAGGACACCGATCGCGTCAGCGGCAAGGCTGTCGTAGTGGCTCCCGAACAGATCGCGGCCTTCATCAGTGAGACGGAAATACTTTGCCGGTCGTCCGCGGGTGGTTTCTTCGCCCGCGACGGCGCGGGGCCCGCACGTTTCTGCCAGACCGTCTTCGACGAGCTTGTCCAGATGGCGTCGGATACCCGCCGCGGAAAGGCCGAGGGACTCCGCAAGGTCGGAGGCGGTGACCGGGCCGAGTTTGAGCATCAGCGACATGACGTCGTGCCGGGTGTCACCCACCGACGCATGTGCGTGGTGCCGTTGTGCAGACATCTGTTCACCTCTCTCGCCACTTGTCACGGCAGTTCGTGCGCCTTAGGTCACACATTCCTGCCTCCACCTTTTTACAACAGTAATGTGTCTTTAATGATTCCGCACTAAACTCAACAGCCGTGTCGCCACTCCTGCCCGCCCCCCTACGCCCGCTGCGCCGGGCGTTTCCCCGCATGGGGTACCCGGGGTCGCGTTCCGCGGAGTTGCACGAAGACTCGCTTGTCGACGTCTCCGCGGCGCGCCTTTCCCCCGTCGCAGCCAACCGCTTCTACGTGTTGCGCTGGCTCGGGGTCGTTGGCACGTTGCTGATGGGACTCGGCGGTCTCGGCGGCGGAGCGTTGCCGGTTGTGGGCAACCCGTACAACGCCCTTCCCGGCGGCGCCGTCATGGCGCAGATGCTCCAGGCTTCCTCGGCCGTTGTCCTCCTGGGCGTCGCCCTCGTTGTCACGGCGTGGCTGCTGATGGGCCCGTTTGTCGGCGCAGGACGAGCCTCCGCGTCAGTGCGATCCGGGGAGCTTTTGCGCACCCTCGTGGCGTGGGTCATCCCGCTATGCTTGACCGCCCCTCTTTTCACACAGGATATTTACTCCTACCTCGCGCAGGGGTCTGTTGTGCGCCAGGGCCTCGACCCTTACAGCGCCGGGGCAGTCGAACTTCTCGGCTCCGAGAACCATCTGGTTCGCTCGGTGCCCTTCATCTGGGCCAATTCACCGAGCCCGTACGGCCCCGTAGCGCTCGGGGTTGCGGCGGCAATTTCCTGGCTCACGAATGACTCCATCGTGCTCGGTGTCTTGGCCCACCGGGCCGTCGCTTTGGTGGGGATTGCCGCCGCGACCTGGGCACTGCTCGCCCTTTCACGGCGGTGCGGAGTCACCCCCGCAACGGCGGTGTGGCTCGGGATGCTCAATCCTTTAACCCTGCTCCACCTCATCGGCGGCATCCATAACGAGGCCCTCATGCTTGGCCTCGTTCTCGTCGGAGTCGAAGTCGGGCTGCGCGCTCTCGACGCGTGGCCTGTAGAACGGGGTCGCGCGGCAGCGCTGTTCATCGCCTCGGGCGCCGCGATTTCATCCGGGGGCATGGTCAAAGTCACCGGTTTCATTGCCCTCGGGTTCATCGGCATGGCGCTCGCCCGCTCACTGCGCTCCAGGTTGCGCGGATGGGCGATCCCGGCCGCTGTTGCGGTGCAGACGGCGGTACTGGTGGCGTCGATAAGCATTGTCACGGCTCTCTCCGGCATCGGCCTCGGGTGGGTGACCGGGCAAGGCGGCGCCGCTTCCATTCGCAGCTGGCTGTCGATCACGACCGATATCGGAGTCAGCGCCGGCTTTATCGGCTCGCATCTCGGGCTCGGCGATCACACCGACGCGATGATGGCGGTCACACGAGGCGTAGGCCTTGTTGTCTCTCTCGCGTTCATGGCGCGACTGCTGTGGGCCACCTACCGCGGGACGATCCATCCGCTCGGCGGATTGGGCGTCTCAACGCTCGTCCTCGTCATCCTGTTCCCCGTTGTGCACCCGTGGTATCCCCTGTGGGCAATCCTTCCGCTCGCAGCGTGGGCGAACCGCCGAGCGTTCCGCATCGGCGTCGCTATCTATTCCGCGGTGTTTAGCTTCTTGGTTCTACCGCGCGGCTTGGCCCTGCCTCCCGGCACCGTCTTCACCATCTACGCCTCGGCCGCTGTGGCGTACGCCGTTCTGGTAGCCGTGGTGTGGTGGTGGTATTCCCGGCGGGGACACCGCAGCCTGGCATAGGTACCGGGCGAGTGGCCGCCGAGGGCTACACTGATTCGCCATGAGTACATCCCGCGGCACGCTGGCGGCCACAACCGATTCGACCGCGCTGGTGGCCGACAATGTCGTGAAACGCTTCGGGGCCAAAACGGCCGTAGATGGGGTGTCCTTTACCGTCGAGCGCGGCACTGTGTTGGCCTTGCTCGGCCCCAACGGTGCGGGCAAGACGACAACGGTAGAGATGTGCGAGGGCTTTACTGCTCCGACGTCAGGTGCCATCCGCGTCCTCGGCATCGACCCGGCGCACGACCCGGATCGCCTCCGCGAACGCATCGGCATCATGCTGCAGGGCGGCGGCTCGTACTCCGGAATCAAGGTTGGGGAAATGCTTCGGCTCTCCGCCTCCTACAACCATGACCCACTCGACCCGGAATGGCTCATTGAACTCCTCGGGCTCGGGGGCGTGCGCAACACAACCTATCGCCGGCTTTCCGGAGGACAGAAACAACGCCTCTCCCTCGCACTGGCCATGATCAGCCGACCCGAGCTCATCTTCCTGGACGAGCCGACCGCAGGCATGGACGCGCAGTCGCGCCTCGCCGTGTGGGACATCATCTCCGAGATGCGTCGCGACGGGGTCACCGTAGTACTGACCACCCACCTCATGGACGAGGCCGAAGCACTCGCGGACAAGGTGGTCATCATGGATCAAGGTCGCGTGGTCGCCCAGGGCACCCCGGGAGAGTTGACCAGCCATCAGCGCTCTCCTCTCGTATCGTTCGAGACGGTGGAGGCATTCGACCTTTCGCTTCTCGACGCCTCCTTGGCCCCCTTCCATGTCACGGTCGAAGCCAGCCGCCCGCTGCACTACCGCATCGCCGGCGTGGCGACGCCGGAAATCATTGCCACGGTCGCCGCCGAAGCCGCACGCCAAGGGATCCACATCCGCCAACTGGGAGTGTCCCACCGCAACCTTGAGGACGTCTTCCTCGACATCACCGGACGCGAATTGAGGAGCTAAACATATGCGCACGACCCCGGGAACCTTTACTCCGCGCCCGCAACGCTCCGCCCCGGTTGCCATGGCAGCCTCTCAAGGGCGCGTCGAGGCCACGCTGATGCTGCGTCACGGTGAGCAGCTTCTGCTTAACATCATCGTTCCGGCAGCGATCCTTGTGGCCGCGGCGAAGGTACCGCTGTTGGGTGCCGGCGACCATCTCGGACGCATCGTTCCAATGGTGTTCGCAGTCGCCGCCAGCAGCGCCGGATTTACCGGGCAGGCCATTGCTCTCGCCTTCGACCGGCGCTACGGGGCACTCAAACGCACTGGCGCCTCCGGGGTCCCGGCCTGGGCGATCATCGCCGGCAAGATCCTCGGGGTGCTGTCCACCGTCGCCGTCCAGGTCCTCGTCTTGGGAGGACTTGCCCTCATTCTCGGGTGGGTAGTTGCCCCGGCTGGAGCGGCGGCCGGCGTCTTTGCCCTCCTGCTCGGCGTCGCCGCCTTCACGTCGCTCGGACTCCTCATGGGTGGAACTTTGAGCTCGGAGCTGGTGCTTGCACTGGCCAACCTCATCTGGCTCGTCCTCATGGGCACGGTCGGATGGGTGGCGTTTTCCGGCGACCTGGAAGCCGCGGGATGGTGGAATGCTGTGCCCACTGTGGCCTTGGCCGGCGCCCTGAGTCAGGCCTTCGAGCTCAGCTACCACCCCGGTGCGTGGGTCTCACTGGCGGCGTGGACTACCGGCGCAGTCGTGCTTTCGACGCGCTGGTTCCGATTCGATGGCTAGGAAACTGCCAGCATCGTTTATGGTAGATATCAAACTAAAGTTGGATCGGAAGGCAACGGAACCACTGTGACCACCACCACGAATTCACCGGCCCCTGCACGCGCAGCGGCCGGCCCCTCGCTCGCCATTCAGCGCCTCTTCGCGCTGCTCCTGCTCATCGGCCAGGGCGCCATCACCGTCACCGGATCCCTGGTCCGCGTGACCGGGTCTGGACTCGGCTGCAACACCTGGCCCAACTGCCATCCGGGATCCCTCTTCCCGGTTCCAGGTGCAGCACCGTGGCTGCACCAAGCAATTGAGTTCGGCAACCGTCTGCTGACCTTCGCGCTCTCCGCAGCCGCAATCGCCGTCCTGGTGGCGGTGTACCGCGCTGGCCGACGCGCAGACATTAAGGGCCTTGCCATTGCATCACTGGTCGGCATTATCATCCAGGCCATCATCGGCGGCATCTCCGTCCACGTTGACCTGCGCTGGTGGGCAGTGGCCATTCACTTCCTGCCGTCCATGGTCCTCGTGTGGATCGCCGCAATGCTCTACATGCGGATCGCCGAGTCGGATGGCGTCGAGCCCTCCCGCCGGTTTGACTCAAGCATTCGTGCGCTGGTCGTGGTTGCGGCCGTAGCTCTCGCGTTGGTGCTCGTCACTGGCACGATGGTGACCGGATCCGGTCCGCACTCGGGTGACTCCGGTGTTGGTATGGAGGGCCGCCTCATGATCGATACCCAGCTGCTCTCCTACGTCCACGCTGCCTGCATGTACGTCTACCTAGTCACGACTCTGCTCGTGACGTTCTTGCTGCGCCGCAACAACGCGCCCAAGGACGCCTACGCCACAGCTCTCGTCTTGGTCGCAATGATCGTGATTCAGTGGGCAATCGGCGTCACCCAGTTCTACATGGGTGTTCCGCGCTGGACTGTGCCGCTTCACATCGCTATGTCGTCGGTAGTGGTTACGTTCAGTGCGTTCCTCTACGCGCACGGACAACGCCGCATCCCCACTCTGGTGTAGGTCAGTCGACCCCCGCGGATCACGCCCTCCGGTTACCCCGGAGGGCTTTACTTTTGTCCGTTGCCGAGACTGCGTCCCCCGGCTCTTCCACGCAGTAGATCGCGCGGCCCGCGCGGCGAGCCCTGGTTGCCCTCCCCTAAAGCGTGCCTGTTGAATGGCTTGGCGTGTCGCGCCCTGCGCGATCCACGCACACCGACCTAGACCTTTATTTGCGCTCCTACGCGGCGCGGAGCCCCTGGTTCGACCCTGTGGTCGGGGCTAGATCATCTCGGCGATCGTCTGCCACCCCAGGACGGCGTCGACAGATAGCGCGAGGAACACTGCGGCGAGATAGTTGTTCGAGAGAATGAACAGCTTGAGCGGCTTGACATCGACCCCGTTCTTCACACCTTCGTGAAGGCGGGTTGCCACGACGATGAACCCGATACCCGCTAGCACGGCAACGACGAGATAGATCCAGGACGCAGCGGGAACCAGCAGAAGCGACACTGCGACGGTGCCCCAGGTATAGATGAGAATCTGCCGCGTGGTCTCCACCGGGGAGGCGACGACGGGGAGCATCGGTACGTTGACACGCGCGTAGTCGTCGCGGTACTTCATAGCCAGCGCCCACGTGTGCGGGGGTGTCCAGAAGAAGATGATCAGGAACATAACAATGGCCTGCCACCACCGGTCCGGGGTTGAGTCATCGACGTTGTCGCGGATCGCAGCCCAGCCGACCAAAACCGGCATGCAGCCCGCAGCGCCGCCCCAGATAACGTTTTGCCAGGTGCGACGCTTCAACCATTTGGTGTAGATGAAGATGTAGAACCAGTTGGTCACAAGGATGAAAAATGCTGCGAGCCAGGAGTTGCACAGCAACCCCAACCACAGGACGCTGAGAATCAGCAGCGCCCAGGCAAACACCGCCGCACGGGTCTTGGTCACTCTCGCCCGGACCAGAGGCCGGGCGCGGGTGCGCCCCATCTTCTGGTCGATGTCGTAATCGGCCACCATGTTGAAGGTGTTGGCAGCGCCAGCACCCATCCATCCGCCGAACAGTGTGGCGAGAATGAGCCACACATTGACGCTCCCCCTGTCCGCCTGCAGCATGGCAGGAATTGCCGCGACGAGAAGGAGCTCAATGACCCGAGGCTTCGTCAGCGCAAAATAGGCCTTGATGGTCTCCAACGATTTCTCCTCTAGCCAAATTCACGGGCAGCTGCCGGGGTAAACACCCGGCGTTAATGCGCGAAGTTGCGCATTTCACAGTTAGTCGGGGCGCCGGCGACAAAAGTTCCAGACGCTCCCGCTCACCCTCAGTCCTTCGGACGATGGTAGCGCCACGTACTGGGCTGGAACGAATTGAACACACCCCACTATCTGTGCCACAGCGCTAAAGGCGGTGTCGTGATACGCCGTCGGCGATGAACGGTTAGGCTTGGTGCGCAGAAGCGGGTGTGCACGCCCCCTCGGCACCGCCACCCTTGAGCGACCACGAAGTGAGGATACTGTGAGCTTGCCCCCCGAACTCGCCGCCATGACCGTCCGCAACTACCCGGACGACTGGACCGAGAACGACACCCGCGCCGTCGACACCGCGCGCGTGCTCGCCGCCGATGCGGTGGAGAACTGCGGCTCTGGGCACCCAGGCACCGCGATGTCGCTTGCTCCGCTCGCGTACACCCTGTACCAGCGCGTGATGAATATCGACCCGCGCGACCCTCACTGGGTCGGTCGCGACCGTTTCGTCCTGTCGAACGGGCACTCGTCGCTCACCCAGTACGTCCAGCTCTACCTCGGTGGCCTGGGTCTTGAGATCGAAGATCTGAAGAACCTGCGCACATGGGGCGCGAAGACCCCCGGACACCCCGAGTACAACCACACCGCGCACGTCGAGATCACCACCGGCCCGCTCGGCCAGGGTTTGGCCTCCGCAGTCGGCATGGCAATGGCTGCGCGCCGCGAACGTGGCCTCTACGACCCTGAGGCTCCCGCAGGCGAGTCCCCGTTCGACCACTTCATTTACGTCGTGGCCGGTGACGGCTGCCTTCAGGAGGGTGTCACCTCCGAGGCCTCCTCCTTGGCGGGCACGCAGCAACTGGGCAACCTGATTGTCTTCTGGGATGACAACCGCATCTCCATCGAAGACGACACGCAGATCGCGTTCACCGAGGACGTGCTGAAGCGCTATGAGGCCTACGGCTGGCAGACCCTCACAGTCGAATCCGGCGAAGACGTCGCCGCCATCGAGAACGCTGTGGCTGAGGCGCAGGCCGACACATCGCGCCCGACGATCATCCGGGTCCAGACCGTCATTGGTTTCCCCGCTCCCAACCTGCAAAACACCGGTGCCATCCACGGTTCGGCGCTCGGTGCCGAAGAAGTGAAGCTGGTCAAGCAGGAGCTCGGGTTCAACCCCGAAGTGATGTTCCCCGTCGAGGACGAGGTCATCGCCCACACCCGCGCGCTCGTCGAGCGCTCCGCCGAAAAGCGCGCCGCCTGGGACGCCAAGTTCGAGCAGTGGGCGCAGCGCAACCCCGAAAGCAAAGCTTTGCTCGAGCGCTTGGCGGCTCGCGAGCTGCCCGCAGGCTGGGACGAGGGCTTCCCGACGTGGGAGCCCGACGCCAAGGGTGTCGCGACGCGCAAGGCATCGGAGGCCTGCATTCAGGCCGCTGCCGCTGCACTCCCCGAGCTGTGGGGCGGCTCCGCCGACCTGGCTGGGTCTAACAACACTCTGGTCAAGGGCGCGGAGTCCTTCGGCCCCGAGTCAATCACGACCGACATGTTCACCGCGCAGCCGTACGGCCGCAACCTGCACTTCGGAATCCGCGAGCACGCCATGGGCGCCATTATGAACGGCATTGCCCTCCACGGCGGCACGCGCGTGTACGGCGGAACCTTCCTCATCTTCTCCGAGTACCTCTACCCCGCTATCCGCGTTGCGGCCTTGTCCGGGATCGACGGATACTACGTGTTCACGCACGACTCCATCGGTCTCGGCGAGGACGGCCCGACCCACCAGCCCGTGGAGACGCTCACCGCTCTGCGTGCCATCCCCGACCTCGCCGTGATCCGCCCTGCGGACGCGAACGAGACGTCTGCGGCATGGAAGGCAGCCCTCGAGGCGAAGGAGCAGCCGAAGGTTCTCGCACTGTCCCGCCAGAACCTGCCTGTCCTGGAAGGCACCAAGGAGAAGGCATTCGACGGAGTCGCTCGTGGCGCCTACGTCCTGGTCGAGTCCTCCAAGGAGGTTCCCGACGTCATCCTCATGGCCACCGGTTCCGAGGTTCAGTACGCAGTCGAGGCCGCGAAGACGCTGGAGAGCGAGGGAACTGCCGCGCGCGTCGTGTCCGTCCCGTCCATCGAGTGGTTCCTCGAGCAAGACGAGGCCTACATCGAGTCGGTTCTCCCGCGCGACGTAAAAGCCCGCGTATCCGTCGAGGCCGGGGTTTCCATGCCGTGGCACCGCTTCACCGGCGACCACGGACGAAACGTCTCCCTCGAGCACTTCGGTGCCTCGGCTCCGGGCAGCGAGCTCTTTGAGCGCTTCGGCTTCACCGCGGACAATGTTGCCGCGGCGGCTCGCGAGTCCCTCGAATCTGCCCGCTCCGCTTCCAACCGATAGGAGAACCTCTGATGAGTTACATCGACGAACTGTACGAAATCGGCACGTCTACCTGGCTCGACGACCTGTCGCGCGACCGCATCACCAGCGGCAATCTCGACGAGGTAAGGGCGTCTAAGTCTGTCGTCGGTGTCACCACCAACCCGGCGATCTTTGCCAAGGCGATGTCTGTCGGCACCGCCTACGACGACCAGATCGCCCAACTCAAGGCGAACCAGTCGGAGGTCGACGCGGCGGTCTACGCCATGAGTGTCGACGATGTTCGCGACGCCTGCGACATCTTCGCCGACGTGTTCTCCCGCACCAACGGGCGCGATGGACGTGTGTCCATCGAGGTTGATCCCCGCTTCGCGGCCGATGAGAAGAGCACCGTAGAGCAGGCGCGCGAGCTGTGGAAACTCGTCGACCGCGGCAACGCCATGATCAAGATCCCGGCTACGGATGAGTCGCTGCCGGCGATCACTGCCGTCGTGGCAGAGGGCATCTCCGTCAACGTGACGCTGATTTTCTCGGTTGAGCGCTACAAGCAGGTCATCGAGGCGTACAAGGAGGGCATCCGCCAGGCTGCCGCCAACGGCAAGGACGTGAAAGAGATTCACTCCGTCGCGTCGTTCTTCGTCTCCCGCATGGACACCGAAGTGGACAAGCGACTCGAAACCATCGGTACCGACGAGGCGCTCGCTTTGCGTGGCAAGGCCGGTATTGCCAATGCGCGTTTGGCCTACCAGCTCTTTATCGACGAGTTCCTCTCCGAGTCTGGCCTTCCCGAGGATGCGAATCTGCAGCGTCCCCTGTGGGCGTCGACAGGCGTGAAGAACCCTGCCTACCCCGCGACCATGTATGTGACGGAGCTTGCCGGCCCGCACACCGTCAACACAATGCCCGAGGGCACGCTCGACGCTGTCCTTGAACAGGGAGGATTGCACGGCGACACGCTCACCGGATACGCCGAGCAGTCACGCGAAGTGTTTGAGCAGCTCGCCGCAGTGGGCATCGATCTGGACGATGTTGTGGCGGTGCTCGAGCGCGAAGGAGTGGACAAGTTCGTCGACGCCTGGCAAGAGCTGCTCGATTCCATGACTGAGAACCTGAAGTAACGAGTGACACGCAAGGACCTATCCGTGCCCACCGCACCTTCCCGCGGCGATAAGCCGATCAACCCGCTCCGCCGCTCGGATGACCTCCGCCTGCCGCGCATCGCCGGCCCGTCCGGCATGGTCATCTTCGGCGTGACGGGCGATCTTGCACGCAAGAAACTCCTCCCCGCCGTCTACGATCTGGCCAACCGCGGCCTTCTGCCCGCAGGCTTCACCCTTGTGGGGTACGGCCGCCGCGACTGGACGAAGCGCGACTTCGAAGACTACGTGCGTAGCGCCGTCGAGGACGGCTCGCGCACACGGTTCAACGACAATGTCTGGGACCGCCTGGCTGAAGGCATGCACTTCGTCCAAGGCGCCTTTGATGACGACGCGGCGTTTGACAACCTCGCGGAGCTTCTCGCAGAGTCTGACCGCACCCGCGGTTCCGCAGGCAACTGGGCGTTCTACCTGTCGGTTCCCCCGCAGCACTTCTCGGCGGTCGTCCACCAGCTGGACCGCACGTCTATGGCCGCGCAAAGCGACGGAAACTGGCGCCGCGTGATCATCGAGAAGCCCTTCGGCCACGACGCGGAGTCCGCCCGCGAGCTTAACGACGTCGTGAACCAGGTGTTCCCGGAGCGCTCCGTGTTCCGCATCGACCATTACCTGGGCAAGGAGACGGTCCAGAACATTTTGGCGCTGCGCTTCGCCAACCAGCTCTTCGAGCCGATCTGGAACGCCAATTACATCGACCACGTCCAGATCACCATGGCCGAAGACATCGGGCTCGGTGGCCGCGCGGGCTACTACGACGGTATCGGCGCAGCCCGCGACGTCATCCAGAACCACCTCATCCAGCTCCTCGCCCTCGTGGCGATGGAGGAACCTGCGTCGTTTTCTCCTGACCAGCTCAAGGCCGAAAAGCTCAAGGTCTTGCGCGCCACCACGCCAGTTGAGCCGTTCGCCGAAACCACCGCGCGCGGACAGTACAGCGCAGGGTGGCAGGGCTCGACGAAGGTCGTGGGTCTGCGCGAGGAGGACGGCTTCGATCCCGAGTCGACCACAGAGACATTCGCGGCCTGCACAATGCAGGTCAACTCGCGACGCTGGGCCGGCGTCCCGTTCTACCTGCGCACCGGCAAGCGCCTCGGCCGGCGCGTCACCGAGATCGCGCTCGTTCTCAAGCGCCCGCCCTATCAGTCGTTCGCTGAAGGTGAGGCAGTATCACTGACGAATAACGCAGTTGTCCTGCGGATTCAGCCGGACGAGGGGGTACTGATGCGATTCGGATCCAAGGTGCCGGGCTCGGCAATGGAGATCCGCGACGTCAACATGAACTTCTCCTACTCGGAGGCGTTCACGGAACAGTCGCCCGAAGCATACGAGCGCCTCATCCTTGACGCGTTGCTCGACCAGTCCAGCCTCTTCCCCACCAATGAGGAGGTCGAACGCAGCTGGGAGATCCTCGACCCAATCCTCGAGCACTGGGCCCGTTCAGGCCGACCTGACGACTACGCCGCCGGAACCTGGGGTCCGCAGTCTGCCGAGCGCATGTTGCGTTCGTCTGGCCGCGAGTGGCGACGCCCCTAAGGAGCACTACCGTGAACCTCACACTCAATGACACCTCCACCAAGGAGATTTCCGCCGCGCTGCTCGGTGAGGAGTTCTCTCCCCTCGCCACCGGCCGGGTCCTCACCCTGCTGGTCGTCGCCGAAGCTCGCGACGATCTGGACTCAATCCTCGACACGATCCGTGACGCGATGCGCGAGCATCCCGCGCGCATCCTCGTCCTCGTCCGCGGGGACAAGGCTGACGACGCCCGCCTCGACGCCAACATCTATCTCGATGCGGATTCGGGCGCAAACGAGATGGTGGTGATGAACCTCCACGGAGAGCTGGTGGACCACCTAGATTCCGTGGTCACACCGCTACTTCTGCCGGATACCCCCATTGCCGCGTGGTGGCCGCGCCATATCCCGGCAAGCCCCATTGCCGAGCAGATCAGCGCCATTGCGCGGCGCCGCATCACGAACACCCTGCGCACCACGACGAAACGGCCGCTGGAATTGATGGTGGACAGCTACGAGGTCGGAGACTCCGACATGGCGTGGTCCCGCATCACTCAATGGCGCGGCATCGTCGCGTCCGCGCTCGACCGCAACCCAGGTGCGCGTATTGACGCGGTACGGATTACAGGCCCATCCGCCAACCCCAGCGTCGACCTCGCGGCGGGCTGGCTTGCGAGCTGCCTGGATGTCGAGGTGGAGCGGTTGCCTGCGGTGGGTCCGAGCGAGATCATCCGCAATGTTCCCATCACCGAGCTGGTCATTTCACGCGAGGACGGCGAGATAGCCGTCACTGTTGTCGACGAGCGCAGCGTGCGCGTCACGGCACCGCAGCTTCCCGATTCATACGTCGCGCTGACCGCGCGCACCGATGCGGAGTGCCTCGCTGAGGAGCTCCGCCACCTCGACCCCGACGCCCCTTACGCCCGAGCCCTCCAGGGCTTGAGCAGGGTTGTCAGCCGCGGCAACGGCCACACTGCCTAGAAAGGACCTGCCACTATGGTCAATGTTTCGCGCCACGACGACCTCGACGCCCTCGTCAGCACCGCCGCCACCCGCCTTACAGAGGTGCTCTCCAGCATTCACAGCGCTCCGGACGGTGGCGTCCACGGAGATGGCCGCGCACGAATTGTCCTCACCGGAGGCGGTTCCGGAATCGCCCTACTCAACGCGCTGGTTGAACGCGACATCGATTGGTCGCGGGTCGAGGTGTTCTTCGGCGATGAACGCAATGTCCCCGTCTCCGACGCGGAGTCGAATGAGGGCCAGGCCCGCGACACTCTGCTCGACAAGATCTCGATTCCGGCTGACAACATCCACGGTTACGGTCTCGACGGCGGCGACATGACCGATCAGGTCCTCGCCTACGAGCGCACCATCGACGACGTCGCACCGCGCGGCTTTGACGTACACCTTCTCGGAATGGGCGGTGAGGGGCACATCAATTCACTGTTCCCCCACACCTCAGCCGTGGCGGAAAACGAGCGCCTCGTTGTGGCCGTTACTGATTCACCAAAGCCCCCGGCGGAGCGCGCGACGCTCACGCTCGCTGCGGTGACGCGTGCTGACCACGTGTGGCTACTCGTCTCCGGCGCAGAGAAGGCTGAGGCTGCCGCGAACGTGGCGCACGGCGCGGATGCTCGTGACTGGCCCGCGGCGGGTGCCATTGGTCGCGTTGAAACTGTTCTCTTTGTCACCGACGACGCGACGACCCACATAGATTAAGACCCCGCCCCCGACTGAGGGGGCGAGGCCTTGCACACGCTAGCGGTGCCTACACCGCGAACGATTGGGCCAAGTTAAGGCCGACGATGCAGGTGATCCAGATGACCGCAATCACGATGGTGTAGCGGTCGAGGTTCTTCTCCACGATGGTTGAGCCCGAGAGGTTCGACTGGACACCGCCACCGAAGAGGCTGGACAATCCGCCACCCTTTCCCTTGTGAAGCAGGACGAACACGGACATGAGGATGGAGGTGATCACCAGAATGATCTCGAGAGCTAGCACCATCAGGGATGTTCCTCTTCTTTCCTTTGACGTTTAACCTGCTCGATTCTACACCATGGCGTTGGCGGCCGATCCAACGGCACGCCCCCGCCCGCAGTGCTATTTCACTGCGTTTGCGGCCGCCGCCGCGAGGCGTGCGAACTCCTGGCCGTCCAAAGATGCGCCGCCGACGAGAGCACCGTCGACATCACTCTGGGAGACAGTCTCACCGATGGTGTCGGTCTTGACTGAGCCGCCGTAGAGGATGCGAACGGATTCGGCCGTGGTGGCGTCGGCAAGCTCGGCGATGAGAGCGCGAATCGCGTGGCAGACCTCCTGTGCGTCGGTGGCGGAGGCGACCTTGCCGGTGCCGATGGCCCACACGGGTTCGTACGCGACGACGACTCGGGAGATGTCCTCCGCGCTCAACCCAGCGAGGGATTCGCGGGTTTGCTTCACGACGTAGTCGACGTGGGAGCCAGCCTCGCGGACGTCGAGAGGCTCGCCGACGCAAACGATCGGGCTCATGCCATGGGCGAGTGCCTGCTTTGCCTTCTGCGCGACGAGGGCGTTGTCCTCCGAGTGATACTCGCGCCGCTCCGAGTGGCCGACAACCACCCAGGAGCAGCCCAGCTTCTCCAGCATCGCTGCGGAGATTTCACCGGTGTAGGCGCCTTTGTCGTGGGCGGATACATCCTGGGCACCGAAGGAGATCTGCAGCTTGTCGCCCTCGACGAGAGTCTGGACTGAGCGCAGATCAGTGAACGGGACAATCAGGGCAATATCGACGTACTCGTAGCCATCCTTCGGGAAGGCGAAGGCTAGTCGCTGAGTAGTGGAGATGGCCTCGAGGTGGTCGTGATTCATCTTCCAGTTGCCCGCGATCAGTGGGGTGCGTGCCATAAGAGTCGTTCCCTCCCTATTCGCTAACAGCTGCGACGCCGGGCAGGTCTTTGCCCTCGATGAGTTCGAGGGATGCGCCACCGCCGGTGGAGATGTGGGAGAAACCATCCTCGTCCAGTCCCAGGGTGCGCACGGAGGCAGCGGAGTCGCCGCCACCAACGACGGTGAACGAGCCGTTGTCGCGCGTCGCCGAAATCATGGCTTCAGCGACCTTCTTGGTGCCGTCGGCGAAGGCGGGGAACTCGAACACACCCATCGGGCCGTTCCAGAACACCGTCTTCGACCCCTCGATAGCCGCTGCATAGACGTCAGCGGTCTCCGGGCCGATGTCCAAGGACAGCCAGCCCTCAGGGATGTCGTCGAGGCCGACGACTCGCTTCTCAGCGTCCTTGTCGAATTCCGGTGCGACCGCGAGATCGGTCGGCAGCATCAGCTTGTCGCCGTAGCGTTCGAGAAGCTCGCGGCAGGTATCAACCATGTCGTCTTGCAGCAGCGATTTCTGCACATTGTGCCCCTGCGCAGCGAGGAAGGTGTAGCACATTCCCCCACCAATGATGACCTTGTCTGCCTTGCCAGCGAGAGCCTCGATAACACCGAGCTTGTCGGAGACCTTCGACCCACCAAGGACCACGATGTACGGGTTGGCGGGCTCGTCGGTCACGCTGCGCAGTGTCTCGACTTCCTTCTCCACGAGGTAGCCGGCGTAGGCGGGAAGCTTCTGGGCGACGTCGTACACAGACGCCTGCTTGCGGTGGACCACTCCAAAGCCGTCGGAGACGAACGCACCGTCATCGGCGGCGAGATCAGCCAACTCGTCCGCGAAAGCCGCGCGCTCGGCGTCGTCCTTGGAGGTTTCGCGGGGGTCGAAGCGCACGTTCTCGAGCAGGAGAGTCTCGCCCTCGGTCAGGCCATTAGCCCGCTCGTGTGCGTCTTCGCCACTGACGTCGCCAGCTAAGGCTACGTACTGTCCCAGCCGCTCCGACAGCGCCTCGGCAACCGCCTTGAGGGAGTACTCCGGCTTGACCTCGCCCTTGGGGCGGCCGAGGTGGGCCATAACGATGACCTTGGCACCGCCATCAAGCAGCGCACGCAGCGTCGGCAAGGATGCGTCGATACGGCCGGCATCCGTAATGTTGCCCTCGTCATCGAGAGGAACATTGAAGTCGGAACGGACGAGAACGTGGCGACCGTCCACGCCTTCGTCGAGAAGCTGCTGCAGGGTCTTGAGCGCCATTGAAGTACTCCTTAGGAGGCGTTGTGGTGAGTGAAAGTCAGACGAGCCCGATCCTAATCGGCGTCGGACTCGTAAGTTTTTAAGAGAGCTTGTCGGCGACAACCTTGGTCAGGCGGAGGTACTGCTCGGTGTAGCCCCACTCGTTGTCGTACCAAGAGATGACCTTGAGCATCGTGCCGTCGATGACCCTGGTCATACCGGCATCGAAGATTGCACCCTCGTGAGCGCCGATGATGTCGGAGGACACGATCGGATCCTCGGTGTAGCGCAGCGCCTGTCCGAACTTGGGGTCTGCCGCAGCTTCCTTCAGTGCCGCGTTAACCTCCTCGACAGTGGTCTCCTTCTCCAACGCAACGGTCAGGTCAGTAGCCGATCCAGTGATCGTGGGCACGCGCATGGCAAAGCCATCAAGCTTGCCCTGCAGGTTTGGTAGGACGAGGCCGACAGCCTTAGCCGCACCCGTCGTGGTCGGCACGATGTTTTGCGCGGCGGCACGCGCGCGGCGCAGGTCCTTGTGGGGCGCATCCTGGAGGCGCTGGTCGCCGGTGTAGGCGTGGATCGTGGTCATCAGACCCGAGACGATTCCAAACTTCTCGTCAATGACCTTGGCGACGGGTGCGAGGGAGTTGGTGGTGCAGGAGGCGGCGGAAATGATGGTTTCCTCGCCGGTGTAGTCGTCGTCGTTCACGCCCCAGACGTAGGTGCCGTCAACGTTCTTGCCCGGCGCCGAGATGATGACCTTCTTCGCCCCGGCGTTGATATGCGCCTGCGCGTCCTCGCCGGTGCGGAACTTTCCAGTGCATTCGAGGACGATGTCCACTCCGGCCTCGCCCCATGCGAGGTTAGCCGGATCTTTCTCCTCGGAAACCTCGATGCGGGTGCCGTCGATGGTGATGGACTCGTCATCGAAGCTGACCTCGCGCCCGAGCGGACCATAAGCGGTGTCGTACTTGACCAGGGTTGCGAGGGTTTCGTTGTCAGTCAGGTCGTTGATCTTGACAACCTCGAAGTCTCCCTTGTACTTATCCAGGATCAGGCGCAGGCTTGCGCGTCCAATACGACCAAATCCGTTGATCCCGATGCGGGTTGCCATGAGGTTTCTCCTTCAGAGAGTGGAGCAATGAGAACCCTGCCCAGTGTAGCGAGACGCAGATTATGCTGCAGAGCAGCCCAAATCCCCAGCAACGGGAGTAGAATGCGCTGGCCTACCCCCCCCTTGGGCGCTAGTCGTCCTCGCCCGGCACCGCTTCATCGCCAAGGACGACGGACTGGGTGTCGTCGATGCCCAGCTCGGCGGCCCGCTTGTCCGCCAACGACAAAAGGCGGCGGATGCGACCTGCGACGGCATCCTTCGTCATGGGCGGATCGGCGAGCCTCCCGAGTTCTTCTAAGGAAGCGTGGCGGTACTCGACACGGAGGAATCCAGCCTCAGCCAAATGCTCCGGAACATCGTCGCGGAGAATCTCCATAGCGCGCTCAACGCGGGCGGCCGCCGCGGCTGCTGCCTGAGCGGAACGTCGGGTGTTCGCATCGTCGAACGTGGCGAGGCGCTGGCCGGTTTTACTCCGAATCTGCTTCGAGCGGCGTTTGTCGTCCCACTCGAGCCGCGCCCGCGGCGCACCCATTCGGCTGAGAAGTACCCCGATAGCTTCGCCGTCGCGCACGTGGACAGCTTCGATGCCGCGCGTATCCTTCGTTTTCGCAGCCACTGAGAGTCGACGGGCAAGCCCCACGAGGGCGAGCGCCGCCTCCTGGCACGGACTCGCCACTTCGAGAGCGGAGCTGCGTCCCGGCTCCGTGAGCACGCCCCTAGCCAAGAACGCACCCCGGAACGCAGCTTCAACTTCCTGAACCGTTCCGGAGATGATCTGACGCGGCAGCCCAATGACGGGATGCCCCGACGCGGTCACGAGGTGGAGACGGCGCACGAGTTCGTGGGCACCGTCGTCAATGCGCACCTGGTAGGTCGTTTCCCGCGTCGCCGACCCAGGGGTGAGGGTCTGAACGGTGACGTTCATCGCATAGAGATCCTCGAGAAAAGCCACCAACCGTTCCGCCACTGCTCGCTCGCTAAAGCTCGCGAGGATTGCGAAACCACTCTGCGTCGCTTCGTACGCCCCGGCAAAACGAATCAAGGCCGCGGCTTCGGCCGCCCTGGTGTCCTGGGAGGTGGGGGCCACACACAGCAGCTCGTCTTTCACCTTCGCGGTCAGTGTCACCGCGCTACCTCCCTTGTCAGATAATTCTCATGAACCAGGCACGAACCTCGCTCCTGGCCGAAAGCATAGTTTAGCGGCCCTCGTAGAGTTCCCGGATGGCGACCGCGAGCTTGGCGGGATCATGCCTGTTGACCACACCGTCTACCGGAGCCGCATGCACATCGTGGTACGCGATACGCGCGCCAACCGCCTCCGCAGTCCGGCGCAAGTGGCGCCGCTCCCCTTCCGTGGGGCTGATGTGGTTGTCGGCTAGGAAATAGTCGACTTTGAGCGACGGTGAGTGCTGCGCCAGCACATGAATGTGCCGCTCGGTTGTGAAACCTTGCGTCTCCCCAGCCTCCGGCGAGAGGTTGAGCAACACGGTGACCATGGCGTCGGTCTTGTTCAGGGCATCGACCACATCCGGCACGAGAAGGTGCGGCAGAACCGACGAGAACCAGGACCCAGGGCCGATGGTCACGATGTCTGCCTCCATGATCGCGTCGATAACCAAGGGATTGACCGGCGGTTTGTCTGGAATGAGCCGGACCCGACGCACGGTTCCCGGCGTTGTTGCGACGGCTACTTGTCCGCGGACGGCGCGCATGACCCGGGGGTCGTCGTCAAGCCCGGCGACATCGGCCTCGATATCGAGGGGCTGGTTGCACACGGGAAGCACGCGTCCCCGCGCGCGTGTCCAGGATGAGATGGTGTCGAGTGCGAATTGCAGGTCGCCGTCGGCAAACTCGGTCAGACCCGCGATGAGGAAGTTGCCCAATGCGTGGCCCGCCATCGCACCGTGGCCCCCGAAGCGGTGCTGCAGCGTGGAGCGCCACAGCTCGCCTTCCGCGTCGTCGTTGGCGAGCGCAGATAGCGCCATGCGCAAATCCCCCGGCGGGATGATGCCCATTTCGCGGCGCAGGCGCCCGGACGAGCCACCGTCGTCAGCAACCGTGACGACCGCGTTGATGGTGCCGGCGTCGGCGTGACGCGTCGCACGAAGCGTCTGGTACAAACCATGTCCGCCGCCCAGGCAGGTGAAGGAAAGTGATGTCATAACGTTGTCGCCCTGCCCCGATTAGTGCCGTTCGAGGTCACGGTGCAAAACGCTGACATCCACCTCGTCGCGCTCCCGTAACGTCGCTGCGAGAGCTTCCGAAACAGCGACGGAGCGGTGGTGACCGCCCGTGCACCCGATGCCGACCGTGATGAAGTCTTTGCCCTCGTGCCGGTAACCGCCGAGCATGGACGACAGAAGATTTGCAACGTCCGCGACGAACGTGCGCGCCCCCGGCTGCGACAGGACGTAGTCCGCGACGGGTGCGTCGACACCGCGGAAGTCGCGCAGCTCGGGAACCCAGTACGGGTTGGGCAGGAATCGGACGTCGAAAACGATGTCAGCGTCGCGGGGCGCGCCGTGCTTGAACCCAAAAGACTGCACCGTGATGTGCTGCCGATCCTCAGGAAGCTGTCCAACCGAAACCTCGACCGCGCGGCGCAGATCATGGACGGACAAGTTGGACGTGTCAATGATGACGTCGGAGTTCTCCCGGATCGCCGCCAGTTCCTGCCTCTCACGCTCAATGCCGGCCTGGAGAGTATCGCCCTCTTGGAGCGGGTGGGTGCGGCGCACACTGTCGAAACGGCAGATGAGCACGTCGTCACGCGCCTCCAGGAAGAGGACGAAGGGCTCGTAGCCCCGCTCGCGGATCAGCTGAACCGTGCCGAGAAGCGAACCGTTGAAGATACGCGCGCGCACATCAGTGACAATGGCCAGGTTATCCACCGGCGAATCGTCCCGCGCGGCGAGATCGATGAGGTCGACAATCATCTGCGGCGGGAGATTCTGGGCGACAAAGAAGCCCTTGTCCTCGAAGACCTTGGCGGCCGTCGAGAGCCCTCCTCCGGACATCCCTGTGATGATCACGGGCCTGATCGTGGTTTCGCGCGACATGGAGCTCATCCTAACCAAAACCCAGCGTCGCCGATTAGTCGTCGGTGAGGTGCTGGTGAATTGTCTCAGCTAGTTTCGGGCCGATTCCACCTACCTGTTGGATCTCCTCCACGGTCGCTTCCCTGATCTTTCTCACGCTACCGAAGTGTTTGACAAGGTCGGTGCGCCGCGTTGGGCCCAGGCCAGGCACACCGTCGAGCGCCGACGCCCGCATCCGCTTGGAACGCTGCTGGCGGTGGTACGTGATGGCGAAACGGTGCGCCTCGTCGCGGATCTGCTGGAGCAGGTACATGCCTTCGCTGTTGCGGGGCAAGATCACCGGTTCGTCATCGTCTGGCACCCACACCTCCTCGAGGCGCTTGGCCAGTCCGATCAGAGCCACGTCGACCACTCCGAGCTCATCAAACACCGCCTGAGCGGCGTTGACTTGCGGCTTTCCGCCGTCGACGATGAACAGCTGCGGCGGGTAGGCGAAGCGTCGCGTGCCGGTAGTCTCCACATCCGGGTCGTCGTCGAACACGTCCTCATCCGGCGTGGCCAATTTGTCCTCGTTGTAGCGGCGGAACCTACGGCGGACGACTTCGGCGATCGAGCCGACGTCATCAGAACGCCCGTCCCCTGCGGCCTCGCGAATACGGTAGCGGCGGTAGTCCGACTTCTTCGGCAACCCGTCCTCGAACACTACAAGCGAGGCGACGACGTCGGTGCCCTGGATGTGGGAGATATCGGTGCATTCGATGCGTAGCGGCGCTTCCTCGAGACCGAGCGCATCCTGGATGTCCTGCAACGCCTGCGAGCGCGCCGTTAGGTCACCAACACGCTTGAGCTTGTGCTGGTGCAGCGCCTCGGCGGCGTTGCGGTGGACGGTGTCCATGAGCGCGGACTTGTCCCCGCGCTGCGGAACCCGAATCGTGACAGGCCCGCCGCGCAACGACTCGAGCAACACGGTGACCTCGTCCAGTTCTTCCGGAAGAACCTCGACCAGGATCTCCCTGGGCACCGGCATCGGCGGCTTCGCCGCGGCGCGCGATTCCTGGTCGACACCGCGGCGGCGGATCTTGCTTTCAAGCAGCTTGCGGTCTTCGTCCTCCTCCAGGCGCACCCGCTCGACGGCGTCGGAGTAGTACTGCACAAGGAAGTTCTGCATGAGCGCTGGCAGAGCCGGGTCGGCCTGATCCTTATCCAAGCGCTCCAAACTGCCCGGCTCGTTGCCGGTCTTCTCCACCACCCAGCCGCGCTGGGCGCGCATGCGGCCCTCGCGGACGGTGAAGATCTGCACGGCCGCCTCAAGCTCGTCGGTGGCGAAGGCGATGACATCAGCGTCTGTATCGGTGCTGAGCACAACGCTTTGGCGCTCCATCACCTTATTCAGCGCGCTGATATCGTCGCGAAGCCTCGCGGCCTTCTCAAACTCGAGGTTTGCTGCCGCCTCGTTCATACTGGCCGTGAGCTTTTTCATCACATGGTCGGTTCGTCCGGTCATGAAGGAGAGAAACCCCTGGACGATCTCGTCGTACTCACGCTCGTCCACCCTCCCGACGCACGGCGCCGAGCACTTGTCGATGTATCCGAGCAGACAGGGCCTGCCGAGGGATTCGTGGCGGTTGTACACGCCATTCGAGCACGTGCGCACGGGGAACACCCGCGTCAGCAGATCGAGAGTCTCGCGCACGGCCCACGCGTGGGAGAACGGGCCGAAGTAGCGCACTCCCTTGCGGCGGGGGCCGCGGTAGAAGAAGGCGCGGGGGAAGCGCTCTCCCACGCTCACCGCCAGCATCGGGTACGTCTTGTCGTCCCGGTACATGACGTTGAACCACGGATCGAAACGCTTGATCCACGTGTACTCGAGCTGCAACGCCTCGACTTCGGAGGAGACGACCGTCCACTCCACGCTTGATGCGGTGTGCACCATTTGCCGCGTGCGCGGGTGCAACTGGGCAGGCGGCTGGAAGTAGTTGTTCAGGCGAGACCGGAGGTTTTTCGCCTTTCCGACGTAGACGACGCGACCACTTGGGTCGCGAAACTTGTACACGCCTGGGTCGGTGGGAATGGTCCCTGGCGCTGGCCGATAGCTGGCGGGATTAACCACGTCGGTGACTAGTCCTCCGGCATGTAGGCGGCTTCAAGGCGACGGAAGGCGTCGACAGCCGCGATGGCCCGTTCCTTGTCGCCCGACTGGATCGCCCACAGCGGGACGTACTCGAACTCCGGCAGCTCGAGTCGCGCCATTCGCGCGCCGCGAGGGAAAGACAGGCCGTAGACAACGAGCCACGGATAAAAGCGGGTGCCGATGATGTTGCGCACCTCGACTCCGTCTTCGTTCGCTCGCACGCGGGGACGGGTCAGAGCAATCCACGACAGAACGCTGATAATGATGCCGACTCCGGGGAAGGCGAACTTATCGATGGTCGTGATCGTCAACCCAGTGAATTCGGCGTCGAGGACGGCGGCCATGAAGATGTGCACCGCCATGACCACGACCACCCATACGAGTGCGACGCGCTTGAGGTAGCGCGAGGTGATGGTGAGCTCCCACGGCTTCGTCGACACCACCGCGTGGGGGTCGGCGGCGTTGAGATAAGCAATCTCGCGATCGCTCAGCTTGTTGCCTTCGGTCACGTCTACCCCACTTCCTCGCGGCGCCACGCATGCGCGGACGCCGCAAATACGTCTTTCGGATGATAGTAGCCCCCAGGATTGCGCCCGCTCAAACGAGCGGAGCTGCTCTAGCCGCGGGCAGGGCGAGTGTGCACCTTTGCCAGTTCCAGCACGGCACCGAGCGCGGCCTCAACCGCCTCAGCGCCCTTATCCTCCTTCGAGCCCTCACCGCCGGCGCGCTCGTGCGCCTGATCTTCGTCCTCGACGGTGAGAACACCGTTGCCAATGGGCGTGCGCTCATCAAGGGCAATGCGGGTCAGCCCCGCAGTCACGGAGTCACAGACGTAGTCGAAGTGGGCGGTCTCTCCGCGGATCACGCAGCCGAGGGCGACCACGGCGTCATAGCGCGAAGCGCACGCCTGGACGACGACGGGCAGCTCCAAAGCCCCCGCGACGACGTACTCGTCGGCCTTTGCGCCGAGTTCCTTCGCGCGCGCGAGCGCGCGGGAGTTCAACTGAGAAACGATCGCCTCGTTCCAGCGCGTGGAGACGACAGCGATGGTCAGCCCCTCCGCCTTGAGCGTGGGAGCGGATGGTGCGCCGTGGGTTGCCATAAGTGGGCTCCTAGCTAGTAGTTGAGTCGTTCGTCGCAGCGTCATCGTGCCAATCCATGATGCTGGGCAGGTCGTGGCCGAGGCGCTCGCGCTTAGTGCGCAGGTAGCGAATGTTGTGGTGGGACGGCGCGATTTCAATGCGCACCCGCCCGGCGATCTCCGGGCCGTAGCCGTGCAGTGCCTGCACCTTGTCCGGGTTGTTGGACAAGAGGCGCAGGCTCGTGATGCCGAGGTCTGCGAGGATCTGGCCGGCAACGGAGTACTCGCGGGCGTCGATAGGCAAACCCTGCTCGAGGTTGGCATCCACGGTGTCGAGGCCGCCGTCCTGCAGGTGGTAGGCCTGCAGCTTCGCCAACAACCCGATGCCGCGACCTTCGTGTCCGCGGACGTAGACAATCACGCCGCGTCCGGCATCCTGGATACGACGCATAGATTCGTGCAGCTGGGGGCCGCAGTCGCAACGCAGGGAGCCAAACACGTCACCTGTCAGGCACTCAGAGTGGACCCGGACAAGCACGTCGTCTCCCCCCGTGATGTCACCGGCAACAAGAGCGACGTGTTCGGACCCGTCAACCGTGTTGCGGTAGCCGTAGGCGTCAAAATCGCCGAACTCGGTGGGCATCCGCGCGATCGAGGTGCGCACAACGTAGTGCTCCGTGTGCCGGCGGTAAGCGATCAGCTGTTCAATGGAGATCATCTTCAGGCCGTGCTTGTCAGCGAACCGGCGCAGCTCGGGCCCGCGCGCCATGTCAGTCGGGTCCTCCTCGGAGACGATCTCGCACAGCACGCCGACAGGCTGCATGCCAGCCAGGCGCGCGAGATCCACCGACGCCTCGGTGTGGCCGTCGCGTGTGAGCACCCCGCCGCGGCGGGCGCGCAGAGGAGCAATGTGGCCGGGGCGGGTGAACGACTCCGGACCGTACGAGCGGTCGGCGAGGCGCCTGATGGTCTCGCAGCGCGACCGGGCGGAAATTCCGGTGGTGCCGGTCGCCGCGTCAACGGTCACGGTGTACGCCGTCGCGCGCGCGTCTTCGTTGCGGGCGACCATCGGCGGCAGGTTCAGCTCGTCGGCTCGATCGTCCTCCAGCGCCGCGCAAATGTAGCCCGAGGAGTAGCGCACCATGAACGCCACCATCTCGGGGGTGGCGGTCTCGGCGGCGAAGATCAAATCACCCTCGTTCTCCCGGTCCTCGTTGTCAACAACGACAACGGCCTCACCGCGTGCGATTGCGGCGATTGCGTCCTCTACCGGGTCAAGGGAAATCGGGTCGGTCATGGTCTACGACTGTAGTCGCCGACCATTTTCTCGACGTACTTGGCCACGATGTCCACTTCCAGGTTCACCGCATCGCCGGGGACGAGCTCGCCTGCCGTGGTGTCTTCGAGCGTGGTGGGGATGAGCGAGACCTCAAACCAGTCGTCGCCGACAGCGGAAACCGTCAGTGACGTGCCATTGATGGTGATAGAGCCTTTCTCCACGACGTAGCGCGCCACGTCCGCCGGCAAGGAAAGCCGCAGCACCCTCCAGTGCTCTGATTCCTCGCGGGAAAGCACCTGGGCCACCCCATCGACGTGGCCCTGGACGATGTGGCCGCCCATCCGTGCACCAGCCGCGAGTGCGCGCTCGAGGTTGACGCGAGAACCGGCACCGTAGGACCCGAGCCGTGTGCGGTTAAGTGTCTCCTGCATGACATCCGCCGTGAACACTCCACCGGAGTTGTCGACCACAGTCAGGCACACGCCGTCGACGCTGATGGAGTCCCCGGGACGTGCATCTTCCGTGACGCGGGGCGCGGCGATAGCGATCCGGACGGCGTCGTGAAGCTGCTCCAGCGTCTCCACCCGACCGATTTCTTCGACTAATCCCGTAAACATCTACCTCTCCATCTCAATCAACACGTCGTTGCCGAGCGTACGCACGCCCGTCAGCGAGTACCTGTGCGCGTCCCGAATTGTTCCTGCCAGCGCGGTCTCGACAATGGGCCGGCCTTGACCAAGCAGCATTGGGGCCACATATGCCTGGATCCGATCCACCACCCCCAGCTCAAAGAAGCTGGTCAGAAGCGTCGCTCCGCCTTCGACAAGCACGTCGCGCATTCCTTGCTCCCACAGCTGCGCCATGGCCTCTTCCGGGTTCGGGTACTGCACGAAACCCAGGGTGGAGAGGTGCCCCTCGGGCACTTTTCGCTTGCCGACGACCACCCTCACCGGCTGCCGCTTCCGCAAGCTCCCGTCCGGATAACGGGCGGTGAGGGAGGGATCGTCGGCAAGCACGGTCCCGGTGCCGACAACGATCGCGTCGCGTGTCTCGCGGTCCTCGTGGACAAAGTCGCGGGCTGCGGGGCCGGTGATCCACTTGCTGGTCCCGTCGACGGCAGCTGTGAAGCCGTCGACGGTAGCGGCGAACTTTGCCGTGACGCTGACGCGCTGCTCTCGCACGCTTGTCAACCACGGCTGGAGCGCCTCGACCGGACGCGGGAGAAACTCGACGTCGACTCCCCTGGCGCGCAGGTAGTCTGCACCGTCGGCGGCTGCCGGGTTTGGGTCGGCCGTGAAGTAGGTGAGCTTTGCAATCCCGGCCTGTTCCAAGGCGTGCGAGCACGGCCCGGTCCTGCCCTGGTGGTTGCACGGCTCCAACGTCACCACGGCGTGGGCTCCGCGCGCTTTCTCGCCTGCGGCACGCAGCGCGTTGATCTCAGCGTGCGGTCCACCAACGGGGCTGGTTGCGCCCGTGGCGATGACCTCGCCGGAGGGTGAGTACAGGGCACATCCCACCGGCGGGTTGGGAGAGGTCGTGCCCCGCACCGCGTCACCGGCGGCGATTGCCTCGGCCCACTGGTTGGCCTGCACGTCTATTGCTGGGAGGCCTCAGTGGCCATGGCTCGCAGCTTTTCGACGGCATCCGCGGGGTTGTCCGCCCCGAACACCGCCGACCCGGCCACAAACGCCTCGACGCCGGCCTCCGCAGCTTGAGCAATTGTCGACTCAGCAATTCCGCCATCGATGCCGATGATCGTGTTAAGGCCGCGCTCGCGGATGTGGTCGCGCAACGTCATCACCTTGGTCAAGACCTCGGGCATGAACTTCTGCCCACCAAAGCCCGGCTCCACACTCATGATCATGACCTGGTCAAACTGATCCAGGTCATCGAGGTACGGCTCGACCGCCGTCTTGGGCTTGATGGCGATACCGGATTGCACGCCCAATTCCTTGATCTGGCGAGCGGCCGCAACGTGGTCGCGCGCTGCTTCAACGTGGAAGATCAACCGGTCACCGCCGGCTTTGACGTAGGTCTCGAACCAGCGCTCCGGCTCCTCGATCATCAGGTGCATGTCGAGGAACTGGTCGGTGACCCCGTCAACTGCCCGGGTCACGTCGGGGCCGAAAGACAGGTTCGGCACGAAGTGGCCGTCCATGATGTCGACGTGGAGAAAGTCCGCATTCGGGACCTTGCGCACGTCAGTGCCGAGGTCCGCATAGTCGGCCGCGAGGATCGAGGGGGCGATGTAGATCATGGCTTCTACCCTAGCTTTCGCAGCACGGAGAAGAACATCGCGTCAGTTCCGTGGCGGTGCGGCCACATCTGAACGCTGGGGCCGTCGCCGACGTTGTCCATGCCGTTAACGAACTCGCGTGCATCGAGCTCCTCAACCTTGCCCGCACCCAGCGCCTTATCGACGACACCACGGGTCTCACGCACGTCCGGCGAGCACGTCGAATACACCACGACGCCGCCGGGCTTGACCAGCTCGATGGCGCTGGCCAACAGCTCAGACTGGAGCGTGGTGAGCTCAGCGATGTCGTCCTCCGACTTCGTCCACCGCGCCTCCGGGCGCCGGCGCAGGGCGCCGAGGCCGGAACAGGGGGCGTCGACAAGCACCCGGTCGTATCCGGGCTCGAGTCCGGGCGAGCGGCCGTCAGCGGTGCGGACCTCCACCGGGAGGCCCGCTACCGCCTTGCGGATCAGCGCGCTGCGGTGGTCGCTGACCTCGACCGCGTCGACGCGGGCACCGTCAATCGCGGCGAGCGCCCCCATCAAGGCCGCCTTGCCACCGGGACCGGCGCACAGGTCGAGCCAACGGCCCTGATCACTGTCGACCGGAACGGAGGCGACGGCGCGCGCGATGAGCTGGGAGCCCTCGTCCTGGACGGAAGCGAGCCCGTCACGCACCGGCTCAAGCTTGCCGGGATCCCCCTGCTCCAAGTAAACCGCGTATGGCGAGTACTTCCCCTCTTCGCCGCCGGTTGCCAGAGCAAGCTCCTCCGCTGAGATCTCGCCCGGGCGGGCGACAAGGTGGACGACGGGGCGTTCACTATCGGCTGTGAGCGCCTGCTCCAGCTCTGCCTCGCCGAGCGCCTCGCGAAACGAGCGCGCGATCCATTCCGGGTGAGCTGTGCGAAACGCGAGTCCCGCGAGGTCGTCTTTCGGTGCCAGTTTGTCCATCCACTGGTCGGCCGGGGTACGCGAAATCGTGCGCAGTACGGCGTTGGCGAAGCCCTTCGCGTGTTCGTGTCCGGCTGCCTGGACAAGGCGCACTGCGGTATCGACCGCAGCGTGCTGCTCCACCCTGGTGTACAGCAGCTGGTACGCACCCAGGCGAAGCGCGGCCAACACCTCGGGGGCCATCGCACCCAGCGAGCGCGACGCACAGTCCGCGATCACTGCATCGAGGACGCCGAGCGACCGCAGCGCCCCGTAGGTCAGCTCGGTGGCGAAGGCCGCGTCCCGGCCGGAGATGCGGCGCTCCCGCAAAAGCGCCGGCAGCGTGAGGTTGGCAAAGGCCCCATCCTGAGCCACGCGTAGGAGGACCTCCCACGCTGCCTCGCGCGCCGGATCCCCGATAGAGACTCGCGTGCCCGTCTGATCGCGCTGTTCTGCCTGGCTCCGCTTCGACTTTGGCGCGCGACGGGGCTGCGTACCCGTCTCTTCGGCGTTGCGCTTCGGCTGCCGGCGTCCGGCCGCCCTGGACCTGAAACCACCACTCACTGGAACACCACTCCTTGTTCGGTTACCTCGGGTGACAATCCGCGCGCCCAGGCCGCGGCGTCCATCATCTTCTTGCCGGGCGGCTGGATCAGCCCGAGCTGAACGTCGGCGGAACCGGTGCCGACGAATACGGCGTTCTTCTCCACCCGCACGTGCCCTGGGGCAAGCTCCGCGTGGTCGGAAACCGTCACCGGCCCCAGCTTGACGCGCGATTCCTGCCACGTGGTCCACGCACCGGGACCAGGAGTGTGGGCGCGCACGTGCCGGTCGATCTCCGCAGCGTCGTCCGACCACGTGACGCGGGCGTTCTCGGGGGTGATTTTGCGCGCGTAGGTTCCCTCCTCCGGTTGAGCGACCGGCGACGCAGTACCGTTCTCCAGCGCGGTCATGGTCTCCACGAGCAAGTCTGACCCTGTGTGCGCCAGACGGGTAAGCAAGTCGTCGGCGGTATCGGTGGGCTGGATCGGCTCCTCAACCGTCGCGAGGATGTCACCGGTGTCCAACCCGGCGTCGATACGGAACGTGGTTGCACCGGTCATCGCGTCACCGTCCCGGATAGCGGCCTGTACGGGAGCCGCACCGCGCCACTTCGGCAGCAGCGAGAAGTGGAGGTTGACCCAACCGTGCGGGGCGATGTCGAGCATGTCCTCGGGGATGAGGTTGCCGTAGGCGACGACAGGAATTGCATCGGGCGCGAGTTCAGCAAGGCGTTGCCTGATCTCCTCGTTGCCACGCAACGTGTCCGGTGTGAGCACCTCAATGCCATGCTCTTCGGCGAGCGCCTTGACTGGCGACGGGTGCAGGCTCCGACCGCGCCCTCGACGAGCATCCGGGCGGGTAAGCACCGCAACCACCTCGTGGTCCGAATCGAGCAACTTTTGCAGGGCTACTACGGCGGGCTCAGGCGTGCCCGCGAATACGAGTCGCATTTAGGTCTCCTTCCACCAGTCGGCAGCGCGGATGCCGGCCATCGCGGCCTTGCGCTGTTCCTGGTCCATTCGGCGCATGAACATGATTCCGTCAAGATGGTCCGTCTCGTGCTGAATGCAGCGAGCGAGCAACCCGGTTCCCCGCACAGCGACGGAGCGTCCCGCGCTGTCGTATCCCGTGGCGAGCACGTCGTTGAAGCGGGTGACATCACCAGTGATCCCGGGAACCGACAAACAACCTTCGCGTCCGGTCTGCTCAGCATCCCCGATTGCGCGCCAGACGGGGTTGACAATGTGGCCCCGCATTCCCTGGCAGTCGAAGACGAAGACTCGTGACAAGACGCCAACCTGGTTGGCGGCGAGGCCGACTCCTCCAGCAGCGTCCATGGTTTCCAGCATGTCGGCCACCAGACGCCGCAGCGGTTCGCCGAACTCTGCGACCTCGGTCGCTGGCGTATTCAGCACGGCGTCGCCGAACAACCTGATATCCCGTATTGCCATGACCCAAGAGTGTACCCACCAGCAAGGGTTGACCCCGCTACCCGATGTCGATCGGGTCCACCTGAATCCTCAGCGGCAGGTCTTGCTTGCGGGTCGCCCGGCTGATCGAACCAGCACGCAGTGCGCGACCCAGCTCGACGCGGCCGGTCAAGGGGCTGCGCACCAGCATCCGTTGCACCGGGCCGTGCTCCTGCCGATCCCACTCGCCGGGGATTCCCACTCCTGCCGGCAGGTCGACAGGGCCAAGTACCTCGGCGTGCGGGGGCAGGTCGACGTGCGCGAAGTAGTCCTCGAGTGCATCGCGTGGTGCATCGACGACGGCTACGTGGACCGCCGGGGGGAATCGCGCTTCACGACGTTGCTGAAGCTCGAGCGCCGCATACCCCGCAACATCCCACCGAATCAGGTGTTGGACGGCCGGGTGGGCGGGATCCGCCACGATGATGACTTCGCCGTCCGCCGCGCGCGACTCGACGAGGGCGGCTGCCGCGCACCACTTGGCAAACGCGTCTTCGACAGCCCTCAGGTCGGGCCGGCGCAGCAGCGCCCATGTGTCAACGAGCACTGCTGCCCCGTAGCCGCCGTAATCCACCTGTGGCTCCGCCCCCGGAGTCGCCACGATGATCTGCGGCTCACGGGCCACGGAATCGAGAATCTTCTCTCCCCACGAGGTGCGTACCGCAACACCAGGGAACGCGCGGCCGAGCTCCTCCGCCGTGCGCTCAGTACCGAGCACTACCGCACGCAATCGGCGCGAGCCACACACCGAGCACACGTGCGCGGAGTCGATGCGCCCGCACCAGCGGCACGACGGGGCCGCGGCGGCACCGCCTTCCGGAAGGCCGAGCGGGCCATTGCACCACCGGCACCGAGCCGGGGTCCGGCACGACCCGCACGCAAGCGATTGGATGTAGCCGGTGCGGGGGACCTGGAAGAGAACCGGTGCCCCACGCTCGAGCGCCCGCGTGGCCACCTGAAATGCTGCCGACGGCAGGCGCGCCGCCCGCGCGCGCGGGTCGCGCTCCAATTCCACGTCAGAGTCGCCCGCGGCGCGGATCAAAGGCTCGCGCTGGCGCAGCAGCTCCCTTGGTGCGACCAACTCATGCATCCACCCCGTCTCCACCAGCAACTGCGTCTCCGCAGTACGCGCGTAACCGGCAACGACCAGGGAGGCCTTCTCAATGACGGATCGTGTGGTGAGCACCTCTCGGGCGTGGACGTAGGGCGCACGCGGATCGACGAGCGAGTCGTCGCCGTCGTTGACCACAACCATCAGCCGCACGTCCTTTACAGGCGCGAACGCCGCCGAACGCGTCCCGATGACCAACCGCCCCTGCCCGCTGATGATGGACAAGTACCGCGAGTAGCGCGCCTGCGGCCCCTGTGCCGCGGTCAAAGTGGTGATCTGCCGGGCGCCGACGATCTCACGCAGCGCCCGCTCACACTTATCGACGTCACGCTGGTCCGGCACCACGATCAGCACCCCGCCTCCGCCGAGCGCCACCTTCGCCGCAAGCGCCGCGAGAGCCCCGGCCCAGTCCTCGCCCGGGGTGATCTGCCATGCGGCGCGGGCGAGTTTGCCCCCGACGACGGCATCGACGAACGACTGGCCAAACGCGTACCCCGTCCAGGCAGACAGGTCAGGTTCCGCGGCGCTTCCAAGCTCCTCCCACGGGGTCGAGCGATCCGTCTCCTCGGCTTTGGCGTGGCGCGCCGGGATTGCGAGACGGTAGATGTCGCTGCGTGTGCCGGCGTAGCGCTGCGCGAGAGCGTCGACAAGCTCGCGTATGCGCTCGGGTGCGACGACGTCCGGGCTGATGACGCGCTCGATGAAGCGCAGGTTGCCGTCGTGCTCGGAGGTGGCGTGGCGCGACAGGACAATCGCGTCAACCAACCTGCCGGCAAAGCGGATGCGCACCTTCACGCCCGGTTGCGCTGTCTCCGCATCTGCATCGGTAACGAGATAATCAAACCCTCTGTCAAGGTGCGACAGTCCCAGCAAAGGAAGTACCCGCGCCACCGGCTGAGCTGCGGATACGCGAGAGTCTGTCATGGGGCCACATCTTAGCGCAGGCCCCAGACACGACCCGCCGGGCAGGCGCCGGGCTGCTCTAATTAGGCGAGCCCGGCGGCAGCGCGCAGCTCGTCGACCTTGTTGAGCTGCTCCCACGGCAGGTCGACATCGGTGCGCCCAAAGTGGCCGTAGGCCGCCGTCTGGGCGTAGATCGGGCGACGCAGTTCAAGGTCGTTGATGATGGCATCAGGGCGCAGATCGAAAACCTGCTCCACGGCGTGCTGGATCGTCTCATCGGTGTGCCCCTCCGCGGCGGTGCCGAAGGTCTCCACGTACAAGCCCACGGGGTTCGCGCGGCCGATGGCGTAGGCCACCTGGACCTCTGCTTTGTCCGCGAGGCCGGCTGCGACGATATTCTTGGCCACCCAGCGCATCGCGTAGGCCGCAGACCGGTCCACCTTCGACGGATCCTTGCCGGAGAAAGCGCCGCCACCGTGGCGGGCCGTACCGCCGTAGGTGTCCACGATAATCTTGCGGCCTGTCAGACCGGCGTCGCCCATCGGTCCGCCCATGACGAAGGAGCCAGACGGATTGACCAAGAGCTTGGTCTCATCGTCGTAGTAGCGTTCGAGACCCGCGTCGCGGATAACCCACTCGACAACCTGAGTGCGAATTGCCGCCTCAAGGTCCGCACCGGTGAAAGCCGGGTCGTGCTGGGTGGAAATGACGATAGTGTCAATGCGCACGGGGGTGTCGCCATCGTAAGCGAACGTGACCTGGGTCTTGCCATCCGGACGCAGGCCGACGACCTCGCCGAGCTTGCGCACCTGGCTCAACCTACGCGCCAGTCGGTGCGCAGTGGAGATCGGCAGCGGCATGTATTCCGGGGTCTCGTTGGTGGCATATCCGAACATGAGGCCCTGGTCCCCGGCGCCGGACTGATCGTTTGCCTCGGTCGAGGTGTGTTCGCGAACCTCCTGGGAGGTTGTCACGCCCTGGGAAATTTCCGCTGATTGCTCACCAATGGCAATGTTGACGCCGCAGGTGCGGCCGTCGAAGCCCACCTCAGAGGAGATAAAGCCGATGCCAACGAGTTTGTCGCGCACGATCTTGGCGATGTTGGAGTACGCGGAGGTGTGAACCTCCCCCACCACGTGCACCTGGCCGGTAGTGACCAAGGTCTCGACGGCGACACGCGAGAACGGGTCCTGAGACAGCATGTCGTCCAGAATCGCGTCGGAGATGGCGTCACAGATCTTGTCGGGGTGACCCTCGGTGACTGACTCGCTGGTAAAGAGGCGGTGGAACGCGCCAGTAGACGCAGCAGACTCGGTAGACATTGCGCTCTTTCCTTCGTCGTGGTGGTTAGCTCGACCCAGAATAGACCAAGCTGTCTAATTTGCCAAACTACGCCGGGCCTGGAATGCCTCAATGACATCCCACATCTTGGTCGCCACCACGTGCTTCGGTCCGTCAGCAATTTCTTCCGTCGACCCGTCAGCACCGATCAGCCAGCCGCTGTTGCGAGCCTGGCCAAACACTGCGCCGCCCGCGACGGAGTTAACCATCAGCAGATCCGCCCCCTTGTGCTGCAGCTTTGCACGACCGTTAGACAAAACGTCGTCGGTCTCGGCCGCGAACCCCACGATGGTCGCGGAAGTTTCCCCCGCACGTCGCTTATCGACGATCCCCCGCAACACGTCGGGATTCTCCACCAACTCAATCCGGCTCAAGGCGTCGTTGGCGACGCCCTTCTTCATTTTCGAGCTCACCTCCGCAGCGGGGCGGAAATCTGCAACAGCCGCCGCCATGATGACAACGTCAGCACTACCCACACGAGAGTTCATCGCCTGCTCCAGATCGCGTGTAGAGCGCACCCGCACGACCTCAGCGCCTGCCGGAACCGGCAGATCCTCGGTGTCCCCGGCCACGACGGTTACCTCAGCACCGCGGTGTGCGGCGATCTCTGCAAGCGCGAATCCCTGCCGACCGGACGAGCGGTTCCCGATAAAACGCACTGGGTCGATGTTTTCCTGGGTTCCGCCCGCGCTGATCAGCACGCGAACGCCGTCGAGTCCGCGCCCGATTGGACCCGTGCTCGCGACCGTTCTTGCCAACTCCGCAATCTGCTCGGGCTCCAACAACCTGCCTGGCCCGGAATCCTTTCCCGTCAACCGCCCGTGCGCAGGCTCGAGCACTGTCAGCCCTCGCGAACGGAGCGTCGCCACATTGGCCTGGGTCGCAGGATTGAGCCACATCTCCGTATGCATGGCAGGGGCGATGACTACAGGGCACGTCGCGACGAGAATTGTCGCGGTGAGCAGGTCGTCGGCCCGCCCTGCGGCGATGCGGGCGATGACGTCGGCGGTTGCCGGGGCGACAACCACGAGGTCCGCCTCTTGGCCCACCATCACGTGCTGGACCTCATCAACCCGGGTAAAGACCCCGGTGTCGACGGGATTGCCGGACAATGCCTCAAAAGTGGCGGCACCCACGAAGTTGAGCGCATTCTCCGTAGGGACAACGCGCACACTGTCACCAGCCTCCGTGAATTGACGGATGAGGTGACACGCCTTGTAGGCGGCAATGCCGCCGGAAACTCCGATAACCACGTTGCGGGGTTCGTCCATGATGCCGAAGTCTACCTCGCATCCCTGATGGACCCACTGCCTCGTACGTCGTACCGGACCAACAACGCACAAAAGCGCGGCCCTCCCAAAAAGGGGAAGGGCCGCGCTTCAGGTTCACAGAGTTCAGGGAACTCTACTGGCCTTCCTCGTGCTCGAGGAGGCCTGCCTGAATCTCACGCAGGGCGATGGAGAGAGGCTTCTCACCAACCTCCGGGGTAACCAGGGGTCCGATAAACTCGAAAACTCCCTCGTCCTGCTCCTGGTAGAAGCTGTTGATCTGGCGTGCGCGCTTAGCCGCGAAGATGACCAAGGCGTACTTCGACGACACCTTGCTCAGCAACTCGTCGATCGGCGGCGCCGTAATGCCGTCCGGCGTGTCGTAGACCATCTCTTCGGCGGCCTGATTCGTCGACAGGTCGTTGGATACGTTGCTCACTTGCACCTACTGTTCTTGGGCTATTTCTGGGGCTGATTCATCAGGATATCGGCTATCGAGCTGACAGCCACCTCGACATCGTCGTTCACCACAACCTTGTCGAACTCGTCCTGCACCGCAAGCTCCGCCCGAGCCGTCTGCAAACGGCGCTGGATGACATCCTCGGGCTCCGTTCCACGGCCGGTCAACCGCTCCACCAGCACCTCCCATGATGGAGGCGCGAGGAAGACTGTCTCCGCCTCCGGCATGAGCCGCTTGATGTTGCGGGCGCCGACGATATCGACTTCGACAAGCACTGGTCGGCCAGCTTCAAGTGCCTCACGCACCGGACCCGCTGGGGTACCAGAGCGCTGTAGACCACCGTGGATGTCCGCCCATTCAAGCATCTCTCCAGCGTCGATACGGTGCTGGAAGCTCTCGGGCGACACGAAGAAGTAATCTGTTCCGTCAACCTCGCCGGGGCGGGGCTGGCGGGTGGTCATTGACACCGAGAAGTACAGGTTCGGAACGTTGCTGCGCAGACGGTGGACGACTGTCGATTTCCCGACAGCGGAGGGGCCAGCAAGGACAACCAACCTCCCCCGTGACGTCACGTCTGACACCGGTTTAGTCCTCGTTGAAACCGAAGCGCTCGAGCAGGGCGCGGCGCTGACGCTCGCCCAAGCCGCGGAGGCGGCGGGTCTGAGCGATTTCGAGCTCGTCCATGATCTCGCGGGCCTTGACCTTGCCCACCTTCGGCATAGCCTCGAGCAGAGCGGAGACCTTGGTCTTGCCGATAATCTCGTTCGACTCTGCCTTGTCGAGGACGTCCTTCAGGGTGGTGTCGCCGCGCTTGAGGGAAGCCTTGAGCTCAGCGCGCTGCTTGCGCGCCTCTGCTGCCTTTGCGAGTGCTTCCTTGCGCTGCTCATCAGTCAACTGTGGAAGGGCCACGATTCCTCCATTGTGTAGTAGTTAAAGTCTCCGGCCAGCGCACCGGCCAGGGACAGCTCACTGCAGCGGGTTACGTCTCCGCCGAAAGCGAATTTCACCGGTGCAACTTGCCGTTTCTGGCCAAGTGTAACACTGGATACCGTCGATCATGGTACCCGCGGGACGCGTTTGTCCACGTCACCGCGTTGCCGCCAATAAATTACCAGGGCTTTCGCTGCGGCTGCCAAAGCCCCCAAGTTAACTGCGTATTGCCAGTTCAACGGCACGTTTACGCAGCTCGGCGACGTCCGGGCCGCCAGCTAGAACGCTGCGCGAAACATTGGGGAAGAACAACTGCTTTGCTTCTCCCGCCATTGCCTCGACCGCATCCATGGTGCCGCCCTGCGCGCCAACACCGGGCAAGAGCACCGGCCCGTTGAGCGCGCCGAGCTTCGGCGGATGGGCGACCGTCGCGCCAACGACGACGCCCATGTGGCCGACGCCCTCGGAGTCGTTGTAGGCGGCGCAGCTGTCCACCATCTGCTGGGAGATCGTGGCCCCGTTAACGCTTTGCATCTGGAACGCCTCCGCCTCCGGGTTCGAGTTCGCCGCCATGACGAACACCCCCTTGCCGTTGGCACGCGCCATGTCGATCGCCGGATCCAGCGAGCCCACGCCGAGGAACGGTGTGAGTGTCAGCGCATCGGCCTCCAGCGGCGAACCCGGTGCCAACCATGCCTCGGCGTAGCCTTGCATGGTTGAACCAATATCTCCGCGTTTGGCGTCGGCCACCGTCAGCGTTCCGGCAGCGCGCAAGGCGCCCAGGGTCTCTTCCAGCACGGCGAAGCCCTGGGACCCGAAGCGCTCGAAAAACGCAACCTGCGGTTTGACCAGAGCGACGTGCCCGGCGAACGCCTCGACGCAGATCCGGGCGAACTCGCGCACGCCCTCGATGTCGTCACCGACGCCCCACTGCGCAAGCAGCGCGGCGTGCGGATCGATACCGACGCAGAGGCGGCCGAACTCCTCGCCTGCGGCTACGAGCCGCTCGCCGAAACCCACTTACTTCGCCCCGCCGGTGTGGTCAATCTCCTGCAGGCTGAGAACGGAGATCTCGTTGTCGCGGATGTCCTCGATGCCCTGGACCGCGGCAGTGACGCCTTGAACGGTGGTCATCATTGGCACACCGGTGGCGGCAGCTGTTGCGCGAATCTCGTAGCCGTCATGGCGCGCGCCCGACGAGCCTGCCGGCGTGTTGAGGATCAGGTCGATCTCGCCGTCAGCGATGCGCTCGACGATTGACTTGCCCTCCGCACCCTCGCGTACTTCCGAGGCCTTGAGCGCAATCTCGCACTCAATACCGTTGCGGCGCAGCATGGAAGCCGTGCCAGCGGTGGCAACAATGCGGAATCCCATGGTGGAGAGACGCTGGATAGGCAAGATGAGCGAGCGCTTGTCGCGGTTGGCTACCGACGCGAAGACAGTACCTTCAGTCGGAAGCGTGCCGAACGCCGCTGCCTCCGCCTTGGCGTAAGCCTCACCAAACGACGCTGCGAGGCCCATGACCTCACCCGTGGACTTCATCTCCGGGCCGAGGATGGTGTCGAGCACCTCTCCTTCAGGGGTGCGGAAACGGGTAAACGGAAGCACTGCCTCCTTCACCGCAATCGGGTGCTCAAGCGGCAGGGTCCCGCCGTCGTACGCCGACGGCAGCAGCCCCTCTTCGCGCAGCTCGGCGATGGTAGAGCCCATCATGACACGCGATGCAGCCTTGGCCAGGTGGACACCGGTCGCCTTGGACACGAACGGAACCGTGCGCGAGGCACGCGGGTTGGCTTCGATGACGTAGAGAATGTCGTCCTTGAGCGCAAACTGGACGTTCATCAGGCCCTTCACACCAATACCGAAGGCGAGCGCCTCGGCACTGCGGCGGACCTTCTCGATGTCCTCCGGGCCGATCGTCATCGGCGGAAGCGCACACGCGGAGTCACCAGAGTGGATACCGGCTTCCTCGATGTGCTCCATGACGCCGCCGAGGTAGACGTCGGTTCCGTCCGAGAGAACATCGACGTCGATCTCGATAGCGGAGTCAAGGAAGCGGTCAACGAGCACCGGGTGGTCCGGGCTGAGCTCGGTCGCACGGTTGATGTAGTCCTCGAGGCTGTTCTCGTCGTAGACGATTTCCATACCGCGACCACCAAGCACGTAAGACGGGCGCACCAGCACCGGGTAGCCGATGCGCTGGGCAACCTCGCGCGCCTCCTCGAAGGAAGTCGCGGTACCGAAGGCCGGTGCCGGGAGATCTGCGGCCTCCAGCACCTTACCGAACTCACCGCGGTCCTCAGCAAGGTCGATTGCCTCGGGGGTTGTGCCCACGACGGGCACGCCGGCGTCGGCAAGCTTCTGCGCCAACCCCAACGGAGTCTGGCCACCGAGCTGGACAATGACGCCGGCAACGGTGCCGGAAGCCGACTCCGCGCGGTAGATCTCCATGACGTCTTCGAACGTCAGCGGCTCGAAGTACAGGCGGTCCGCCGTGTCGTAGTCCGTCGACACCGTCTCCGGGTTGCAGTTGACCATCACGGTCTCGTAGCCCACACGGGACAGTTCGAGTGCAGCGTGGACACAGGAGTAATCGAACTCGATGCCCTGGCCGATGCGGTTGGGGCCGGAGCCTAGGATGATGACCTTGTCTTTGCCGGTGACCTCAACCTCGTTCTCGGCGTTGGGGTCGAGTTCGTAGGCCGAGTAGTGGTACGGCGTCTGCGCCTCGAACTCGCCCGCGCAGGTGTCAACGGTCTTGAACACCGGGTGGATCCCCAGCGACCAGCGCAGGGAACGCACTCCGTCTTCGCCAGCGAGCTCAGGGCGCAGGGCCGCGATCTGTGCGTCGGACAGACCGTACATCTTGGCTTCGCGCAGTAGATCGGCGTCGAGCACGGGGGCGTCGACAAGCGTCTGGCGGAAATCGATGAGGGCGGAAAGCTCAGCGAGGAACCACGGGTCGATGCCGGAGGCCTCGTAGACCTGCTCAATGGTGGCACCGAGGCGCAGCGCGAGCTCGACGTCGTACATGCGCTTATCGGTCGGGATCTTCAGGTCAGCGAGGACCTTGTCTACGTCGGTGGCACGGTCGCCTGCGACGTACTCGTCGGAGCGGGTCCAAAAACCGTTGGGCTTGTCCTCCATGGAGCGCATGACCTTGTTCAGGCCCTGGATGTAGTTGCGGCCGATGCCCATCGCTTCTCCAACGGCCTTCATCGAGGTGCCGAGGGTGACGTCGGAGCCCGGGAACTTCTCGAAGGCGAAACGCGGCATCTTGACGATGACGTAATCGAGGGTCGGCTCGAAAGCTGCCGGGGTGACCCCGGTGATGTCGTTGGTGATCTCGTCGAGTGTGTAGCCAATCGCGAGCTTGGAAGCAATCTTGGCGATCGGGAAGCCGGTCGCCTTCGACGCCAGCGCCGAGGAGCGCGACACGCGCGGGTTCATCTCAATGGTGATGATGCGGCCGTCGACCGGGTTGACTGCGAACTGGATGTTGCAACCGCCGGTGTCCACGCCGACCTCGCGGATGATCGCGATGCCCTGGTCGCGCATGGTCTGGAACTCGCGGTCCGTCAGCGTGAGCGCCGGCGCGACCGTCACAGAGTCACCAGTGTGCACGCCAAGGGCGTCGACGTTTTCAATGGACGCGATGACCACGACGTTGTCGTCACCATCGCGCATGAGCTCAAGCTCGAATTCCTTCCAGCCGAGGATGGACTCCTCGATCAGGACGTTGGCCTCAGGCGAGGCCTCAAGGCCGCCGCCAGCGATGCGCTCGAGGTCCTCCATGGTGAAGGCGAGGCCGGAGCCGAGACCACCCATGGTGAACGAGGGACGGACGACGACGGGCAGGCCGAGCTCGGCGACCGTCTCGTGGACCTCGTCCATGGTGTGGCAGACGCGGGAGCGAGCGGATTCGCCGCCGACTTTGGCAACGATGTCCTTGAACTTCTGGCGGTCCTCGCCACGCTCGATGGCATCGATGTTGGCACCGATGAGCTCGACTGCGTGCTTGGCCAAAATACCCAAGCGATCCAGCTGAATTGCAGCGTTGAGCGCGGTCTGTCCACCGAGGGTGGCCAGGATGGCGTCGATCGGGTGGCCCTGCTCCGCCTCGCGGGTCAGGATGGCATCGATGTACTCCGGTTCGATCGGCTCCACGTAGGTGTGGTCCGCGAACTCGGGGTCGGTCATAATCGTGGCCGGGTTGGAGTTGATGAGGGTGACGCGCAGTCCCTCCTCCTTAAGCACGCGGCACGCCTGGGTGCCGGAATAGTCGAACTCGCAGGCCTGTCCAATAACGATCGGCCCAGAGCCGATAACCAGGACGTGGTTGATGTCTTCGCGTTTCATGGTGTGTTCGTCCTCTCCTGGTTACTTACGGTTCGGGCTGTGGTTGTCCATCAGGGAGATGAACTGATCAAACAGCGGGTTGGCGTCGTGCGGACCTGCCGCCGACTCCGGGTGGTACTGCACCGAATAGGCCATGCCGCTCTCAAGCGCCACGCCCTCGACGACGTCGTCGTTAAGGCAGGTGTGGGTGACAACCGCCGGGCCGAAGTCGGTGTCGAAGCGCTCTCCCGCAGTGCCGCGCAGGGCGAAGCCGTGGTTCTGGCTAGTGATGTCGATTTTGCCTGTGAGGTGGTTCTTCACCGGAACGTTGATGCCACGGTGGCCGAACTTGAGCTTGTAGGTCTCCATGCCCAGCGCCCGGCCGAGGATCTGGTTGCCGAAGCAGATGCCGAACAGCGGGATCTTATTCGTGATGACCTCGCGGGCCACGGCCACCATCGCGTCGGCGGTAGCGGGGTCGCCGGGGCCGTTGGAGATGAAGACACCGTCCGGGTTGTAGGTAGAGATCTCGGAGTATGGGGTATTCGCCGGAACGACGATGGTTTCGATGCCGCGCTTGGCAAAGTGGCCCGGCGTCGCGGTCTTAATGCCCATGTCGTAGGCGACCACGGTGTACTTCTTCTCCCCTACTGCAGCGATGGTATACGGCTTGTCCGTCGACACCTCGCCCGCAAGGTCGGCGCCGGCCATGCTCGGCTGTTCGTTGACGCGGGCGACAAGTGCGTCAACATCGCCCGTGGCTGCCTCGCCGGTGAAAATGCCGGCGGCGATCGAGCCGTAGTTACGTAGGTGGCGCACGACGGTGCGGGTGTCGATGCCGTAAATGCCGGTAATGCCCTGCGCGTTCATTTCGTCTTCGAGGGAGCGCTTGGCACGCCAGTTGGAGACGCGCTTGGACACGTCACGCACAACGAGGCCCGCGACCCAGATCTGATTGTCGTGGGATTCGTTGTCCTCGTCGTTCCACCCGGTGTTACCAATCTGGGGCGCGGTCATAACCACAATCTGGCGGTGGTAGGACGGGTCGGTCATCGTCTCCTGGTAGCCGGTCATGGCCGTGGTGAAGACGGCCTCGCCGAGGGTCTCTTCAGCGGCGCCGAACGAGTATCCGGGGAAGACCTTGCCGTCGCCGAGCACGAGGACGGCGGGAATCTTAGCGTTGCTCACGGTGTTAGTCCTTACCTATTTTCCGAGTGAGTGGGTCACGGTGCCGCGCAGCATGGTCATCTCCACGCGTGCAGTGAAGTCCATGCCTTCGTAGGGGGTATTGGATGCCTTGGAGGCCATATCTTCGCCGTAGGCGGTCCACGGCGATTCCGGGTTGACCAAGGTGAGGTTGGCGGGCTCACCCGCGCTAATCGGCCGGCCTTGGTCAGCCAGGCCGAGGATTTCAGCTGGGCGCTCACTCATGACCTTGGCCACGAAACGCCAGTCTGCGAGACCTGTCTCGATGAAGACCCGGGAGATGACCGACAGCGAAGTCTCCAGCCCAAGCATGCCGGGCTTAGCCAATTCGAACTCCACGCACTTGTCTTCGGAGCCGTGCGGGGCGTGGTCGGTGGCGACGACGTCGACGGTGCCGTCGAGAAGCGCATCGCGCAACGCCTCGGCGTCACGGATCTCGCGCAGTGGCGGGTTGACGCGGAAGACGCCGTCGTAGGTCTCGAGCTTTTCGTCAGTAAGCAGCAGGTGGTGCGGTGTAACCTCCGCCGTCACCGCGATTCCCTGCTCCTTTGCCCAACGCAGCAGGTCGACTGTGCCCTGCGTCGAAGCGTGGCAGATATGCAGCCGCCCGCCGTAATCGCGGGTCATGATGACATCGCGAGCGACGATGGACTCCTCCGCCACACGCGGCCAGCCGCGCAGGCCGAGGCGAGCCGCAGTCTCACCCTCGTGTGCGCAGGCGCCGTCGGTCATCCGGTGGTCTTCAGCGTGCTGGGCGAGCAGGACGTTGCTGGCCTTCGCGTATTCAATGGCGCGGCGCATGATCTGCGGGTCGTTGACACACTTGCCGTCGTCAGAAAACATCCGCACACCCGAACGGCTCATCAGGCCGATCTCCGTAAGCTGCTTGCCTTCGAGCCCCACTGTGATGGAACCAACCGGGTAAACATCGCAGGTGCCGTGAGCTTGGCCCTTCTCCCAAACGGCTTCGGCCAAAAACGGCTGATCGATAACCGGAACCGTGTTCGCCATGGTGAACACAGCGGTGAACCCACCACGCGCGGCGGCGTCGGAGCCGGTGGCGATCGTTTCGGTGTCCTCGCGGCCGGGCTCGCGGAGGTGAACGTGCATGTCCACCAGGCCAGGCAGCAAGATGTTGCCCTTGCCGTCGATGACCTCGTCGGCGCTCACCCCGGCATCGGCTAGGCCTGCCTCGACGCGGGAGATGACTCCGTTATCGATCAGGACGTCAACAGCATCCTCGCCATAGGGGCGGACGTTTGTGATAAGCGTGCTCGCCATTAGTTTTCCTCTCCAGCCAGAAGTGTGAACAAGACCGCCATACGGGTGTACACACCGTTGGACACCTGTTGCAGGACCGCGGTGTTGTCGCGGTCAGCGACGTCAAAGTTGATTTCCATGCCGCGTAGCATCGGACCGGGGTGCATGACGATAGCCCCGTCTTTCATCCGCGCTGCCCGCTCACGGCTGAGCCCGAACAGCGTCGCGTACTCGCGGTGCGACGGGAAGAACCCACCGTCCATTCGCTCTGCTTGGACGCGCAGCATCATGACCACATCGGCGTCGGCGATCTCGGCGTCGAAATCGAAAGCGCACCGTGCTGGCCATGTCTCCACACCGTGGGGCAACAGCGTCGGCGGCGCAACGAGCACAACCTCAGCACCGAGCGCAGCCAGCAGGTCGACGTTGGAGCGTGCCACTCGCGAGTGCAGGATGTCTCCGACGATGATGACCTTGCGCCCGGCGACATCGCCGATGCGCTGGCGCATCGTGACGGCGTCGAGAAGTGCCTGCGTCGGGTGCTGGTGCTGGCCATCGCCGGCGTTGACAATCGAGATCTCGGGCAACCACTGTGTCAGAAGCTGCGCGGCACCCGACGCCGGGTGGCGCATGATGATCGCATCGGCGCCGATTGCGGCGAGAGTCATGGCCGTGTCCTTGAGGGACTCGCCCTTCTTCACAGACGAGGAAGACGCCGAAATGTTGATCACGTCGGCGCTCATCCACTTACCGGCTGTCTCGAAGGAGGCACGTGTGCGCGTGGAATTCTCGTAGAACAGCGTGAACACCGTGCGGCCGCGCAGGGTGGGCAGCTTCTTGATGTCGCGTCCCTCTAGCGCCTCGCGGAAACGGTCCGCCTCATCCATGATGCCGACGATCTCGTCGCGGCTTAGATCCTTGATATCGATCAGGTTCTTCATTACTCAGCCTCCCGCGTCAGGGTGACGCCGTCTTCGCCGTCGAGGGGTGTGAGGGAAACCGTGATGTCCTCGTCCTTCGCGGTAGGCAAGTTCTTGCCCACGTAATCGGCGCGGATCGGTAGCTCGCGGTGCCCACGATCGACCAGGACTGCCAACTGGATGCTGCTGGGGCGACCAATATCGCGCAACGAGTCGAGCGCGGCGCGGATTGTGCGCCCGGAGAACAAAACGTCGTCCACCAGAACGACCACAGCGTTATCCAGGCTGACTGGAACGGTGGTAGGACGCAAGGCGCGGTGGGGCTTGTCCCTCAAGTCGTCGCGGTAGAGGGTGACATCCAAGCTGCCCACGGGAACGGGGACGCCGGAGAACTCCTCAATCGCCGCGCCGATACGCTGCGCCAACGGCACTCCCCCCGAGGGAATACCCATGAGCACGATCTGCGGAGCGTCCGCAGAATCAAGCGCGGTCTTCTCGATGATCTGATGCGCGATGCGTGCGATCGTTCGCCCGACGTCTGAAGCGCTCAAAAGCTCAACCGTCGCGCGTCTCTCTTCACTCATCGAACCTCCTTCCCCGCCTCTCTGTGCGGAAATTAAAGGATGTCTAGTGTGGTGACTATCCACGAGATTAGCACTACAGGAGAACTACATGGGATTGACCGCGTCGCACACTGTTTCCGCACCTCCAGCACAGGTCTGGCAGTGGCACTCGCGACCCGGGGCGGTTGTACGACTAACGCCACCTTTCCTTCCCATGACAGTCACTTCCCAGGCTTCCTCGCTTGCCGACGGCACCACGACCTTCGCGCTCCCCGCCCGCCAGCGCTGGGTCGCCCAGCACGATCCATCCGGCTACATTGAGGGCCGCCAGTTCGTCGACGTCGTTGTCAACGAACCATTCCGGACGACAACCGCGTGGCGGCACACCCACGAGTTCGCCCCGGCAGGCCCAAGTGGCGATGCGGCGGGGTCGGCGACCCTCATCACAGACCGCATTGACACCCGTGTCCCGGCTCGCATCCTGCGCGCGGCGGTGGCCTACCGGCAGAACCAACTCATCAACGACATCGATTTTCTGTCACAGCTGCCGGATTCGACGCCGCTGACGGTCGCTGTCACCGGTGCTCGCGGCCTCGTGGGGACCGCGCTGTGTGCCCAGCTTGGCACGGCCGGTCACACAGTCATCCGTCTCGTCCGGGGAGACGCCGGCCTGGGCGAGCGGCATTGGAACCCCGAGCACCCCGCGTCCGATCTTCTCCACGGCGTAGACGCGGTTGTCCACCTTGCAGGCGAGCCGATCTTCGGTCGTTTCACGGAAGAGAAGAAGCAGCGCATTCTCGACTCCCGCATCGGCCCCACTGCGGCACTCGCCCGTCTCGCAGCCGACAGCGGTGTTGCCACCTTCGTTTCCGCCTCTGCCATCGGGATTTACGACGACGGGTTCTTAGCCCAGGTGTGCCGTCAATGGGAGGCAGCTACCCACGTTGACGCAATGCGCACCGTCAACATTCGCACGGGCTTGGCTCTCTCCGGTGCGGGCGGGCTGCTTCCCGTCCTGCGTGCCTCGGCGTCGGTAGGCCTCGGCGCCCGAATCGGCGACGGCGATTTCTGGATGTCGTGGATCTCGCTCGACGATCTCACCGACACATACCTGCGCGCGCTCATAGATCCGACGATGGAAGGCGCCGTCGACGCGACCGCTCCCAACCCCGTCACCAACGCGGAGTTCTCGCGCATCCTCGCTGGCTTGCTGCGCCGCCCTGCACCGCTGCCCATTCCCGCGCTCGGACCCAAGCTTCTCCTCGGCACAGAAGGTGCGCGGGAACTTGCGATGGCGGACATCAAGGTCACTCCCGCCCCTGGGACACGCTTCCGTTACCCGCATCTAACCGAAGCCTTGGAGCATGAACTCGGCCTGGAGGCCCGGGTAGAGTCAGACGAGTGACTGAACCTAACCAGCCCGATTCCGCCAACACTGAGCCCGCTGAGCCCACTGCGCCCACTGCGCCCACTAATCTCACTGAGTCCCCCGTACTCAACGAGCGCAATGAGGTCGCCGACGTCGACCTTGCCGCGATCTCCGCAATCTTCGACGAGGAAGGCCTCGAGTACCGCATCGAGGACAACCTCGTTCGCACGGGGTTCGTGAACGCAGCGATCGTGCTTGTGATTGACGATTCCCGCCTCGTTTTCGAGGCGGTCTGGCGTGGCGAGGCTCCGCTCGAGATGGCCTCCCATCTCCTCTTCGCCTGCAACGAGCACAACCAAACTCACTTCGCCCCGACCTTGCGGTTTTTTGAGAAGGGCAGCGACAACCTCGCGGTGAGCGCGATCCGCTCGATGGATATCACACACGGCGCGAGCTTTAACCAGCTCGGATCCTTCATTGTCAGCTCCATCGATGCGACCATGCAGGCCTTCGACTTCCTCGCCACCTCTTTCCCCACCCTGGTCACTTGGGAGGACACACACAATGAGCGCTAACACCGCCACGCAGGTCACCATCGACCGCGTCATTACAACCATGGCAGCGAAAGGCATCACGCTTGACGACGACCCCTCGGGCCGCGCAGCACGCTGCAACCTCAACGGGTTCAACGTACTGTTCGTGCTGCTTGACTCGGTGCTCATCATCCGCGCCGATGCCGAAACCGACACGGCGTCCGACAACCCTGACGCCACCTTGTATTTGGCTGCAAACCAGATCAACTCGACGACTCTCGGCGCCCGCGCCCTCGTTGTGAACAAGACGCAGAACATCATCGTGCGCACGGAGGCGGAACTGCCCGTGGGTGCGGGGATGACCGACGCCCAACTTGACGCCTCACTCTCCTGTGCCGTCGACGGTCTTGTTCGGGGCCAAGACGCCATGAAGGCGCTATCTGAGGCGATCGCTCAGGAGCGCCGCGGATAACGCCTACATAGGTTAGTGCGGTCGAGTCTTACAGGCCCTCACCCGAAGGAGACACGAGGATCTTGACCGCAGTCTCGTTGTGGTTGATCAGGTGCTCGATGCCTTCCTCGACGAGCTTGATCGTTGCCGGGTGGGCGTGAGCGTAGGCGATCGTTCCGCGCAGGTCGATCTCCTTCATCACGAGCTCGCGAACTTCCTCAGCAACATCGACCTCGGCCGGGTTGAGAGCGTAGTCCGCGACACTTGAGTCCAGGGCCTTCTGTCGGCGCAGCGGGGACAGCTCCGAAATCGCCAGGTCGCGCCGAACGCCTTAAGAACCGCAGCGGTGAGCAAACCGAGCGGGCCGGCTCCACCGATGAGGGCGAGTTTGCCCTTCACTGCTTTGTCAGCAAGGTGGTAGTAGCGGTTGCCCTCGGAGGTGTCGACCTCTATTGCACAAGAAGATCGCGGATATTTAAAAAGGTATGTGATTCTAGTTCCTGTTTAATTCGTGACTGAGCGTGTCGAGTTCGGCCCCGCCCGACATCTGCCGGGTGAGTTCCTCGAGCGTCACCGCACTACGCGGGGCGTCAAGGACCTGGCGGCCGAGGTTGAGGATGGTGAAATGGTCACCCACGAGGAAAGCGTGGTGGGGGTTGTGGGTGACCAATACCACTGCCACACCGCGGTCCCGGGCAGCCGCGATGAACCGCAGGACCATGCCGGATTGTTTGACCCCGAGGGCTGCGGTGGGCTCGTCGAGAATCACGACGCGGGCGCCGAAGTGAATCGCCCGGGCGATTGCCACGACCTGGCGCTGGCCTCCCGAAAGCGTTCCCGCTTCGACGTCGACGTCGGGGATGTCCACGCCCATTTCGGCTAGCTGCGCCGCACAGATGCGTTTCATCTCCGCGGTTTTCAGCGAACCAGCCACCCCGCTTTGCTCCTGCCCCAGGAAGAAGTTGCGCCAGACGCTGAGCTCGTCGACGATCGCCAAGTGCTGGTAAACCGTCGAGATTCCCACCTCGAGCGCATCGCGCGGGGAGGAAAACGCGGTGGGTTGGCCGTCGATAAGCAACTCCCCGGCCGTGTGGCGGTGCATTCCCGACAAGATGTTGATCAGCGTCGACTTGCCCGCCCCGTTATCCCCCAAGACGCAGACAACTTCGCCTTCGCGGACGCTCATATTGACGGCGCGCAGGGCGTCGAATCCGCCGTAGGATTTGGAGACATCGCGCAATTCAATAATCGGCATGGGTTACCTGCTTCGTGTGTAGGTTGCGACAGAGGTGTTGGTGAATACGGCGAACAGGAGCATCGCGCCGAGGAAGAACTTGAACCAGTCAGGATTCCACCCGGCATAGACAATGCCCTGGTTCGTCATTCCGAAAATCAGAGCTCCCAACGCCGTGCCCACAGCGGTGCCCCGTCCGCCGGTCATGGCGCAACCGCCAATCACGGCAGCGATAATGTAGAGAAACTCGTTGCCAACACCCTGGCCCGCCTGGATCGAATCGAAGGCCATAAGCGTGTGCATGCCCACGAACCACGCGGCGAAACCGACGAGCATGAAAAGAACCACCCTGACGCGGCGCACGGGAACACCCACCGCCCGCGCCGCATCCTGGTTGCCGCCAACCGCGAAGATCCAGTTACCGTACTTGGTCCGGAGCAGCACGTATGACGCGAGCGCCACAAACACGAGCCACCACACGACGACCACGCTAATTCGGACTCCACCGAGAGTGAACGATCCGGCGAAGACCGCACGCGCCGAGGGAAAGCCCTCCATGTCGGCGATAGTTGGGGTGGCCACCTGGCGGGTCACCAATTTCGTGATGGCGAGGTTGAGACCTTGCAGCATGAGAAAAGTTGCCAATGTGATGAGGAAGCTGGCAATACCAGTGCGCGTGACCAACACACCGTTGAGCAGACCAATTGCTAGCGAGATGCCCAACGCCAGCAACGCACCGACCCACACGTTGAGATGCAGGTTGTAGTTGAGCATGGACGCGGCCAATGCCGCAGTCGTCACGGCCACACCCGCTGACAGGTCAAACTCCCCGCCAATCATGAGAAGGCCAACCGCCAATGCAACGATGCCCAGCGTTGCGCTGGCGTAGAGGATGGTGGCCATCGCCTCGAACGAGCGGAATGCCGGGGCGACAGCCATAAAGAGCGCGAAGATGGCGATGAATCCGAGCAAGCTCGCCAACTCTGGGCGCCGCACGAGACGCCCCAGACTGCCCCGCTGGCGCAGCCGATCGTCGGTCGTCGCTACCGTCATCGCATGCCCGCCTTTGCTGCCTCAGCGATCGTGTCGACGTTGGACTGGTCAACGAAACTGGGGCCGGTGAAGACGGGCTGGCCTCCACCCAGAGTCGCACCATTGCGCTTGGCCAGCCACAGGGAATCGACGGCAAGGTAGCCCTGCAGGTAGGGCTGCTGGTCGACCGCCCACTTCACGCGGCCGTCTGCGATCGCCGAAACAAGCTCAGCATTGGTGTCGAAAGTGACCACCTGCGCCGGGGAGCCTGCCTGCTGCGCCGCTTCGACAGCCCGCAGCGCGACGGGGGCCTGCAGCGCAAACACCGTGTCGATGCTGGGGTCCTGTGAAAGCTTGGAGTTGATCGTCGCCTGCACAGAGGTCAGATCTTGGCCATTGACGTAGAGCAGCTCGACGGGTTGACCGAGCCCCTCTCTCACTCCGGCGCAGCGCTGTTCCTGAGAGGTATTGCCCTGTTCGTGGACGACGCACAGAACGCGCGCCGCCCCTTCTGCCTTCAACCGTTCGCCCGCGGCGGTGCCGGCAACGCCTTCGTCCTGGCCGAAGAATCCGCTCAACCCGTAGGTCTGGTAGTCCCCCATCCCGGCGTTGAGCCCCACCGTCGGGATGCCGGCCTCAACGGCCTCCCGGGCTACCGGCCCGATCGCCTCAGGGTTGGGCAACGTCACGGCAATGCCGTCCACGCCCGAATCAATTGCGGAGCGCACCAGGTTCGCCTGGTTCGGCGACTGCGGGTCCGAGGAGTACCGCAGTTCGATGTTGTCCTTCGTCGCGGCATCTTCCGCTCCCTTGCGCACCAGATCCCAGTAGGTATCACCCGGGGCTCCGTGGGTGACCATCGAGACGACGTAACGCGGGGTGTCGACACCGCCTGCGGTCGTCGCGGTGTCCCCTGGACGCGGGGCACCGCCTGTCGACGAGCAGGCGCTGGCAGACAAGGACACAGCGGCGAGCACAGCGGCCGCCTTAAGGATTTGGGTAACGGAAGTCACCTCACGATACTGGTTCACCCTATTTGCCCACGTCAAACGCTCTTCCGGCACGCTTGACCGATACAGACGCGGTATCCAGCGCTGTTCATAGGGGGTGGCGCTACCCCCGACATAGACGGATCACGACTGCGCGAGCCGGCGTAGCTCCTCCTCTTGGTCGAAATCCGCCGCCGGCCACGCGAGATCGAGTGACATCAACGCCTCGTACATGAGGGTCTTGACCACGCTACGGCAATACTTCTTGTTGTCTGACGGGATGCAGTACCACGGAGCGACGTCGGTGGAGGTACGCGTCAGCGCAATCTCGTACGCCTCCATGTACTCCGGCCACAACGCGCGGTCATCGATGTCGCCGGGGCTGTACTTCCAGTGCTTCGTCTCGTTCTCGATTCTCTCGCGAAGATTCTTCGCCTGGAATTCACGGGAGATGTGCGCCATCACCTTGATGATGCGTGTCCCATTGGCGGCAAGTTGGTCCTCGAACGCAACGATGGCACCGTAGCGGCGCTCGATCTCCTCCGGCGGAGCCATCTTCTTCACCCGCTGAACGAGCACGTCTTCGTAATACGAGCGGTCGAAAATGGCGATCTCACCCGGTGACGGAAGGTGTTTTTCAAAGCGCCAGAGGAAATCGTGGGCCGCCTCCGCGTCCGTCGGCGGTCCAAACGCCGCGACGCGCAGGCCTTGGATGTCCATGACGGAGCCGAGCGCCTTGACTATCCCGCCCTTGCCCGAGGTATCCATCCCCTGCAGTACCAGCAGAACTGAGCCAGCATCGACGTTGCCACTTCGCCCGTTGGCGTAGAGGCATTCCTGCAGCAGCTCGAGGTTGTCATCGTATGCGGTGTAGGCAGCCTCAATTGCTTCGTGACGCCCGGCAGATGGGAGGCCCGGCGTCGCGCCTGGGTCAACCTCGGCGATCCTAAACCCCGGTTCGACCCGCAGCGCGTGTACTTCTTTCATCGATAGTGTGGCCATGTCCTGCTCCATCATTGTTGGTGCGCGCTCGCTCTGGAAAGCGCATCAGGGCAAAGAAAAAGTGCCTCTTACTGTAGAGGCACTTCCCTTCTTCTAGAGCTTCGGCGCTGCGTCCGGACCGTGGTCCGTCTCGTCGCCACCGTCCGTTGTCGCGGAGGTCGATTCCTCGCGCTCGGAGGTGTCCGCCTCGTCCGAAGCATCGCCCAACGCGGGCGCGTTTGCGGCGTTCCACTGAACGACGTCGTCGAGGACTGCGTGGATGTACGGCGGCGCTGCGCTGCCGGCGTATTCCGTAGCCATTTCAAGCGCGTTCGCGATGGTGATCGCGGGCGCGACGTCCTCGTTGTAAAGAATCTCCCACGTTCCGACGCGCAGAATCTGGCGGTCTACTGCCGGAAGGCGGTCGAGTTCCCAATTCTCCGAAATGAAGCGCTCAATGGCGTCATCGATGTCGTCCAGGTGCTCGGCGGCACCCCGGATGATCACGCGGGTGTACTCCGCGACGGGAGCGACGGCGTTCTGCGGGTCCTTGGACAGCTCGGCGCGATCTTCAACGATCGACACTGGGTCAATGTCGCGGGTCTCAGCTTCAAAAAGGATGTCCACTGCGCGGCGACGCGCGCGGTAGCGGGCTCCGTGTCGTTTGTAATCAGGCATTAGTTGTTGACGCGGGAGAGGTACTCACCGGTACGGGTATCAACCTTGACAACATTGCCCGTCTCCAGGAACAGCGGCACCTGAATCTCGGCACCGGTCTCGAGGGTGGCGGGCTTGGTGCCACCGGTGGAGCGGTCGCCCTGCAGGCCCGGCTCGGTGTGCTCGACCTTGAGGTCAACCGAGATCGGGAGTTCCGCAAAGAGGGCGTCACCCTCGTGGAAGGAAACTTGCACGCGCATGTTCTCGAGCAGGAAGCGCGCAGCGGGGCCGAACTTGTCCTCGGAAAGCTCAAACTGCTCGTAGGTCTTGTCGTCCATCACAACGAAGTTGGTGCCATCGTTGTAGAGGTAGGTCATGTCGCGGCGATCCACAGTAGCGGTTTCGACCTTCACGCCCGCGTTCCAGGTCTTGTCCACGGTCTTGCCGGAGACGACGTCCTTGAGCTTGGTGCGGACGAAGGCCGGGCCCTTACCCGGCTTCACGTGCTGGAACTCCACAATCTGCTGAAGCTTGCCGTCAATCTTCAGCACCAGCCCGTTCTTGAAATCAGCGGTAGTTGCCACTGGATACCTTCCTTATCAGGTAGACGAACGTGTGCAAACAGAACAATCCTACATCACAGCTCGACGAGGTCCTTTTTCCACGGCGTAATGATGCGTGGCGCGCCGGATGTGACAATCAAAGTGTCCTCGATGCGCACTCCCCCTTTGCCTGGAAGGTAGATTCCCGGCTCGATGGTCAGGGTCATGTTTTCACGCAGCACTCCCGTGGATGTCGCTGCCGCGTAGGGGCGCTCGTGAACCTCGAGCCCGATACCGTGGCCGGTCGAGTGCACGAAGTACTCGCCGTAACCCGCCTGCTCGATGATGTCGCGACAAGCCTTGTCCACGCGGGCGGTGTCGGTTCCCACAGTGGCGGCCTCCACACCCGCGAGTTGGGCGGCGTGGACGACGTCGTAGATCTCGCGAAGTTCGGGGGCGAGCTGGCCCATGGCGAAGGTACGCGTCATGTCAGAGTTAAAGCCGTCGCGGTGCGCGCCGAAGTCGATGGTGACTAAATCTCCCGGCTCCAGGACTCGGTCTCCCGCAGCGTAGTGCGGCAGGGCTGAGTTAGGCCCCGAGGCGACGATGGTGTCGAAGCTGACGCGCTCAGCGCCGAGGGTGCGCATGCGGTATTCAAGGTCGGCGGCGACCGCGCGCTCGGTTCGCCCTGTGCGCAGCTCGCCGGCGTCGATAAGTCCGTGGAGGGCGTCAACGGCGATCTCCGCGACCTGTTCGAGCTCGGAAAGCTCACCATCGTCCTTGATCTCGCGCAGCGGTTCGACAACCCCGGTGAGCGGAACCAAGGTCACGCCATCGGGGCAGGCGGCCTCGAGGTTTCGGTGCATGTTGACTGACACATAGTCGGCCTCAAAGCCCACGCGGCGGCCCTTTGCGACGCGCTCGAGCAGTGCCGGGGCGACGTTGCGGATGATTGTCGCCTCAATATCGGGCACTTCTCGCGCGATCTGGGACACGTATCGTCCGTCGGTGGCAATGGCCGCGGACCCGTCCCTCGACACGATAAGCGCGCCGTTGGAGCCGGAGAAACCGGACAGGTAGCGCACGTGCGTCAGGTTGGTCACCAGCAGATCGTCGACGTCGCGGGTGACCAGCTCCTCGGCAAGCGCCCGCCGACGGGTGTCGTATCGTGCATCAGCGGCGGTCATGGGTGCTCCCTCCCCTGCTGGCAAAGTAATCCAACGCTGCGATGTAGCCCTGCGTACCCAAGCCCGCGATCACGCCCGCCGCGATCGGCGACAGGTACGAGTGGTGCCGGAACGGCTCGCGCGCGTGCACGTTGGAGATGTGAACTTCGACGAATCCGGCGCCGTCGGAAATCTCAGCGAGCGCGTCGCGCAGGGCCACGGACGTGTGCGTCAGACCGCCGGGGTTAATGACCACAGCCCACCCGTGATCGGCTGCCTCGTGGACCCATTCAATGAGCTGGCCCTCGAAGTTCGATTGACCGCACTCCACCTCGAGCCCCAATGCTTCACCATGGTCGCGGCATCGCTTCTCGACGACCGCGAGCGTCTCCGCCCCGTAGACATCCGGCTGCCGGGTGCCGAGTCGGTTGAGATTCGGACCGTTGAGCACCAGGACCCTCATCGCTGTGCCCCCTCGGAGATTGCGGCGTACGCCTCCCGCATTTCCTCGACGGTGGCATCTTCCATCCTGGTGCATTGGCCGAGCGAGCTCAGGACGACAAAACGGATTCGTCCATCCCTGTTCTTCTTGTCGCGGGTCATGTTCTCGTAGAGCTCATCAAACACACCGCCCTCGTACGTCGTGGGCAGGCCGACCAAGTCAAGGATCTCGTGGTGAAGGGCGAGAAGGTCGGCGTCGATAAGCCCGCGATTGTGGGCGAGGTGAGCGACGAACATCATGCCAACGGCCACCGCATCGCCGTGGCGCCAGGCGTAGTTCTCCCGGCGCTCAATGGCGTGGCCGAAGGTGTGGCCGTAGTTGAGGATCTCTCGTAAGCCCGACTCCTTGAGGTCCTGGCCCACCACCCCAGCCTTGACCGCGACGGAGCGGCTGACCAGTTCCTCCCAATGCCTGTCGGCGCCCTCGCGGAAGAGGTCGAGGATGCGCGGATCCGCGATGAACCCGGTCTTGATCAGCTCCGCTGAGCCCGCGACCAATTCCTCTTCCGGCAGCGTGTGCAGACGATCCAGGTCCGCAAACACCGCATCGGGCTCGTGGAAGGCACCAACAAGGTTCTTCCCGTATGCGGTGTTGATACCGGTTTTGCCACCGACAGCGGCGTCGACCATGGCCAGAAGTGTCGTCGGGACCTGAATGATGCGAATACCGCGCATCCAGGTCGCGGCCGCGAACCCCGCGAGGTCCGTCGCCGCGCCACCCCCGAGTCCGATGACGAGGTCCTGGCGCCCGAAACCTGCCTCACCTAGAGAGTCCCACAACCCACTGAGCACCTCGATCGTTTTGCCGGACTCCGCGTCTGGCACATCGAGCAAGGTGAACTCGACAGTACTGCCGACTTCTTGGACAATTTGGCGGGCGACGGCAGCGAGCGGACGCTGGTGGACGATCGCCACATTTCGTGCGCCAGATTCGCGGACTCGCTGGGCAAGCGCCCCGGTCAGGGTGTGGGCGATATGGACGTCGTAAGGCGACGGCCCCTTCACTGTGACGACTGTCATGGCTAATCCGCTTTCTCTCGCTGCGCTTACTGTGAATCGATGATGCCCAGAACTTCGGCGACCACCCGTTGCGGCGGTCGCTCGTCAGTCCTCACTCGGAAGTCGGCGACCTCGCGGTAGAGCGGGTCGCGCTCCTCAAGGAGCTCGCGGTACCGCTGCGCCGGATCCTTCGCCGCGAGCACTGGGCGGCCGGGCTCACCAGCGGTTCGACGAACGCCTTCCTCGGCCGACACGTCAATCCACACCACGGTGTGGGGCTGCAGAAGTGCCCGCGTCATGGGGTGGACCACCGCCCCGCCACCGAGACTGACAACACCACCGGTAGCGAGAGCGCTGGCGACATAGCCTGCCTCGAGCGCGCGGAACTTCTCCTCGCCGAGCTCCGCGTACACGTCACCACAGCTCTTGCCCTCCCCGGCCTCAATAAGCTGGTCGGAATCCACGAGCGGCAGACACAGAGACGACGCTAGACGACGGCCAATCGTCGTCTTTCCCGCTCCGGGAGGACCGACTAGAACCACCCGAGGTCGGGAGTGCACTACCGAATTGGAGACGTCCCCGTTTGAGACATCCCCGCCTGCGATCGCGACGTCCAGCTCGACGCCGTCACCGTCGCGCAGGGTGGAATCAAGCATCTTCTCCTCCGAAGGCCATCCGCTGGGAAACGTATTCATTGTACGAGGAGAGATTGCGCTTCACCTCCGCGAGGCTGTCTCCGCCGAACTTCTCCGTCACCGCACGAGCAAGCACAAGGGCGACCATGGCCTCCGCCACGACACCGCCGGCGGGAACCGCGCACACATCGGAGCGCTGGTGGATGCCCGTCGCGGCCGCGCCGGTGGACATATCCACGGTGCGCAGAGCACGCGGGACTGTGGAGATCGGCTTCATCGCAGCGCGCACCCGCAGCTGCTCACCGTTGGTCATGCCGCCCTCCAGGCCACCGGCCCGGTTGGTCAGGCGCCGTAGGCCCTCGCCCTCACGCACCATTTCGTCGTGCGCCGCGGAGCCGCGCCGGCGAGCCTCTTCGAAACCGTCGCCGATCTCGACACCCTTGACGGACTGGATGCCCATGAGCGCCGCCGCGAGCTGCGCATCCAGGCGGTGGTCACCGGAGATGTGCGAGCCGAGTCCGACGGGCAGGCCATCCACGACGACTTCGACGATGCCGCCGAGAGTGTCGCCGTCCTTCTTGGCTGCCTCAATACGCGCGATCATGTCCGCCTCGCAGGTGGCGTCGAACGCGCGTACCGGGGAGGCGTCGATAGCCTCGATGTCCGAAAACGCCGGGGCGGGCCCCTCGTACGCGGCAGACTCGCCGATGGACACGACGTGGGAGAGAACCTCAACGCCCAGGGTGGAGCGCAGGAAACTGCGTGCCACGGCACCCGCGGCCACGCGGGCTGCAGTCTCGCGCGCAGACGAGCGCTCGAGGACCTTACGGGCGTCATCGAAGCCGTACTTCACCATGCCTGCGAAATCCGCGTGGCCGGGACGCGGGCGCGTCAGGCGCGCACCGCGCCCAGATGACATCGCCTTCGCCGTCTCGGGATCGTTCATGTCCAAAGGATCTGGCGACATGATCGTGGTCCACTTCGGCCACTCGGAGTTGCCGATCTGGACCGCGATGGGGCTGCCGATTGTCTCCCCGTGCACGATGCCCGTGAGAAGCGTGAGCTGGTCCGCCTCGAACTTCATGCGTGCACCGCGGCCGTATCCGAGTCGGCGGCGGGCGAGCTGGTAGGAAATCTCTTCTGCGGTGACGGGAACGCCAGCCGGCATGTTTTCGATGAGAGCGACTAGTGCTTGGCCGTGGGATTCCCCGGCAGTGGTCCAACGAAGCATGGTGTTCATTGTGTCACACAGGACGCTCTCAGCCGGTCATTAGTGCACAAACGCGCCCGCGCAGCACATCCACGCGGCCGCAATCATCGACGGCCCGTGGGCCACCGCCCGCTCTCGGACAACGAAGGCGTGGACGAGTGTCAGTGCACTTGCCAGCGCCATGGCGACGAGCACCCCCACGACACCTCCGGTGACGCCAGCGACTGCGACGCCCAAAGGCAGTGCAAGCTTGACGTCACCTCCGCCGACTCCCCGGCCGATGGCGAGGTAGATAAGCGGCCATGCCATCCCCCACCACCCAACCGGATGGGTCACGGCCCACCCAAGGGCGATGAAACCGGCCGGAAGCGTCAGTGCATCGGGCAGCCTCCGCGCACGCAGATCCCAGACGCACAACACGGCGCTCCATATCGCGGCCACGATCCCGGCCGCCAACCCCCCGGTCAGCACGGCTCGTAGCGTAGGCCAAAGAGACTAAGTCTGCACGGAACGCACGTGCGCTTCGAGCGCGGCGCGCATTGCGGCGCGCGGCGCGGGGTGCCCGGTGAACTGCTCGAACTGTGAGTATGACTGCCCGGCAAGCATGGACAACCCTCCGACTACACGGTGACCATTCGCCGCCGCGGCGGTAGCCAGGGGCGTCGGCCATGGGTTGTAGATAACGTCGAACACCGGCGCGTGTCCCAGATCTCCGGCGTGGAGTTTCAGCGCGTCTGCCGGAACCGTCGAGACAATGAGGTCGGCGTCCATTGCACGCTTTTCGACGTCGGTGTCGAAGCCCATGAACTCCAACGAGGCGGCACCAACGAGGTGCTCGACCTCACTGCGGCGGTCGCTCCGGTTGATCACCGTGATTGCCTCCACGCCCCGTCGCCCGAGTTCCCACAGCGCAGGCCGGGCCGTACCGCCAGCACCGACAACAAGTGCCGACCGTACCGGTCGATCCCCGAGGAGTTCGTCGAGTGCCGCGGCGATGCCCTCCGTGTCAGTGTTGTCAGCGCGCCACCCGGATGCGGTGCGAACGAGGGTGTTGGCAGAACCGATGGCACGCGCCCTGTCTGTGGCCTCCGTGGCACACTCCAGCGCGGCAAACTTGGCGGGCATGGTCACAGAGAATCCTCGAAAGCTGCGGTCTGCGCTCGCGACGACGCGGGCGAGGTCGGCCGCAGTGCATTCGATCCGGGAATACTCCCAGCCATCGAGTCCCGCGGCGAGATAACCCGCGCTGTGCAGCACCGGCGACAGGGAATGCGCAATCGGCGAGCCGAGCACCGCAGCCCGGTGTGTGACACCAGAGAGCGAAACGTCCGTCATGGGTCCAGCGCCACCTAGCGGTTGGAGTCGAGAATGCCGGACTCCACGGCGCGGGTGACGTCGTCGAGGTGCTCCTCGAAAGTGTTGTTGAACACCGTTGTGCCGTCGCTGTCGATGGTGACGAAGAACAGCCAGTCGCCCTCCTCCGGGTTTTCCATGGCCTCAATGGCTTCCATGGACGGCGAGGCGATCGGCGTCTCAGGCAGGCCATCCTTGGCGTACGTGTTCCACGGGGTCGGACGTAGGCGGTCTTCGTCGGTCGTGGCGACCTCGACCGACGGCAGCCCGTAGTTCACGGTGGAGTCGAACTCGAGACGCATCGGCTCCGCCAAGCGGTTGAGAATGACCCGCGCGACCTTACCGAATTCGCCGGCAGGCGCCTCGCGCTCGACGAGCGACGCGGCCGTGAGCAGCTCGTACGGCGTCAGGCCGATTGCTGCAGCGCGGTTGACGATGTCCGTGGACTCGTACTGGTTCGCAGAGCGTGTGATGAGGTCCGTCAGGATTTCCTCGGCGGAGGCGTCCGGGTTGACGATGTACTCACCCGGGGCGATGAGCCCTTCCAGGCGCTTCGGGTCGCCACTGTGCTGGTTGACAGCGTCCATCGCCCAGGCGGGCACTCCGAGCTGGGCGGGGTCCTCGTTGGCGGCAACGTTATAGAGTTCCTCTACCGTCACGCAGCCCGGTTTCGGAGAGTCACCGCAGGTGACCTGCTGAATCATGGAGAGGATTCCCAGACGCGTCTGTCCTCCCACGACAGCGACGTCCAGCAGCGTCGCTCCGCCGTAGACCTGCAGCGGGGTGATCTTGTTTGCAGGATCCAGCAGTGCCGCGACGGCGGACTCGGCACTCATTTCCTTTTGCAGGCGGTAGAAACCAGGCTGGATGTTATCCGAGTCCGCGTTGCTGAACGCCGCGGTTTGGAAGGCGCCGTTGGATTTGATCACGCCCAGTTCCTCGAGCTTCGGGCCCAGCTGAGAGACGTTGGAGCCTTCCGGAACCTCGACGATTTGCTCCTCCCCGTTTCCTGCGCCTGCAAAGTCGGAACCGCCTCCCGCCGACCGCGCGACCGAAATCCAGGCGACAAGACCGATGATGAGCAGGATCGACGCCACGAGGACGGCGGTGCCGCGCGTCCTGCGCTGGCTGTTGAGTCGGGAGCTCACGTGTTACTTCTCCTTTAGGTAGTTGGCTCGGCCATCCAGCCAGGACTGGAGGATCTCCACAGCCGCTGCCTGATCGATGACCTTGCGGCCGGCCTTCTCACTCACTCCTGCGGTACGCAGAGCGTGGGTTGCGGCAACCGTCGTCAACCGCTCGTCCGCCATACGCACAGCGACGTCGCTGCGGCGGCGGATGCGGAAAGCAATTTCTTTGGCGTGCTTGACGCTCGCAGATCCGTTGCCCTTGAGGTCTCGCGGCAATCCGACGACGACCTCCACGGCACCGTATTCCTCGATGAGTGCGAGAAGGCGCTCGATATCGGCGCCGTCCCGATCCTTGAAACCCGTCACTCGGGCAATCGTTTCAACCGGCATAGCCAGCCGCGCGTCCCGGTCCGAACACGCGACACCGATGCGCACGGTTCCCACGTCAACGCCGAGGCGGCGACCGGCGCCCGGGTCATCAACCCCAGGGGTGTCGGGCTGCACCTTCATACAGCACTCCTTGCGTCTCAGTGTTTCGGTGTTTCAGTGTTTCGGTGTTCAGGTATTTCAGTTGTCCACGGCCCGGGCACTGTGTCCTGTCGATCGGTACCAATTTTTGGCAATGAATCGGCCAAACAACACGCTAGCCGGTCACTGAGAGACCTCTGTGACCGGCTCGGCGTGTCTTAGACCTGTTTTGCTACGTTACCCAGGATCGGCCTAGCGTGCAGCGAGGTCCTCCCGCACGGCACGGAACGCGGCCTCAATACCGTCCGGGTTCGCGCCGGAGCCCTGTGCGAGGTCGGGTTTTCCGCCGCCGCGCCCATCGACGTACTCGCCGATGAGCTTGACCAGGTCTCCGGCCTTAACACCGGCGTCCACACCCGGTTTGGTCACTGCCACCGCGTACGGGATCTTCCCGTCGTTGCGGGAGGACACGACGACCACGGCCGGGGTGGTGCCAAGCCGTCCACGCAGGTCACCCGCGACGGTTCGCAGGTCCCCCGCCGCGACGGAATCGGCGAGCTCAGTGATAACGACGGTGAAGTCGCCGATGGTCTCGGAGCGCGCCATCAGCTCGGCGGTCTGGCTCATCAGCTGCTCGCGTCGCAAAGCTGCGATTTCCTTCTCCGCCGCGCGCAAGCGCTCGGTGAGCTGAGCAATACGGTCGGGCAGCTCCTCCGTCGGAGCCTTGAGCTCGCTAGCGAGGCCTGCTGCCAGTGCCGCCTCCTTGGAGAAGTAGCGGAACGACTCCATACCGGAGTATGCCTCGATGCGGCGCGCGCCCGAGCCAACGGAGGACTCGCCGAGAACGGCGACGGGGCCAATCTGTGACGAACGCTCCACGTGGGTACCGCCGCACAGCTCGATGGAGAACGGCCCACCGATCTCGACGACGCGTACCTGGTCGCCGTAGTTCTCGCCGAACAGCGCCATCGCGCCCATCGCCTTCGCCTTGTCCAACGACGTCTCGAGCGTGTTGACGGCGAGGTCGGCGTCGACAGCCTGGTTGGTGATGGTCGCGATGTCCTCGAGCTGCTGCGGGGTGAGCTGCTCGGTGTAGTTGAAGTCGAAACGCAGGTAACCGGGCTTGTTCAGCGATCCCGCCTGAACGGCGGTCGGGCCAAGCACCTGGCGCAGCGCGGCGTGGATGAGGTGCGTTGCGGTGTGCGCCTGGCGCGCGCCGTGACGCCACGCCTGGTCCACCTCGGCAGTGACCGTGGAGCCCAGGTCGAGGCCGCCGTTTTGCACGGTTGCTTTGTGGACCCACAGCTTCTTGCCAATCTTCTGCACGTCGTTGACGTTGAGAACCGTCTCCCCCATCACGAGGCGGCCACGGTCTGCCATCTGCCCGCCGCCCTCGGCATACATCGGCGAGACGTCGAGAATCACCTCGACCTCGTCACCCTGGCGGGCTTCGCCGACCTTCTCACCGTCGCGGACGAGACCGATGACAGTGCCGTCGTGAGTCAGTGTGTCGAAGCCGACGAACTCCGTCGGGTGAGCGTCGACCCACTCGCGGTACAGCGATTCGTCGATGTTGCGGTGCTTCTTCGCCTTGTTGTCGGCCTTGGCACGCTCGCGCTGGGCCTTCATCTCCGCGTTGAACGCGTCCATGTCGACCTCGAGGCCCGCTTCGCGCGCCATCTCAAGGGTGAGGTCAATCGGGAACCCGTAGGTGTCGTGCAGCTCGAAGGCCTGCTCGCCGGCCAGCACAGAGCTTCCCGACGACCGGACCGACGCCGCAGCCTCATCAAAGCGGTGCGTGCCGGATTCGAGCGTGCGCAGGAACGCGCGCTCCTCGGCCTTCGCCACACGCAGGATGCGGTCGCGGTTGTCCTCGATCTCCGGGAACGACGGGCTCATCGTGTCCATGATGGTGGTCATGAACGTCTCGATGACGTCGCCCGTGGCCCCGAGCAGTCGTGCCGAGCGAATGATGCGACGCAGCAGGCGGCGCAGGATGTAACCGCGTCCCTCGTTCGAGGGGGTCACACCGTCGAGGATGATCATCATCGCCGTTCGGGAGTGATCGGCGATCACGCGGAAGCGGACGTCGTCGACCTGGTTGCCCGCGTCGTAGCGGGTTCCAGTCAGCTGCGCTGCGGCGTCGATGACCGGGCGCAGCAGGTCGGTCTCGTAGACGTTGTCGACGCCCTGGAGGATGCAGGCGACACGCTCGATGCCCATACCGGTATCGATGTTCTTCTTCGGCAGCTCTCCGACGATGTCGAAGCCGCCCTTCTTGTCACCTTCGCCGCGGATGGACTCCATGAACACGAGGTTCCAGATCTCCATGTAGCGGTTGTCATCGGCAAGCGGGCCGCCCTCCTTGCCGTACTCGGGGCCGCGGTCGTAGTAGATCTCCGAGCAGGGGCCACACGGTCCCGGGATACCCATCGACCAGAAGTTGTCCTCCATGCCCATGCGCTGGATGCGCTCTTCGGGAACTCCGATAACGTCGCGCCAGATACCGGCGGCCTCGTCGTCGTCGAGGTAGACCGTCACCCAAAGACGATTCGGGTCGAGGCCAAGGCCGCCGTCCGCAACCGGGTTCGTCAGAAGCGACCAGGCGTGCTTGATCGCTCCCTCCTTGAAATACTGGCCGAAGGAGAAGTTGCCCGCCATCTGGAAGAAGGTGTTGTGGCGCGTGGTGATACCGACCTCTTCGATGTCGAGCGTGCGAACGCACTTCTGGATCGAGGTTGCGGTGCCGTTTTCGAACGGCGGATTCTGCTGGCCCAGAAAGTACGGCTTGAACGGCACCATGCCGGCGTTGACGAACAGCAAGGTGGGGTCATCCAAGATCAGCGAGGCGCTCGGCACGGGGGTGTGCCCGGCGTTGACGAAGTGCTCAGTGAAGCGCTTGCGGATCTCATGAGTGTGCACGGCGATGGCCTCCGGAGTGTTGGCGGAATTGTCCGCAACTACTTTACCCGCGCCCACCCGCTGCCCTACTTTCCCCGGACGATGCGGCGCAAGCGCCCGATGTAGTCGCGGATCCGTTTCTCCGCGCCGTGGTCCGTGGGCTCGTAATACACGGCGCCTTCAAGGCCCTCGGGAATGTATTGCTGAGCCACGACACCGCGAGGATCGTCGTGAGGATAGACGTAGCCCACGGCGTTGCCGAGCGCTTTGGCTCCCTCGTAGTGACCGTCGCGCAAGTGAGCGGGAACAGCGCCCGTCTTGCCTGCCTTCACGTCTTCTTGGGCGCGCGTGATCGAAGCAATCACGGCAGCAGATTTCGGCGCAGTGGAGAGGTGAATCACCGCCTGGGCCAGGGGAAGCCGCCCCTCGGGCATCCCAATAAGCTGCACGGCCTGCGCCGCAGCGGTCGCTGTCTGCAGTGCGGTGGGATCGGCCATGCCGATATCCTCCGATGCCAAGATGACCAATCGACGCGCGATGAACCGCGGGTCCTCCCCCGCCTCAATCATGCGAGCCAGATAGTGCAGGGCGGCATCAACATCCGAGCCACGAATCGATTTGATGAAGGCCGAGACCACGTCGTAGTGCTGGTCCCCGTCGCGGTCGTAGCGCACAACCGCGCGGTTGACGCTGTTTTTCACTACCTCGGGGGTGATCGTCTCGCCCTCGTCGACAGCTTCCGCAGCAGCCTCAAGATACGTCAGCGCGCGGCGCGCGTCACCGCCTGCGAGCATGACCAGTTGCTCGCGTGCTGTGTCATCGAGCCGAACCCGGTTGTCCAGTCCGCGGGGGTCAGTGACAGCTCGGTCGATCACGGCAGCGAGGTCATCCTCGCTCAGCGATTCAAGCTGCAGCAGCAGCGACCGCGACAAAAGCGGCGCAACCACGCTAAACGACGGGTTCTCGGTCGTTGCCGCGACGAGCAGAACGGTCTGGTTCTCGACAGCCGCGAGCAGCGCGTCCTGTTGCGTCTTGGAGAACCGGTGGACCTCATCGATAAACAAAACGGTGCGGTCCCCGCGCGCGAGGTCGCGGCTCGCTTGGCTGATGATGGCCCGCACCTCCTTCACCCCGGCGGACAAGGCGGAAAGCGCGACGAAGTTCTGTCCAACCTGGGCGGCGATGAGCGATGCGATAGTCGTCTTTCCCGTCCCCGGTGGCCCGTACAAGATGACAGACGCGGCGCCGGATCCTTCGATGAGCCGGCGCAGGGGCTTGCCCTCGGCGAGGAGTTGACGCTGTCCGAAGATCTCGTCGAGCGAGCGCGGCCGCATCCGCGCCGCCAACGGCGCAGACGCCGCGGTGTCGAAAAACGACGTTCCCCGGTGCCCGTCAGTCGAGCTCGTGCTGTCGCCGAAGAGTCCCTCCTGCATAGCGGCGTCGCCTACTTCAGCCGCTGCGCGACGCTGCAGGCCCACTCCGACATGACCGGGCAGGAGGGAGCTCGGCCGAGGGCGCAGTAGCGGGCTAAGGCGTCGAAGGTCTCGTAAAGATCGCGGCGCACCAGGATCTCGTCTTTGGTGAACGGGCCTTCGGAGCGCGGCCTGAGGACGTCGCCGAGGATCTCCAGCGATTCTCCCGGAGACACGACGGTGTCGAGATCTGCGCCGGCTGCACTGACGTCCTCGGTCAGCGCTTCGCCGGCAACACCGAGCTCGTCCAAGTCGGTCACGTTGAGGATAGACACGCTTGACAACGCCCACCCCAGCAAGGCCCCGGATACTAGGTCGTGCAAGGTGTCCTCGTGGCGCACGGCAGGCCAAATGGTTTCTACCTCGTGCACCCATGCGTCGAGAAACGCCTGCGCCTCGTCATCCGAGATCTGCCGGGTAGCGACGTAGTTGGGGAACCCGCCAACGACAAAACCAACGTCGAAAGTCGCGTCACGGAAGCCCGCCCACTCGTAGTCCAAGAACTCGGTGCGGCCCGCGTAGATGATGTTGTCGGGCGAGAGATCAAACGGAGTAAAAGCACGGTGGGAGCCGTTGAGCAGCCGGGTGTGCATTTTCTCCGTCGCCTGCGCGACCTCGGGAGGGATCGCAATGCCGGACTCCTCCACCATGGACAAACCCAACCGGATACGGTGCATAAGCAACCGCTCGCGCAGCCCCTGTACTTGACGCTGCGATTCCCGGCTGCGCATCATCCGGGCGAGCAGCGCATCAAAATCCGCCTCCCGGCCGGCTGTCCCGGCGTGCATCCTTCCCAGGGCAGAACCCAGCGTGCGCAGAATCTGCACGCGGTCCTCATCGCCTGCAGCGGCGAGGAGCGTTTCGAGGGTGTCGCCGTCACCGGAATCGGAAATGATGATGAGGCGCTGCTTAGTGTCATAGCCCAGCAAGAAGGGCCCGGGCCGAACTTCCTCGCTCAGCGAGGTGGTGAACTGATATGCCACGACCTCGCGGAGGAAGGCAGAATCCTCAAGCACGTCGCCGGTCCGCGGCGACTGCTTGACCACTACGGAACGGTGCTGCAGAAAGGGATTCGTCGCCACTCGGGCGCGGTAGACCTCCGCGAATCCCGAGCCGGTGAGCCGGGTGGCGTCGAGAAGCTTCTGCGTCCCTCCGTAGCGGCGGGTGAGGATATCCTCCGCCGCCGTGATGACCTCTGGGTTGTCGTGCTCCATCGGGGTCCTCCTAGCGGACTGGGTTATTTCTCCTCGGCGGCCTCCGCAGCCTTGGGCTTGGCGTCGACGCCTGTTTCCTTGCGCTGTTCGCGGGTGATGGGGGCCGGTGCATCCGTGAGCGGGTCGACGCCGCCGCCGGACTTCGGGAAGGCGATGACGTCGCGGATGGAGTCGAATCCGCCGAGCAGGGATACGATGCGATCCCAGCCGAACGCGATGCCGCCGTGCGGAGGCGCACCGTAGGAGAAGGCCTCGAGCAGGAAGCCGAACTTCTCCTGAGCTTCTTCGTCCGAGATGCCCATGACCTCGAAGACGCGCTGCTGCACCTCGCGGTCGTGGATACGGATCGAACCGCCGCCGATCTCGTTGCCGTTGCAGACGATGTCGTACGCGTAGGCGAGGGCCTCACCCGGGTTCTTGTCAAAGGAATCGAGGTATTCAGGCTTCGGCGAGGTAAAAGCGTGGTGGACTGCAGTCCAGCTGGAGTTACCCAGGGCAACATCGCCGGAGGCGGTGGCATCAGCGGCCGGCTCGAACAGCGGTGCATCGACGACCCAGGTGAAGGCCCAGTCGCCGTCCTTGATCAGGTCGAGCTTTCGCGCGATCTCACCGCGGGCTGCACCAAGCAGAGCGCGAGCGCTCTTCGCGTCACCGGCAGCGAAGAAAATGCAGTCACCCGGTTTTGCACCGACGTGTGCGGCGATGCCGGCCTTTTCTTCGTCGGTGATGTTCTTCGCCACGGGGCCGCCGAGCTCGCCGTCATCCTGGACCAGGATATATGCCAAACCCTTCGCGCCGCGCTGCTTGGCCCAGTCCTGCCACGCATCGAGTTGGCGGCGTGGCTGGGACGCCCCGCCTTCCATAACGACGGCGCCGACGTACTCATTCTGGAACACGCGGAATGTGGTGTCCTTGAAGAAGTCCGTGCACTCCACAAGCTGGATATCAAAACGCAGGTCCGGCTTGTCAGAGCCGTACTTCTCCATTGCGTCTTTGTAGGTCATGCGCGGAATCGGCGTGGAAATTTCGTAGCCGATGAGCTTCCACAGCTCAACCAAGATCTCCTCGGCGAGCTCGATGATGTCTTCCTGGTCGACGAAGCTAGCCTCGATGTCGAGCTGCGTGAACTCAGGCTGGCGGTCAGCGCGGAAGTCCTCATCACGGTAGCAGCGCGCGATCTGGAAATAGCGCTCCATACCCGCGACCATGAGCAGCTGCTTGAACAGCTGCGGAGACTGCGGCAGGGCGTACCAAGAACCCGGGCGCAGTCGCGCCGGGACCAGGAAGTCGCGCGCTCCCTCCGGGGTGGAGCGCGTCAGGGTCGGGGTTTCAATCTCGACGAAGTCGCTCTTGGCAAGCACAGTACGGGCGGCGCGGTTGGCCTCGGAGCGCAGGCGCAGGGCGCGCGCCTGGCGCTCGCGGCGCAGATCCAGGTAGCGGTACTTGAGGCGGGTTTCTTCGCCGACTTCGCTGGAGGAGAAGTCCTCAACCTGGAACGGCAGCGCGGCAGACTTGTTCAGGACCACCAGGTCGGTGGCGTTGACCTCAATCTCACCGGAAGCAAGGTTCGGGTTAGCCGAGCCCTCCGGGCGCGGCTCAACCACGCCTGTGACCTGGACGCAGTACTCACTGCGCAGGTCGTGCGCGGCTTCAGCGACCTCAGACTCTCGGAACACCACCTGCGCGAGGCCTGAGCGGTCACGCAGGTCGATAAAGATCACTCCGCCGTGGTCACGGCGGCGGGATACCCAACCGGTAAGGGTAACGGTCTGACCGTCGAGTTCTTTGCGGAGGTCTCCCGCCAAGTGAGTGCGCAGCACGGTAATTTCCACGTCCTTCCACGTGAGGGCTGTTGCTATCTGTGGGCAGTCTACCCGCGGCCCCGACACCGGGACACAGAACCCGCCCCATGGTTCGAACCAGCCCAGGGTTGCCAGAGGCAATCCAGCAGATGGGCGGGTCACGCTACCGACGGGGGCTATCTTTTGGCAGACTTTCGCTATGACATTCAACAGCAACTTTAACCGTGGCGGCGGCGGCCGCGTCACCACCAGCTCCGGAGGCGGAACGGGCGGTGGTTTGGGCGGCATGCCCATCGCCATCGGCGGCGGAGGTATCGGCACACTGCTCCTCGTCGCCCTGCTTTACTTCCTCGGCGGAGGTTTGGGTGGCGGGCAGACCACCCAGCCTGGCCCCCAGGCAAATTCCGCGGGCTCTTACAACCTCGACCACTGCGAAAGCCCGAACGCAGCGAACGAATACGACGACTGCCGCGTCGAAGCGACCATGTATTCCACCGATGCCGTGTGGCAGGAGGTGCTTCCTGCTCAGGCCGGGATTGCGTACCAGCAGCCTGGGATGCACCTTTTCCGTGATCGTGTCGCCACGGCCTGCGGTAACGCCTCCTCGGCTACTGGGCCGTTCTACTGCCCTGCTGATAGCACTGCGTACCTCGACGTCAGCTTCTTCGAGCAGCTTGGCCAGCTCGGTGGCGCCAACGGCCCGCTCACTCAGGAGTACGTGGTCGCCCACGAAATTGGTCACCACGTCCAGCAGCTTGAGGGAACTCTCGGGTTGAGCAACTACAACGACCCTGGCGAGGATTCCGCGGCGGTGGCTATCGAGCTTCAGGCTGATTGCTACGCGGGCATCTGGGCGAAGCACGCTGCTGAGGGCCCGGACGCAATGCTCGAACCCATTACTCGCGAGCAGCTGAGCCAGGCGGTGCAGACTGCCCGCGCGATTGGTGACGACAACATCCAGAAACGCTCCGGGCAGGAAGTCAACCCGGACGCATGGACCCACGGCTCCTCCCAGCAGCGCGAGGAAGCCTTCATGGCCGGTTACGAAACCGGCCGGATGGGCTCCTGCGACTTCCTCAACCGCGGGGTGTACTCCTCTTAGCTTTTACCCTTCGGCTCGAGACGGGTACGTTTCTTCCGACCTCTACCCAGTACGACGAACCCGCCTTGGCAGTATCTGCCGGGCGGGTTTCGCTTTGCCCCGGCGGGAATAGGTGACACATCATCAATGTTGCGTAGAATGTAAACCACGAACCCGACACACCGACAGTTAGGAAAGCTCATGCAGTTCGGAATCTTCAGCATCGGCGACGTCACCACCGATCCGACCACCGGGCACACCCCCACGGAAAAGGAGCGCATCGACGCTATGACAGCGATCGCGCTCAAGGCTGAGGAGGTGGGGCTCGATGTCTTCGCCACCGGCCAGCACCACAACCCGCCTTTCGTCCCCTCCTCGCCGACCACACACCTCGCCTACATCGGTGCGAAAACATCGCGGATCCAGTTGTCCACCTCCACTACGCTTATCACCACCACAGACCCGGTGCGCATCGCCGAGGACTACTCATTTTTACAAAACCTTGTCGACGGCCGGATGGACCTCATGCTCGGGCGCGGCAATACCGGACCGGTCTATCCATGGTTTGGCAAAGATATCCGCCAAGGTATCCCGCTTGCTGTAGAGAACTATCACCTGCTGCGGCGACTGTGGCGCGAACCTGTAGTGAACTGGCAAGGACAGTTCCGCACCCCGCTCAACGGGTTCACCGCAACACCCTCCCCACTCGAGGGCGTCGCACCCTTCGTCTGGCACGGCTCTATCCGTTCGCCCCAGATCGCCGAGCAAGCTGCGTTCTATGGGGACGGCTTCTTCCACAACAACATTTTCTGGAACATGGAACACACCGCCTCGATGGTGAACTTGTACCGCAACCGGTACGAGTCTTACGGCCACGGCCGCGCAGATCAGGCAATTGTGGGTCTGGGTGGACAAGTCTTCATCGCCGAGTCGGAGGAGGCAGCAAAGAAGCAATTCCGCCCCTACTTCGACAACGCGCCGGTCTACGGCCACGGCCCGAGCTTGGAGGAGTTCACGGCTAGCACCCCGTTGACGGTGGGCACGGCAGAGATGGTCATCGAGCGCACCATGAGCTTCGCCGACGCTGTGGGCGACTACCAGCGACAGTTGTTCCTCATGGACCATGCTGGTCTGCCGCTCGAGGTTGTTCTCGACCAGATCGAGCTGCTCGGCACCCAGGTCGTGCCCGAGCTGCGCCAGCGCATGGAGGCACGTCGCCCGGAGCACGTGCCGTCAGATCCGCCCACCTTTGACACCCTGCTCGCCGCCAAGAAGGCAGGCACACCCCACCCGCACTTCGAGGTCAACCCGGGAGAGGAGAAGAAGTAATGCCCACTCTGTTCGTTATCAGCGCGGGGGTCTCCACCCCCTCGACGACCCGCCAGGTGGCAGATGCGCTTGCCGAAGCCGTCGCGAACGCGGCCGGATCGAATCCACTCGACATCACCACTGTGGAGCTGCGGGAGTACGCTTCCGACCTCGCACACGCCGTCTCCACCGGTATCTCCACGAAACGCCTCGATGAACTCAAGCGCTCATTGTCCGCCGCGGATGGGTTGATCGCGGCCACGCCGGTGTTCGCGGCGAGCTACAGCGGCCTATTCAAGATGCTCTTCGACATCCTCGACACCGACGCGCTCAACGGCATGCCGACCATTCTCGCCGCAACAGCGGGCACACCACGCCACTCACTCGTTACCGAACACGCAATGCGCCCGCTGCTGACGTACCTCCGCGCGGTCATCGTGCCGACATCGGTTTTCGCTGCCACGGAAGATTTCGGCGGTGTAGGTGGTAAAGCCCTCAACCAGCGCATTGAGCGCGCGGCCCAAGAACTTGCCGGCCTCATGTTCTCGACTCCCAACACGCGCTTTTCTGGCCCGGAAAACGCCGACTACAGCACTCGGCCGCGCAAGTCGGGGCTCGATCTCGACGATGACTTTGTGCCCTTTAGCGAGCTGCTCGCAGGCCACTCCGGTGTACCCGCCTCGTCCGAGCCGGGAGCCGCCACGATGCGTTAATATTCCGTCATGTCACAGAGCACAGTGAGCGTGGTTGACCTATTCAGTATCGGAATCGGTCCGTCGTCATCACACACGGTCGGGCCGATGCGCGCCGCGAATCAGTTCGTGGAGAAGCTTGGCGCAGTGCCTACCCGTGTCCGAGTTGAGCTGCGCGGCTCACTCGCGGCGACAGGCATCGGCCACGGCACAGACCGTGCAGTCCTGCTCGGTCTTGTGGGGTGGACCCCGCTCACCGCCTCGTCGGACGTTGCTCCACTACCAGGTGAGTCAATCCCCGCAAAGGGCACCATTGAGGGGTCCGGCGGAACCGTCGAGTACGAGGTCGTCTTCGACCCCGCACCGGTGTCCCCACACCCCAACTGTCTCATTTTTGATGCGTGGGATGACGCAGGAAACCTCGTCGCTGACCGGGCGGAGTATTACTCCATCGGCGGCGGGTTCATTCTTGACCACGCAGGGATGAACGCTAAAGGTGCAGATCCCGACATCGCCACCGAGCATGCGGGGCAGGTCGTGCCGTTCGAGTTCCACAGCGCCGCCGAACTCATGCGCATTTGCGAGGACAACGATCTGACCATCGCAGAGGTTATGCGGGCCAACGAGGACGCTCTTCACGGGTGGAGCTCCGTACGCGAGCACCTCGATCGCGTGTGGGACGTCATGCAGGAGTGCGTCTCCCGCGGGTTGAAATCAGAGGGGATCCTGCCGGGAGGATTAAACGTGGTGCGCCGCGCGCCCCGCCTCTACCGCCTCCTCACCGCAGAATACGAGGCTTCCACCGCGCGCGGGCTTGACGCAATGGAATGGGTCAACCTGTACGCTCTGGCGGTCAACGAGGAAAACGCCGCCCACGGCCAGGTGGTAACAGCGCCGACGAACGGAGCGGCCGGAATCATCCCGGCAGTCATGCACTACTGCCGCGACTTCACCGACGGTTTTACCCAGGACAAGGCCCGCGAGTTCCTGCTCACCGCAGCCGCCATCGGCATCATCATCAAGACGAATGCATCGATCTCCGGCGCAGAGGTGGGCTGCCAGGGTGAGGTTGGTTCCGCATCGTCTATGGCTGCTGCGGGCATGTGCGCCTTGCTCGGAGGATCCCCGTCGCAGGTAGAAAACGCCGCCGAAATTGCCCTCGAGCACAATCTCGGGCTCACATGCGACCCGGTCGGGGGCCTTGTCCAGGTGCCGTGCATCGAGCGCAACGCGATCGGCGGGGTCAAGGCCATCAATGCCGCCCGCTTAGCCAAGCTTGGCGACGGCTCCAACATCGTCACACTCGACAACGTCGTCGAGACGATGGCCTCCACGGGCCGCGACATGTCCGACAAATACAAAGAGACCTCCATGGGAGGCCTCGCTGTACAGCTGGGGATGCCGGTAAACCGGATCGAGTGCTAGCGCATCGCCCCGATCACGGCCTCAATGTTAAGCGCGACGTCGACCTGCGAGTGGTTCGCCAGATCCTTAACAGCAATTTGGCCGGATTCGAGTTCGCGCTCGCCGAGGACAAGCGCGTAGCGTGCCCCCGCACGGTCTGCGCCCTTCATTGCGCCCTTGAGCCCGCGGCCGCCGTAGGACATGTCGGCGGCGATGCCGGAAGCCCGGAGGGCGTCGATAAGCGAGCTCATCCGCTTGCCCGCTGCCTCACCGATGGCCACGCCGAAGACATCGACGCGACGGTCAACACCCTCGAGCTGGACCTGTTCCGCCTCGAGCGCGAGAACAGTGCGGTCGACGCCTAGGCCGAAACCAATGCCGGACAGATCCTGCCCGCCGATCTGGGCCATCAATCCGTCGTAGCGGCCGCCGCCACCAATGCCCGACTGGGCGCCGAGGCCGTCGTGGACGAACTCGAAGGTGGTCTTGGTGTAGTAGTCGAGGCCACGCACCATGCGCGGGTTCACCACGTAGGGAACACCAAGTTCGTCCAGGCCCCCGGTAACCGTCTCGAAGTGGGCCTGAGACTCTGGTGAAAGGTGATCGAGCATCAGGGGGGCCTCGGCAAGCAACTCCTGGACCTCCGGGCGCTTATCGTCGAGCACGCGCAGCGGATTAATCTCCGCACGGTGGCGGGTCTCCTCGTCCAGCGGAAGCTTGAGCAGGAATTCCTGCAGCTTCTCGCGGTACTGCGGGCGGCACGTTGCATCGCCCAAGCTGGTCAGCTCGAGACGGAAACCGTTCAGCCCGACGCTGCGGTAGCAGCGATCGGCGAGCGCGATGACCTCGACGTCGAGCAACGGGTCATCGACGCCGATAGCTTCGACACCGACCTGCTGGAGCTGGCGGTAACGACCAGCCTGGGGGCGCTCGTAGCGGAAGAAGGGCCCGTAGTAGTTGAGCTTGACCGGCAGGTATCCGCGATCGAGGTTGTGTTCGATGACAGCGCGCATGACACCCGCGGTGCCCTCGGGGCGCAGCGTGACGGAGCGGTCGCCGCGATCCGCAAAAGTGTACATCTCCTTGGAAACAATGTCCGTCGACTCACCCACACCACGAGCGAAAAGGTTGGTGTCTTCGAAGATTGGCAACTCGATGTGCTGGTAACCCGCGAGGCGGGCCTGGCGGGCAAACTCATCGCGCACCCGGATGAAGGTTGCGGAGGCCGGGGGCACGTAATCTGGCACGCCCTTCGGGGCAGAAAGGGGCTGGCGCTTGGCGGTAGTCGAGGTGTTCTGGCTCGCGGTCATGACGACCAATTCTAGCGCCCCTCCCCCGCTGACCCGCTGCTAGCGTCCGGTGTTTGCGGCGCGCAGGTACGGATTGGTTCGACGCTCGTAGCCCATCTGGGTTGTCGGACCGTGTCCTGGCAGGATGGCGGCTTCATCTGGCAGATCCCACACGGGACCGCGCAAGCTGTCTCCCATCGCCGCATCGTCGGAGTACGGCAGGTCCGTGCGGCCGATGGAGCCGCGGAAGATGACGTCGCCGGCGAGCACGAAGCCCTCGCCAATAAACAGGGTGCTTCCCGGGGAATGGCCAGGGGCGTGGCGTGGGAGCAGCTCGATGCCGGCGAGAACGATCTCCTCGCCGTCGTGGACGTCTACAACCTCCTCGACTCGAGTCATCGACTCCACGTCGAAGGGAAGACGAAGGCGCTCGGTCACGCCCTCGCCCGCTTCGAGCATGAACGCGTCAGCCGGATGGATGTATGTGGGAAGGCCAAACGCACCGGCGTCGCGGGTGTGGTCGATGTGGCCGTGCGTGAGCAGCACCGCCTCCAGCGTCGCGCCCTCCTTCGCTACGAGCTCGCAGACGCGCTCGTAGGCACCGAGGCTCGGGTCCACCACGAAGGCGGGACAGCCCGTAGCCGTGTCGTTGATGATGACGTAACAGTTCGTCTGGAATGGTCCTGCGCCGAAACCTGTAATTTTCATACCGCTACCCTACTGCCCGCGCTGCTACACCTGTGGTGGTGAGCACACCTGATAGGCTGATCGCGTCCATTTGACCGTCAGCTAGGCACAACGAGGTAACCCAAAGTGGCACACAACGAGCAGCGAGGCAAAGACGCTCTGAAGAACTTAGAGCGCGACCTCAACTCCCGCGATCGCAAGGAGAAGTCCGCCCCCTGGACCATCGCGGCACTCTCCGCCGTGGTCCTCCTGGCTGCTGGCGGCGGTATCTACTTCCTCGCCAACCAGGACGACGGCGATACTGAGGTCTCCGCAGCCGACGAGTCCCCTGCTTCCACCACCGCCGAGCCGATCCAGGGCGAACCTCTCTCGCGCCAGCGCGCCACCCCCCTTCCGGCAACGGTTTCCTGCTCCTACGACGAAGCCCCAGGTGCGGGCAAAAGCACCGACGCGGGCGTCCCCCCGACTGACAATGTTTCCACCGAGGGCACCGCGACCATCAATCTCGAGACCTCCGCCGGCCCGATCGGCCTCGAGCTCGACCGCTCTGTTGCACCCTGCACCGTCAACTCCATGGAGTATCTCGCGTCCGAGGGGTACTTTAACGACACCGTCTGCCACCGCCTGACCACCAGCGAAGGCCTCAAGGTCCTGCAGTGCGGCGATCCGACGGGTACCGGCTCCGGTGGCCCGGGATTCCAGTTCGCCAACGAGTACCCCACCGACGAAGCACTGGAAAACCTTGACGATTCCGCCCTTCCGGAGGGCATTCCTGCCGAGCAGGAAGATGCCTACCGTGGTCAGCTGCTGCAGGCCGAAGGCCCCGTCACCTACGAGCGCGGCACCATCGCTATGGCAAACGCCGGACTCGGCACCAACGGCTCCCAGTTCTTCCTCAACTACGGCGATTCCACCCTCCCGCCGCTCTACACCTACTTCGGCACTATCAACGACGAGGGCCTTCGCACTCTCGACGCCATCGCCGAGGAAGGCGTCGAAGGCGGGCTTGCCGACGGCGCCCCCGCCGAAGAGGTCAAGATTGAGTCTGCAAAGACAGCCTAGAGGGGTGTGGCGGGGCATGGTCTCACCTCCGTGCCCTTGCGATACGTTAACTACAGCATTAAGGTAAGTCAGCGTCACTTCGATGCCCAGAAAGATTGGATCAAACATGCAGTTCCGCAAGGGATTCCTCGCAGCCGCAACCGCTACCGCTGTTCTCGCCGGTGGCCTCGCCGCTCCGGCCCAGGCCGAGGAGAACAACGCCCCCGTCGTTGACGCCACTATCAAGGTCGAGACCACCACCCCGGAGAAGACCGAGACCACCGACACCGAGAGCAAGGGCTCTGCTGACGACTTCTCCTCCCAGATCGGTTCCTCCGACTTCGCAGACAAGACCTCCAAGGAGCAGGCTGACGAGATCAAGTCTTGGCTCAGCGTCATCACCGCCATCATCGGTGTGCTGACCGCAGTCGGCGGCTTCGCCGTGAAGTACATGCGCTAAATCCCTTCGGGGTTTACAACCCGCGCGTAACCGAAAGGCCCGCAACCAGATGGTTGCGGGCCTTTCGCATGCACGCTTCTGCGCGTACACTCTACGAGGTCACACGGTAGATGTCGAAAACACCCTCGATGTTGCGCATCTGGTTCATCAGCGTGCCGAGTTGCTTGGTGTCGGACACACCTACGGTGAAGCGGACGTTGGCGATGTTGTCGTCGCCGAGCCTCGAGCTCAGAGCCATGATCGGCAGCTTCTGTTCGCTCAAAGCACCCGTTAGCTCGGCGAGAAGGCCCTGCCGGTCGAGGGCCTCAACCTGAAGCGTCGACACGGTCGCGCTCGAGTCTGCCGGCGTGTTCGACCAGGCGACGCTGACCATCCGCTCCGGCTCTTCGTTGAGCTTCGCAGCGTTCGTGCAGTCCGTGCGGTGCACCGACACGCCGCCGCCGCGGGTGACGAATCCGAAGATCTCATCCCCCGGCACCGGCTGGCAACACTTGGCAAGCTTGGCCATAACGTCGGGGCTGCCCTCGACGAGGATCGCGGGCCCACCAGTGCGCGGTGCTGGGCGGACCAGCTCCGCAATTGGTGCACGCGCGGTCAGCGCGTCGACAGCATCGCTTTCTCCGCCGACAAGGTCGGTGAGGAGCTTGGTCACATGCTGCGCGGAGACAGTGCCTGCGCCGATTGCCGTGTAGAGCGCATCCACATCCGGGTAGTGGAGCTGGACCGCGACCTGGCGCATGTACTCGGCGGTGAAAAGCCGGTGCAGCGGAAGGCCGCCGCGCTGCACCTCCGTGGCAAGGGCATCGCGTCCCGCTTCGAGGTGCTCCTCACGGCGTTCCTTGGCAAACCACTGCCGGATTTTCGCTTTTGCCCGCGGGGAGACGACAAAGTCCTGCCAGTCGCGCGACGGGCCAGCGTTCTCGTCCTTGGAGGTAAAAACCTCGACCTTGTCACCGGACTTCAGCTCCGACTCCAGGGCCACGAGTTTTCCGTTGACCTTCGCGCCGATACAGCGGTGCCCCACCTCTGTGTGCACCGCGTAGGCGAAGTCCACGGGAGTCGAACCCGCCGGGAGGTTGACCACGTCGCCCTTCGGCGTGAACGCGAAAATCTGCTGGCTGCTCAGGTCGTAGCGCAGGGAATCGAGAAACTCGTTCGGGTCCGCGGCTTCTTTTTGCCAGTCGAGCAGTTGACGCATCCACGCCATCTGATCGACCTCTGCCTGGTCGCCCTTGTGGGAGCCCTTCGTTTCCTTGTAGCGCCAGTGCGCAGCCACACCGAATTCGGCGTTGTAGTGCATCTCGTGGGTGCGCACCTGCACCTCCAGAGCGCGGCCCCCATCGGTCATCACGGTGGTGTGCAGCGACTGGTAGACCCCGAATCGGGGGTTGGAGATGTAGTCCTTGAAGCGTCCGGGCAGCGCCGAATAGAGAGCATGCACCACACCAATGGCGGCGTAGCAATCGTTGACGTTGTCAACGAGCACGCGCAGACCCACTAGGTCGAAGATCTCGTTGAACTCGTGGCCGCGCACGACCATCTTCTGGTAAATGGACCAGTAGTGCTTTGGCCGGCCCATAACCTCGGCGTGAATACTGTTGGCTTTAAGCTCCGCCTCAAGTTGGGCGGTAATTTCCTTCAAGGCGCGATCCCGCGACGGTGCTCGGTCAGCAACGAGGCGGACGATCTCCTCGTACTTCTTCGGGTAGAGAATGGCGAACGCGAGGTCTTCGAGCTCCCACTTCACCGACGCCATACCGAGACGGTGCGCGAGCGGGGCGATGACGTCGAGCGTCTCCTTAGCCTTCTTCGCCTGCTTTTCTGGCGGCAGGAAGCGCATGGTGCGCATGTTGTGGAGTCGGTCGGAGACCTTGATCACCAGCACGCGCGGGTCTTCGGCCATCGCGACAATCATCTTGCGGATCGTCTCGGCCTCGGCGGCCGCGCCGAGAGCGACCTTGTCGAGCTTCGTCACGCCGTCGACAAGCCTGGCGACCTCGGGGCCGAAGTCGCGCGAGAGATCCTCCAGCGAGTAATCCGTGTCCTCGACTGTGTCGTGCAATAGCGCTGCGACGAGCGTCGTGGTGTCCATGCCGATCTCGCCGCAGATTGTGGCAACGGCCAACGGGTGGGTGATGTAGGGCTCGCCCGACTTGCGGAACACGCCCTCGTGAAGCCGCTCGGCGGTGTCGTACGCGCGGTTGAGCAGCTCGGCATCCGCCTTGGGGTGGTACGTCCGGTGGATCGACAAAAGTGGATCCAGAACGGGATTGACCTTGGCTCGGCCCCCCGTTAGGGAACGCGCCAGGCGGGCAGAGACGCTGCGCACGCTTGAGGCCGAACGCCTCGGCGTCTTTTCACTGGTCATCAACAGCCCCTTTCCTCGCGGCGCCGCTACTTGCCCTCAGCCAGGACCACCAGCGGTGCACCTGACAACTTGTCTCGGCCCCCAAGGTCGGGGACCTCGAGGACTACGACGTAGCCCACGACGCTACCACCTGCGCGCTCAATGAGGTCGGTAGCAGCTACGAGTGTGCCACCGGTGGCGAGGACATCGTCGACAAGCACAACCTTGCGGCCCTTAACCTCGATTCCCTCCCCGGGGATCTCGAGCGCTGCGGTGCTGTACTCGGTGGTGTATTCCTGCGTAAGCACAGGAGGCGGCAGCTTGCCTTTCTTGCGAATCGCCAAAACGCCAAGCCCGAGCTCGTAGGCGACAGCGGATCCGAGGAGGAAACCGCGGGCGTCGAGGCCGCCGATCAGATCCGCACCCAAGTCACGGCTGTGCTGGGCAAGTTCGTGAATCACGGCGTGGAGCGCGGGGCCGTCAGCCAGCACCGGTGTGAGGTCTTCGAACACAACCCCCTGCTCAGGGAAGTCCTTCACTTTCCGGGTCTTTGCCGCCAAGGCCTCCGCTGCCGAGGTGTACGGCTGCGTCGCGTTAGGTTCCACCGGTTACCTCACTTGTTCTCGGTCATGCTGGCAGACTGCGGGCTCGCAGCCTGCCATCGGTCCATGTTCCAGCCGATGCCGGCACTTCCCGTGTACACAACTACGTTACCCACGTTGCGGTCGACGACGAAGTTCCTAGGTTGCGCGGACAGCGGGATCGACGGAAGCTCCTCCCACAGGCGTCTCTCGTTGTCGCGCAGCGCTGCGATATCCTGCGCTCGCGTTCCCACCCCGGTGTATTCCGTTGCCGGGTCAACCGGGCGAAGAAGGACGTCGATCGTTCCCTCTGTCTCGATCGCCTCCCCCCATTCGCCGAACTCCACGCGCGCGAGGTCACCCAGCGTCTTGTCCCCGCCGGCGTCGATCACGGTCACGCCGAAAGGCTCGCAGGAGGCGCGAACTGCCTCGAGCATTGCTGCGTAACGAGCGGACGATCCGGTGTAACCGATCCTGATCTCCATCCCAGCCAGAACACTCGCGGCGGCGGGGTCGACCCCGCCATGCGCGTCGACGATGTCGTAGAAGCGCCGCGCAAGAGCGTCGTTCGCAGAAACAACGTGCACGAGGTGAGGCGGCACCTCCATTCCGCTTGCGGCACTCGACGCCGCAGCCACGGCTCCATGGTCCATGCAGGCAGCGAAGGCGCGCCTGTAGTCGTGGTACGCCCAGATACCGTTCGTGGCGAAGGTCAAAGAGTCCGTCAGATCGCCCACAGCCTGCTTGACGTCGAAGGGGTTCGCTTCTTCGTTCGGATCGAGCCAGCTTGGGGTGGAGCTCGGAAGCTCAGCGACGCGCAGTGCGCCGGACTCAGCGAGCGTCGCTGTATCAGCGCTCGCTGGCCACACCACTAGCTTCGGAGTGCGTGGAGCGTCTCCGTGGTATGACTCGTTGGCTACGAGGGTTACCTCTCCCGCCTCGCCGACTGATTCGATCCGGTAGGGCCCAAACGCGGCCGCCATCTCGGGGTCGAACGTTGCGAGGTCGAACCCGTCACGCCACGCTTGAGCAATCGTATACATGCCGGTGACATCGCTCGATGCAAGTACATCGCCGAGCTGGTTCTCGTCGATACCAGCCTTGCGTGCGACGGCATGCGCAGGCACAACGGTTCCGGCGCCGAACAACCCGCGCCACCTGTCGCCGGCACCTTCGTTGAACACAACGGTGAATTCCTTGCTCCCGGGCTCGCAGAGTAGATCCGCGACCTCAGAAAACAGCGGCATGTGGGAGCCGAAAAGCTCCGGCGTTTCGCCTGCTTTGAAGGCTAAGAGGTAATCCGTGCAGGTAACCGGGGCACCGTCGGAAAACGTCGCGGCCTCGTTGAGTGTGTAAATCACCCGCCGTTGAGCGCCGGGCAGAACCTGCGTGGTGGCCAGATCCGTATTCGGGATCATCTGCCCGTTCGGTCCCGGCACGAACACGCCTGGATACAGGCGCCCGGACAGCGTCTGCGCCATCTCCGAGACACCCGCCATGGTGCCGGCATTCGTCGTCGAGACGTCTGTTGGCAACTGATAGCCGAAGTGGTCGGTGGTCTCCCCCGCCTCCTGCTGTGAGGTCGGACCGGAGCACGCCGCGAGAAACACCCCGGCTCCCGCCAGGACACCCACGGTGCGACTACGGTTCATGCTCACTCCAATCTCTCCGGCGCCGTGCGCTGACACAGTGCGTTTAGGCCGCGTGTTGCAGCCTCGCCGCAGTGCTTATCGACGCCACCGCTACCTCGTGGTCGGCCGCCACGTGCTCGTCGCGGCCGCCGGGGCGTCGTCGACAGCACCCGGATGCTGCACGGGGCTCGCGACGGTGCGCGAGGCTGCGGTCGCGGCCTTTGTTTCGGCTGACTCGGTGAGTTCACCAGAACGGTAGCGTTCTACCTCCCGGTTGTGCTCGCGGAACTCCTTGCGGCGATTGACGATGGTCACCAGCAGCGGGGTTGCGAGGAACAGGGAGGAGAAGATGCCTTCCAGAACTCCGATGAGCTGGATCAGTGCGAGGTCGCGCAGCGTGCCCACGCCCATCATCCACACTGCGACGACCATCAGGGCGATAATCGGCAAGGCCGAGATGACCGAGGTGGAGATCGAGCGCATGACCGTCTGGTTGATTGCCAAGTTGGCTTCTTCCCCGTAGGTCGACCGGCGCGAGTCAAGCACCCCGGAGGTGTTCTCCTTGACCTTGTCGAAGACGATGACCTTGTCGTAGATTGAGAAGGTCAGCACGGTGAGCAGACCGATGATCATCGCCGGCGTGACCTCAAGCTGGAACAGCGAGTACAGGCCGAGGATGAGAATGCCGTCGACGACAAGAGTCACCATTGCTGCGATAGCCATGTCGCGCTGCAGACGCAGAGCAACGTAGAGCGCAGCGGCGATGAGGAACACGCCCATGGCCAGAAGCATGCGCTGGGTGATGGTGGAACCCCACGACTCGGAGACGGTGGAGTCGCCGATGGCGTCGGCAGTGGCCTCACCTTGGTCATTGACCGGCTGGTGCTCCTCGTAGATCGCTTGGCGTGCCGCGTCGATCTGCTCCTGGCTCAGGTGCTCGGCGTTGATCTCGAGGACGCGGGTATCGCCGGCGCCGACGATCTGGGTCAGTTCAGGCACCACGCCGGTGGCGTCGATGAAGGTCTCTTCGACCTGCTCTGCGACAAGGTCGCCGGCAGGCATGCTGAGCTTGGTGCCGCCTTCGAAGTCGATGCCGAGGTTAAATCCGCGCACGGCGATTGCCAGCAGGGAAATTGCCAGCAAGGCGGTCGCGAGGATGTACCACAGCTTCGATCGTCCGATGAAGTCGATGGCGCCGTCGCCGGAATACAGCTTGTCGTAGCGGGAACGGACACGCGGCGATGCGACGGCGGTGGTGGATTCCGCGGTGTCGGCAGCGGCTGCACCGTTGTTTGAGATAGAGGTGCTAGACATGGTTACTTCTCCTCACCGTGGGTGTCGGCTGCTACGGGGGCTACAGGCGCTGCGGTGGGCGCTGTCCGAATAGTGCGCGCAGTGCGCTCCTCGTCCGCGAGACGGAAGATCTTGCCCAAGCCATTGACGGAGGGTTTCGACCAGAACTTGCTTCGCGACGCCAGCACCATCAGCGGTGCAGTCACAAGGAACGTGACCAGCAGATCGAAGACCGTGGTCAGACCCATGGTGAAGGCAAAGCCCTTCACGTCACCGACTGCGAGCAGGTAGATGGTCACGGCGCCGATCAGCGTGACCATGTTTCCTGTCACGACGGTCGCCTTTGCGCGGTCCCAACCGTGCGCAGTTGCAGAGCGGAACGTCTTGCCCTTACGTAGCTCATCCTTGATGCGCTCGTAGATGACCACAAACGAGTCGGCGGTAGTGCCGATACCGATGATCAGACCGGCGACGCCGGACAGGTCGAGCGAGTACCCGATCCACCGGCCCAGCAGGACCAACGTGCCGTAGACCAGCACACCGGCGACGACAAGGGTGGCGAGCGAGATCAGGCCGAATAGGCGGTAGTAAGCGAAGACGAACAACGCCACCAGCGCGAGACCGGCCAGACCCGCGTACATACCGGCCTTGAGCGATGCCAGACCGAGCGACGGCGGAACCGTCATGGCCGTACCGCCCGGCTCGCCGTTTTCACCGGCGAACGACAGTGGCAGCGCACCGTAGCGCAGGTTGTTGGCAAGCGTCTCTGCCTCTGCCTGGGTGAAGTTGCCCGTGATTGAGGTAGCCGAACCCGGAGGGGTCGCTCCCTGGATGACCGGAGCCGAAATCACCTGGGAGTCCAGCGTGATCGCAATCTGCCGACCGAGCATGTCGCTGGTGAGCTGCGCCCACGTCTGCGAACCGTTCGAGTCTCCACCCTGGCTAAAGGCGAAGCTGATCTCCATCTGCGAGCTTTGCGGGTTGAATCCACCGGTAATCGGGCGCGAGGTGTCGATCTGGTCGCCGGTAAGCCGCTGGCCGGCCTCGTCGGTCTGGCCGTTGAGCAGCGGGACTGCGTCGAGAAGCATTGGCTGACCGGTTGTGGAGTCGCAGGCCACGAGCGGCGCGTCCGTCTCGTCGGTGCCCGCCAACGGGTCGGTCTGCTGGGTAGAGCACACTCCCGACATCAGGGCCAGGGAGGCATACTGCTCCGTCGGGTCCTGCGACTGCCGGGTCTCACGCAACATGTCGATCGTTTCCTGGCGGCGCTGCGCGGTCTCGGCCGGACCGTCTGGCGCATCGAGCGGCTCCGCGTCGATGGTGGGGGCCTCGGCACCCTCACCAACGGCCTGAGCGGCGACCGCCTCAGCCGTAGCCTTCGGGATCACTCCGTAGCGCACCCACTGGTTCGCGGTCTCCTCCAGCGCGGTGGGCAGCTGCGCCGGATTTACCGCGGGCGGGTCGAGCACCGGGCGGAACGCGAGCTGCGAGGTCTGTCCCAGGTTGCGAACCTCGGAGGTGTCGTCTCCGGCAGCGGTGATCACCAACGTGTTGCCATCGACAACGACGGACGCACCGCTGACGCCCATACCGTTGACGCGGTTTTCGATGATGTTCCTCGCATCCTCGAGCTGCTCACGGGTCGGCTCGGCGCCCTGCGGCACAAGGGTGACACGGGTTCCGCCCTGCAAGTCAATGCCGAGCTTCGGGGTTGCGGACCTATCGCCTGTGAAAAACACGAGGCCGTACACAAGCGCGACGATGCATGCGAACAGGGCGAGGGCCTTTGCGGGCCACGTCCTTTTCGCACCTGTCTCGCCGGGACGCCGGTTACTAGCGGACACTGAGGTGACTCCTCTACATCAGAACTGCACAATGAGCCTTCCACCAAGCCCGGTGACGGCATGGCGAGCACGCAGGGCCTGGCGGAAAGAGCACAACAACGGGTCATGGTACGGCATCGACCGCATGAACTGAGCCCTGCCCCACTGTGAACCCGTGCAAAGAACCCGTGTAGAGAACTAGTGCAGGTTGAGTTGGCCCGGCGCCTCCGGTGGCGGTGCGAGCCCGAGATGGTGCCAGGCGGCTGCAGTCGCAACACGCCCACGCCCCGTCCGGGCCATCAACCCAGCGCGGACCAGATAGGGCTCGCAGACCTCTTCGACCGTGGCGGGTTCCTCACCCACAGCGATCGCGAGGGTGTTGACTCCCACCGGCCCACCGCCGTGTCCACGGATCAGTGCATCGAGCACTGCCCTATCCAACCGGTCCAGGCCAGCCTCGTCCACGTCGAACACATCGAGCGCAGCCTGAGCCGCCGGCACATCCACCCGGCCCGAACCATTCACGTCCGCCCAGTCACGCACACGCCGCAACAGGCGGTTCGCAATTCGAGGTGTGCCACGAGACCGCGAGGCAATCTCCACTGCGGCATCCGGGTTGATTTCGACCCCGAGGATGCCCGCGGCGCGCGTGATCACGCGAGTGAGGTCATCGACGTCGTAAAACTCCATCTGGGCGGTAAACCCGAAGCGGTCGCGCAGCGGACCAGTCAGCATTCCAGCCCTCGTCGTAGCGCCGACAAGGGTAAACGGAGGGATCTCCAGCGGAATTGAAGTTGCACCCGGACCCTTGCCCACGATCACATCGATGCGGAAGTCCTCCATCGCCATGTAAAGCATTTCTTCGGCGGGACGGGCAATCCGGTGGATCTCGTCTATAAAGAGGACATCGCCCTCCATCAGGTTCGACAGCATCGCCGCAAGATCTCCCGCCCGCTCGAGGGCGGGCCCTGAGGTCATGCGCAGTGAGGTGCCGAGCTCCTGGGCAATGATCATGGCCATCGTGGTTTTGCCCAGCCCGGGCGGGCCCGAGAGCAAAATGTGGTCCGGGGTCACGTCGCGGCGCCGCGCCCCAGCAAGCACGAGATTGAGCTGCTCGCGCACCTTCGGCTGCCCAATGAACTCCGTGATCGACTTCGGACGCAGGGACTTTTCGACGTCGCGCTCCTCGGCGTTCACTGTTGCGTCGACAATCGAAGCGTCGGGGCGTGCATACCCTGCGGGCAGCGAAAACTCGGTCTTTTCGACGTCGGACATGCGCTACACCCTACCGTCTACTTCTTGCCCAGCTGGGTCAATGCGGCGCGCAGCACCACCGAGGACGACTCCTCCGGGGACTGCTCGATGAGAGCTTCCACCACCGGGCGAGCCGATTTCTCCGCAAACCCCAGCCCGACGAGAGCCTCCACCACCTGCTCGGTGACGAGGGTGGTGCCGGCAGCCGCGGGGGTTGCGGCGCGCGCCCCGCTTGCACCCGCCGCGAAGCCTTCGACTTTGTCTTTGAGCTCAAGTACGACACGTTCCGCCATCTTCTTACCCACGCCTGGGATCGCTTGGATCGCTTTGGCGTCACCGGCGGCGATGTGACCGGCAAGCTCGCCAGGCTCGAACACCGACAGGCATGCCAAGGCCAATTTTGGGCCAAGCCCCGTCACCGACTGCAGCTTGTGGAACATCGAGCGCGCATCCGCATCCGAGAAGCCGTACAGGGTCATCCCGTCGTCCTTGACCACCATCGCGGTGAGCACACGCGTGCGCTCCCCACGGACAAGCCTGCCCAAGGTCGGAGGTGCCGCGAGGAAGCGGTAGCCCACACCGGCGCACTCGATCACGCCATGATCCAGCCCGATGCTGAGGACCTCACCGTGCAAAGAATCGATCATTATGTCCTCCTGTTGTTGTCAGCAAGCTCGCGCGCCGCACCGGCCAGCTGCGCACTGCGGGCAATCAGCGGAGCGCGCCAGCAGTGGCACACCGCGATGGCGAGTGCGTCTGCGGCATCCGCAGGTTTCGGCGGCTCTGCCAGCCCGAGGATGCGGGTAACCATCGTGGTCATCTGTTTCTTGTCGGCGCGGCCATTTCCGGAAATCGCTTTCTTCACTTCCGACGGGGTGTACATATCCACCGGGATGCCCCGCTCCGCAGCCGCGAGGATGAGCACCCCAACGGCGTGAGCGGTGTGCATCACAGTAGAGACGTTGCCGCGCTCGAATATCCTTTCCATCGCGATCACGTCCGGCTGATACTCGTCTATCCACTCCCGGACAGCAGTGGACAACCGCAGCAGACGCTCCGAGATCTCCGCCCCCGCAGGGGTGCGAACGACCCCGACCGCAATGGGGATAACCTGCCTTCCCCTGCCCGCCTGCACCACAGAGAGCCCGCACCGCGTCAAACCAGGATCAATGCCCATGACTCGCAGGCCCTCCAAGTTCATCGGACACCTCCTTAACCTGCCACCGTAGACCAATGCGCTAACACATATGTTCTACCACACCCAGAAGACACCAGCCGCACTCTCCCGATACGCCAAACGCCCCGCCCGGTTAGGGCGAGGCGCTGACGCGAGCGCAGGCTAAGCCTCTTCGAGCTGCTGCGCTACCTCATCAGAGATGGACATGTTCGTGTAAACGTTCTGCACATCGTCGGACTCCTCGAGCGCGTCGATAAGCTTCTCCATCTTCTTCACTCCCGCGATGTCCATGTCGACCTCGACCGAAGCGCGGAAGTCCTGCTCCGCGTCCTCGACTTCGATACCCTCAGCAACGAGTGCGTCGCGCACGGCGTGGAGATCAGTGGGGGCGCAAATGACCTCGAACATTTCACCGAGGTCGTTGACCTCCTCGGCACCGGCGTCGAGCACAGCACCGAGGACATCGTCCTCGGCCAGCTCGCCCTTCTGCACGGTCACCACACCGGTACGGCTGAACATGTAGCCGACGGAGCCGGACTCGCCGAGGTTGCCACCGTTCTTCGACATAGCGGTACGGACCTCAGTTGCCGCGCGGTTGCGGTTGTCCGTGAGGCACTCGATGAGAACGGCCACTCCATTGGGGCCGTAACCCTCGTACATCACGGACTCCCAGTTCGCACCGCCGGCTTCCTCGCCGGAACCGCGCTTGCGGGCACGCTCAATGTTGTCGTTGGGAACCGAGGCGCGCTTGGCCTTAGCAATCATGGTTTCAAGCGTCGGGTTGCCTGCCGGGTCACCGCCGCCGGAGCGTGCCGCCACCTCGATGTCCTTGATCATCTTGGCAAACATCTTGCTGCGCTTGGCGTCGTTTGCAGCCTTCTTGTGCTTGGTGGTCGCCCACTTTGAGTGGCCTGACATGTCAAGCTCCCCTTTCCCGTTGCTGGTGCGCCGCACGCGAACATTGGCCGTTTCGGGCCTGGCTGACCCCGCGGGGTCTCCTGCAGCGCGCAGGTGTTATGAACAGGGGCCAATTATACGTGGGGCCCACAACCAAGGTCGCGTCGCATTGGGCTTGGCACAGCCTGCGCACTCCTTTGGGCAAGCGCTACTCCGGGCGCGATCCGTTCGCCACAGGCACAGAGGTGGCTCCCTCACGCAGGTCGCGGGTCAGCCCCTCCTGCATGCACACCGCCACCAAGTTGCCACGCTCGTCGTAGATCTTGCCCTGGGCCAGTCCCCGCCCGTGGTGTGCAGAGGGCGAAGACTGGTCATACAGCAGCCACTCGTCGGCGCGGAACGGGCGCACAAACCACATTGCATGGTCGAGCGATGCCAACTGCACCTTGTGGCCGGGGTGCGGCACGAGAGCTGTGTAGATCAGGGTCATGTCCGACATGTAGGCAAGAGTGCACACGTGGAAGGTGTCGTCATCAGGAAGCGGGACCTTCGACTTGAACCACACCAGCTGCTGGCCGGCGGAATTGGCATCGGGTTCAAAGGATTCCGGCGGGACCTGGCGCACATCCCAGTCAGACCACTCCTTGGCCAGGCCGAGCATCGTCGGGGCCAGCGTCTGGTCCGCGGGAAGGAGATCCTCGGGACGTGGCACCTGGCGCATGGGGTCGAAATGCTCCGGTCCGGAATCCCCCGTGGCGTGGAAGCTGGCTTGCATGGAGAAGATCACCTCCCCGTCCTGCACCGCTTCGACAGTGCGGGTAGAAAAACTGCGTCCATCGCGGGGCCTGGAAACCTTGTAGACAGTCTCGGCGCTCGCCACCCCACCGCGCAGGAAATAACCGTGGAGTGAGTGCACCCGCTTGTCGCTGCCCACCGTGCGCGTCGCGGCGACCAGCGCTTGGCCGGCGACGTGCCCACCGAAGGTGCGCACAAAAATCTGCGACTCCATGGCCCGACCGCGGTAAAAGTCCTTATCAATGCGTTCGAGGTCGAGCACTGCTTGAATCGTCGGGGTAGCCATGGACGATAGGGTAGCGCTTTGCGACGATCCCCGGTGGAGGCCCTGTTTGTGTGTGCAGGCTAGGGCACGTCAGGCATTCTCGCTACCTCGGGCAGTGCAGCCGTACCGCCGAGCTTGAGTGCCCGCACAAGCGGGTGGAGGCGCAGCGCCCGCGTGTCGCCAACCGCCTCGTTGTAGAACCGTAGTGCGAGCAACACCCGGGTGTCGGCCTCGCGCATGTCGCCGTCACTGCCAGTTGCCGATTCTGTAGCGCTGTCGTCTGGCACACGGGCTCGCAGTTCTGCGTCCGCCCGAAGCCGGCTATCGAGGTCAGTCGGGCGCAACGGTATGTTTTCGACCGCCCGCGCCGCCGGACCGAGCCGTTCATGGTGCGCCGCGATCACGGCGCAGCGCCGGTCAAGCGCCGCCTGCAGCGCGTCGCGCGAGCGGTCAAGGCGGATGTGGAGGCGGTCGAGCCGCTGCGCGGTGAGCACCGCCCAGGCGCACACCAACGCCACTGCCGCAACCAGCACAACCCACACAGCCGTCACCTACCCCACCCGGACCTTCTCGTTGTGGGAGACCGTTTCGTAGACGGCCAAAATCTGGTCGGTCACAACAGCCCAGTCGTAGTGAGCGGCGCGCGCGGCGCCGGCCTGAGCGAGACGCTGCCTGCGCGCGGGGTCATCGATTAATGCTCGCAACTCGTTGGCGAGCGCGGCTGCGTCCCCCGTCGGGAACAGGACACCGGCTGGATTGGCCTGATCGGCCGCGCAGACGGCCGCGAACGCATCGAGGTCGCTGGCGACAACGGCGCAGCCCGCTGCCATTGCCTCGACGAGCACGATGCCGAATGATTCACCACCGGTGTTCGGGGCGACGTAGATATCCGCTTCACCCAGAATGCGTGCCTTGTCCTCGTCGCTGACTCGCCCGACAAAGTCCACCCCGGGCGCGCTCGGGTGGTCTCCTCCCCCGATCACTGTCACCCGCACATCTCGGCCGAGCATTTCGAGTGCGTCCAGGAGGATTCCCAACCCTTTGCGGGGCTCGGCGAGGCGGCCGAGGAACGCGATGTGTACCGTTTCGCCGCGCCGCGCTTGCGGCTGAGCGCGGCGCGCGAAACGACCGGTGTCAACGCCGTTCGGAATCACAACCGGGTCGGTGCCCACCTGTTGGACCTGCCAGCGCCGCGCCATTTCACTGACAGCGATGCCGCCGCGGATCTTCTCCAGACCGATGCGCAAGGTGGGAAGCGCCGCCCGCAGGGCGAGCGACGACTGCGCCGAGGCGTGGTAGGTGGCCACAATCGGGCCCTCCGCAGCGAGCAACGCGGCCAGTGAGTAACTCGTCGCGTTGGGCTCATGTATATGCAGCACGTCGAAGTTGCCGCCACGAATGAACTTCCTCGCGATCATGCGCACCTGGGGCCCTAGGGCGAGCCGCGCCACCGAGCCGTTATAGGGCAGCGGCACGGCGGGACCCCCGCGGGTCACCCAGTCGGGCAGCTCTCGGGTGCGGCCTGCCGTCGCCGGGCCAAGAACGTAAGCGTCATGGCCCCGACTGCGCAGTGAATGCGCTAAATCAAGGACATGGGCTTGAACCCCACCAGGTTCATCAAAGGAGTACGGGCAGATGAGTCCCACGCGCATGGACCGTCACCGTCCCTTTGTCAGGCGCCGCGGCGTGGCCGGGCGGTCGGCGGGCCACATCGGCTGGAGCATGTGCCAGTCCCGCGGATGGGCAGCGATGTTGGCGGCAAACAGGTCCGTAACCCGCTGCGCGGTGGCACCGACCTCGGTCACCTCCACTTCCGGTTCCACCTTCATGCCCCATCCCGGGCTGCGGTGAGAACCCGTGCGCTCCGTAAACCACGTGTGCGCGACGAGCAGGCTCGCCCCCGTGCGTTGGGCAAGCGCCACCGAACCAGCAGGGATCGTGGTGCGCTCGCCGAAGAAATTGACCTGAATCCCGGTACCTTTCAGGTCGCGCTCCCCCATCAGACAAACGACTCCGTTGCTGCGCAACACCTCCTCGAGACGTTCGCGCGGCGGTGTCGTGCCGCCTGCGTGCGGCAGCACCTCGAAGCCGAGGGAGGTGCGGTAGTCGACGAAGGCGTCGAAAAGCGCCTCGGGGCGCAGGCGCTCGGCGACGGTGGTGAAACCGCCGTACGTTGCGGCCGCCCATACCCCCGCCATGTCCCAGTTTCCCGAGTGCGGCAGAGTCAGCACCACGCCGCGGCCGCGGTCGAGCGCCGCGTCGATGTGGTCGCGGCCCGCAATAGCCTCATCGAGCCTGGCCAGCAACGCCGGATCACCCGCCAACCTCGGCAGCTGGAAGGCCTCACGCCAGTAGCGCGCGTAGGAGCGGACCGAATCCCGGACGAGAGCACGCGTGACGTTTTCCGCGCCCACCACGCGGGTGAGGTTGCGCCGCAGGGTGTCCATGCCGCGACCGGAGTGGGAGATCGCGTCCGCCCCGGCGTCGAAAAGCAATTCGGCAACCCGCGACGGCATGGCCCCGACGACCTTCCATCCCGCCAGGTACGCCGCAGTCGTCGCTGTGTCCCGCACATCCACGTCTAACTACCCCGATCCCTCGGGCGCGGCGACGGGAGCCGTGGCGCGCGGATCCCGGGCGGCGGCGAGCAGGCGCTGCGCCACCGTCACGGTGGAACCGGCGACAAGGATCCAGAGCGCAACCTCGATGGCGAATGCGACGCCCATACCCTCGAGTGCCAGTCCGACGAGCGCGATGATGAGACGCTCCGGGCGCTCCACAAGGCCACCAACGATGCGGATGCCACCGGCCTCACCACGCGCCTTGACGTAGCTGGTCACCTGCGACAGCACAAGGACGATCAGTGCGGCCACCACCGTTACGACGGAAGCATTATCGACGTAGACGAGCCACACAACCATCGCCCCAAACAGGGCGCCGTCCGTAATTCGGTCACAGCTCGCATCGAGAGTCGCACCGAACGCGGTACCGCCTCCCCGCAGCCGCGCCATTGTTCCGTCGATCATGTCGAATGCGGCCAGGACGAGCGAGAGGACAGCCGCCCACACCAGGTGGTCCTGCGGGATGAGCAGCACGGCCGCGGCCACTGTCGCCGCGGTGCCGCACACCGTCGTCGCATTCGGGGTCAGCCCGACCTTGAGCAGGGCTCGCGCAACCGGTTCAACGACGACCGCGGCGGGCTTGCGCCCGTGGACGCTAAGCATCGTCTCCCCCTTCCCGGCGGGCGGAAGCGACGTCCTTCCAGCCTTCGGCAAGCACCTCGCGGGTCTGCTTAAGCAGCTGAGGCAAGACCTTGGTCCCACCGATCACCGTCATGAAGTTCGCATCCCCCGCCCAGCGTGGCACGACGTGGAGGTGGAGGTGATCGCCGACCGATCCACCCGACGCCTTGCCCAGGTTAAGACCGACGTTGATCGCCTCAGGACGCGACACGTGCTTGAGGGTGCGCACGGCGAGTTTGGCAAAAGACATCAGCTCCGCCGTCTCCGCGTCGGTGAGATCCTCCAGGTTCGCGACCTTGCGGTACGGCACAACCATGAGGTGTCCCGCGTTGTATGGGTACAGGTTGAGCAGAGCGTAGACCGTCTCGCCACGTGCGATAACGAGCCCGTCTTCGTCACTCATCTGAGCCGCCGCGACGAACGGATCGCCGCGCCCATCACGTCCATCACTTGTCGACGCCGCCGCAGAGACGTAGCTCAGCCGGTAGGGCGCCCACAACCGCTCGAGGCGGTCGGGCTCACCCGCACCGGTGTCCACGTACATCGAGGCGCCTTCTTCCCCGCTACGCCCGCCGGGCAGCAATAGCTTCCTCGCTCGGCTGGTCGTTGCGCTTGTCATCAACCCACGCGGAGATGATCTCCACTGCTTCGTCAACAGGCACGCCGTTGATCTGGGTGCCGTCCAAGAAGCGGAAGCTCACTGCGCCAGCTTCCACATCCCGCGCTCCTGCAAGCAGCATGAACGGGACTTTGCCGGTGGTGTGGGTGCGGATCTTCTTCTGCATCCTGTCGTCGGAGTAGTCGACCTCGGCACGCAGCCCGCGAGCCTTGAGCTTTGCGACGACATCCGCCAAGTGCGGCGCGAAGTCATCCGCGACCGGGATGCCGACAACCTGGCGCGGAGCAAGCCATGCCGGGAATGCGCCCGCGTAGTGCTCGAGGAGCACGCCGAAGAAGCGCTCGATGGAGCCGAACAGGGCGCGGTGGATCATGACCGGGCGCTGCTTGGTGCCGTCCGAGGCGGTGTACTGCAGGTCGAAACGCTCCGGCAGGTTGAAGTCGAGCTGCACGGTGGACATCTGCCAGGTGCGGCCGATCGCGTCGCGCGCCTGGACGGAGATCTTCGGGCCGTAGAACGCCGCACCCGCGGGATCCGGGACGAGTTCCAGACCGGACTTTTCCGCAACCGACTGCAAGATCGACGTCGAACGCTCCCAGATATCGTCGTCGCCGATGTACTTCTCCGGGTCCTTCGTGGAGAGCTCCAGATAGAAGTCGTCGAGGCCGTAGTCCTGCAGCAGCGAGATGATGAACTCGAGGACGCTGGTCAGCTCGTCCTCGAGCTGGTCTTCGGTGCAGTAGATGTGGGCGTCGTCCTGCGTGAAACCACGGGCGCGGGTCAGTCCGTGCACCACGCCCGACTTCTCGTAGCGGTATACGGTGCCGAACTCGAACAGGCGAAGAGGAAGCTCGCGGTACGAGCGCCCGCGCGAGTCGAAGATGAGGTTGTGCATCGGGCAGTTCATCGGCTTGACGTAGTAGTCAACCGCCTGCTTGGTCACGGTGCCCTGGTCGTCGGTCTCACCGTCGAGCTTCATCGGCGGGAACATGCCGTCGGCGTACCAGTCGAGGTGCCCGGACTTCTGGAACAGCTCACCCTTGGTCACGTGCGGGGTGTTGACAAACGAGTAGCCCGCCTGGATGTGGCGCTGGCGGGAGTGGTCTTCCATGGCCATGCGCACGATGCCGCCGTCCGGGTGGAACACCGGCAGACCAGAGCCGACCTCGTCCGGGAAGGAGAACAGGTCCATCTCGTTGCCGAGGCGACGGTGGTCGCGCTTTTCTGCCTCGGCCAACATGGTCAGGTACTCGTCGAGCTTCTCCGTGGACTCCCACGCGGTACCGTAGATGCGCTGCAGGCCAGCGTTGTTCTGGTCGCCGCGCCAGTAGGCAGCCGAGGAGCGCGTCAGCGCAAACGCAGGGATGTACTTGGTGGTGGGCACGTGCGGGCCGCGGCACAGATCGCCCCACTCGACCTCGCCGGTGCGCGGGTTGAGGTTGTTGTAGTACGTCAGCTCTCCTGCGCCGACCTCGGCCGCCTCGTCGGAGTTCGGGTCGACGTTGCCTTTGTCGTGGACGAGTTCAAGCTTGTACGGCTCATCTTTGAGCGACTCCGCGGCAGCGTCGGCTGAGTCGTAGACGCCGCGGGCGAACTTCTGGCCCTGCTTGATGATCTTCTTCATTCGGCGCTCGATGGCCTTCAACGCATCCGGCGTAAACGGCTCAGCGACGTCGAAGTCGTAGTAAAAGCCGTCGTTGATCGCCGGGCCGATGCCCAGCTTCGTGCCGGGGAACTCCGCCTGGACGGCCTGCGCGAGAACGTGGGCGCAGGAGTGGCGGATAACGGAGCGCCCGAGCTCGGTGGACGCGGCCACCGGCATGAACGTTGCCGCCTCATCCGGGACGTAGGACAGGTCCTTCAGGTTTCCGTCGGCGTCTTGCACGACGACAACCGCGTCCGGGCCCTTGTTCGGAAGCTCGAGCTCGCGCATCGCCACCCCGACGGCTGTTCCCGCCGGAACCTCAAACGGCTCGAAAGTGTGGGCAGGCTGGGCGTTGGCGTCAATGTTGTCGGTTGCGTCGGCCATAATGGTGCGCTCCTTTGCGCTTACGGTGTTCGACATACCTGGCCGCACACCTGTGTTGTCGTGGATTCCTACGGCACCCGCCCCGGCATGTCGGGTCAGATACACGCGGTGAGTTTACCCCGGCTGCGAGTTCAGGACCGTCTCGCCCCAATAGGAGTCTCCGTCCCGTCCCGCCGATGCTGGATCGCGGGTCCCGGGTGGCACCCAGTACACGGCGGAGCCGATATGGGTTATCCACGCGTTGAGGCGATCGGAAGCGTCCAGGCGCTGGAGCACCGGGGTGAATTGGATGTCTGGGTTTCGCTGGTAAGCGATGAAAATGAGGCCGGCGTTGCTGAGGTGTTCCGACCCCGGCTCGGGAGGCAGGTTGTAGTTGTAGGGGCGCCTTTTGAAGCGCTGCTCCGGGTGGTCCGCGGGTGGCATGGCGCGGGCCATGTGGGAGCCCCGGTCGATGACCGGCAGGCCGTAGTCGTCGGTGGCGTCCATGTCGGGGGCGGTGAACTCGTCGCCGCCGGTGAGCGGGGCGCCGTCGACAAGCGAGCGCCCGATGGCCTGCTCCCGCGACGGTCGATCGAGCAGCTCCCACGTATCGAGGTTCATGGCGATGCGCCGCACCACCATGGAGGTGCTGCCGGCCATCCCCGCAGGTTCGTCGATCCACACCTGCTCGGCGTACTCGTCGGCGCTGCGTGGATTGACTGTTCCGTCGACCTGGCCGAAGAGGTTGCGTGGAGTGCGGCCTTTCGGGATCGCGCCGAAGGCGTTCATGAACCCCTGCTGCACCCACATTGTGCGCGCGTAGTCCATCCCGCTGCGCGTCATGTGGCGCATCGCCCAGGCGCACATGACGGGATCGTCGGAGCAGATCTGCAAGACAAGATCCGTCTGGGACCACTCGGGGCGAAGCTCGTCGCGCGTCAACGCCGGGATGTCGTGGAGCCACGCAGGTTTCGCCCCGGGCGCGGCGATGTCGAAGATGCGTTCGCCGAACCCAACCGTGATGGTCAGGTTCGCAGGCCACTCGCTCATCTCGGGTTCGAGCCCGCCCAGCGGAGCGCGGCCCGAACACAGGGCGCGGGCATCTTCTGTCCACACACGCATCAACCGCACGACCGCTCGCTTGTCGACGCCCTCCTTAAGATCGAACCCCACAAGGTTGATGCTCGCCTGGGTTGGGGTGTCCACTCCCGCCTGGTGTTCGCCATCGAACTCGACAACGGCATCGGTGAGTGGTTCGGCGTTGGTGGCCGAGCTGGTGCCTTCTCCCCCGCTTGCTTCGCCCGAGGTGCTTGCTCTGTCTTCCGCGCACGCGGCAAGCGCTGCCGCGGACGCGACTGAGGTACCGGCGATAAACGCCCGCCGTGTCACTGCCATGGCGTCGCTCTCCTGCCCGGTGCCGGGTCCATCTTTTGCACCCTACTGCTGTTCGCGGTCTGCATGGTCGGCGTGGTCGGCGTAGTCCTCGTGGCCCGGGATCATCGTGCGCACTGCCACACCAGGGATGCTGATCTCGGCGCCGTCTGCCGTGTCCAACGTGATGTCGACTGTGTCACCGGCGGGAATCTCCGGGGCGTAGTCAAGGATCATCATGTGGTCCCCACCGGGGCCCAGCTCACGCGTCCCGCCCGCGGGAATCTCGAATCCTGTCTCTACCGGACGCATGGTGCCGTCGACAGTTTCGTGCAGCTCGTAGCGGGCCTCACCCAGGGACGTGGTAAAGCCCGTGATGGTGATCGTCCTGTCCGAGGTGTTGCGCAGTGTGCCGAAGATGGCCGTCATCGTCATGGACGGGTCTGTCTTCGCCCGCACGGTTGCATTGTCAAGCACCACGTCGCCGGCGCCCTGCGTTGCCGCAGGGGCAACAGCGTCGCTTGTCACTGATGGTGAAGGTGCAGTCTCTGACGACGTGGAAGCCGAGGAGACCGTAGAAGTCTCAGAGCTCGGCGCAGTGCACGCAGAAATGCCGATGCTTGCCGCGACAACGGCGGCGAAGAGAGGAAAGTTACGCATCGTGGTTTCGTCCTTCCTGAGGTGTGGTTGGCATGGTGTGTTGGCGAGCAGCGGACCGCTAGCGGCGCACCTGCTCCGACGAGCCCGCCGGTTCCGCAGGGCCTGCGTTGCGGCCACGCTTGCCCAGTGCCGCAATCGCCGCAGCGGCCACAATCACGACACCCGCGCCGACTGAAAGCCACGTCACCCACGTCGACGGGGAAGCGTTTGTGTTGTCGGTGGACTCAGCGGGCACGGCAGGGCTGGCAGGTTCGCTCGCCGTCGGGGCCACCGCAGATTCTTGGGCGGTGGACTCAGCGGGCTGGAAACTAAACGAGGTCACACCCTTGGTTGCGTGCCCATCCGAGGAGATGATCTGGAATCCAACTTGGTAGGCACCCGGTGCTGGCTCGAGGTCGTCGGGCACGTCAAGAATGACGTCGCGGCCGTCAAGGTACGGCTCACCCGAGTACACAACTTCACCGGAGTCGGCGCTACTTACGGCGAACGTGTTGAATCCGTCTTGGACCTCGCCGGAAAACGTCAACGCGATGGTGGAGGGAAACTCCTGCACCACCTCCCCTTCTGCTGGCCGAGCATCGACGACGGCGTCGTGGGCGAGAGCCTGCGGCACCCCGGTCCCCACGACCAAAAGCGCAGACACAGCGGCCGTGGCCGCGAACGTGAGTGGGGTGGACAGGTGCGGTGGCATGGTCACCGAATCACTCCTTAGCGTGGACGTTTGTCCTACTGGACTGTTCATTGTCAGACAAGTTAATAGTCGGTTAACCACGCTATCGAGTTCCCCAAGCCCCCGCTGGGGTTACATTCCTCACACCGGGTCAGGACCCCCTGTGGGTTAAGGTGCAGAAGGTCCACGTCCCCTTTTGTGTCTTACCCCCGGCCCGGTTCACACGAAAAATCGCCTCGGGTGAATACCCCGGGGCGATTTGTTGATGTGGTCCTAGCTGGGATCGAACCAGCGACCTTTCCGGTGTGAACGGAACGCTCTTCCACTGAGCCATAGGACCTTGTGCTGCGAGAAAACTCTACACCGCCACAAAGGCTAGCGACGAATCCGCTGGTGATCGACCACTTCAAGCGCGTTCCACCAGATGCGCCGCGAAGCTCCCAGCGAAAGCGTCCGCCAAGGCGCTTGCCGATCCACCTCGAGACCCCACCTAGGCCCGCACAGCGCAAAGTATCCGGCGCCCGCCATAAAGAAGGGCGACGCGAAACGGCGGTTGACCTTTCGATTTGGCCATTAAGCGCCGTGCGGATAATGTTTACTCTCGCGTAACACAGAGATGCCAGACCGGCAACGGCGACATCAAGTTGCGTGTGCGGATGTAGCGCAGTTGGTAGCGCATCACCTTGCCAAGGTGAGGGTCGCGAGTTCGAGTCTCGTCATCCGCTCCAAGTTCCTCGAGAACTTGATTAGGCGCGTTTAGCTCAGCGGGAGAGCGCTTCCCTGACACGGAAGAGGTCACTGATTCAATCCCAGTATCGCGCACAGAGGGTTCACCCTCTTCAACCAAATAGTGAATGCGGATGTAGCGCAGTTGGTAGCGCATCACCTTGCCAAGGTGAGGGTCGCGAGTTCGAGTCTCGTCATCCGCTCCAAGTACATTCCGGCTTAGCCGGGTACTTTGGAGGTAACTCCACGGTGGATTGGTCGAGTGGTTAGGCAACGGTCTGCAAAACCGTGTACACGGGTTCGATTCCCGTATCCACCTCCAAGCCATCAGGCTTCCTGCGCGATTAGCTCAGCGGGAGAGCGCTTCCCTGACACGGAAGAGGTCACTGGTTCAATCCCAGTATCGCGCACAGAGGGTCACTCCTCTCAAACCGAATAATGCGGATGTAGCGCAGTTGGAAGCGCATCACCTTGCCAAGGTGAGGGTCGCGAGTTCGAGTCTCGTCATCCGCTCCATTTAGACGTAGCAGCCCCGCCCGGGACCACCGGCGCGGGGCTGTAGTCTTTGCGCATGGACGTCTCGCACATCATCGGCACTTCTTCTGACACCCACGAATTGCGCGCGGTCATGGCCACTACGCTGCTCGGATCCTTTACCCGGGGCGGCACCTCCGGCCCCCTCGGCAACACCAACGACGCCGCGCTACTGGCTGGCCTGCGCGCGTGGTCCGACTGTGTGCTCGTCGCCGCCGGCACAGTGCGCGCAGAGAACTACGGCTACTCGGACACCCCGATGTCGATCGTCTCTACGTCCCTCGATGTCGATGCGGGTAGCGAGCTGTTCCACGGTCACGTCCTCGTGCTTTGTCCCGAAGCCTCGCTTTACGACGCCTCCCTCGCCCCGCGCCGCGCAACACTCATCAATGCCGGCGCGCAGTTGATCTCCACCGGCAGAGGCTCAGCCGAAGAGATCCTCAATGCCCTCCACGAGCACGGCTACGCACACATCAGTTGCGAGGGCGGCCCCAGCCTGTATAGCTCCCTACTCCAAGCTGACCTCGTGGATGTGCTCCACCTGACGATTGACCCCTCGGTCAGCGACGCCGACGGCCACGGCGGCCTCAACTTCGAGGGTGACAGACCGTTTCTGCACCGCTTCCAGCTCGAAGCTGTGGAATCAGACGCCGAGTCCATGTTGTTCTGCCGCTACCGCCGGGCACGTCCCTAAACCAGCCGACCTTCTCGGTACGGTATGGGGCGTGAATACAACCCGACTCAGCCAGGTATGGACCTGCTCTGCCCCACCCGCGGCGCCGCGCGACGAGCGCCTATTGCGTGCCGTAAACGCCGCGGCGTGGCCGTTTGCCATCCTGGCGATAGTCCACCGGCTCCTCGTCCTCGCGTGGGCGGGTTCCGTCACCGACGACTTCACCACCGTGTGGTCCGCGGCTCGGAGATTCGTCGAGCGTGTGCCGGTGTACAACGAGGTCTACGAGTACGTCGACCCCCATTATTTGTACAGCCCGGGCGCGACACTGCTCCTTTCACCGCTCGGGTTGCTGCCCAGTGCAGAGGCCGCCCGCCCCGGGTTTGTCCTCCTCAACGCGGTGGCGATTATCGTCGCCGTCGCCTGGCTGGTGCGCCGCAGCGGGTTTTCGCTGTCGCATCCGCTCTTTCCCGTCTCCCTGGCAGCCGCGTTTCTCACCGAGGCGGTGACCAACACGTTGGTGTTCTCCAACATCAACGGCGTGCTCCTGCTTGTCCTCGTCGCTTTTCTGGTTGCCCTCGTTGACTCACGCCAGTGGCCGGCCGGTCTTCTGCTCGGGGTTGCGATTCTGATCAAGCCGATGTTCGCGCCGCTGATTGTCTTGCCGCTGATGCGATTGCAGTTGCGCGCCGCAGTGGCCGCCGTTGCCGTACCCGCCGCCATGAACCTGCTCGCTTGGCCGATCACTCCTGGAGTCGCGGAGTACACGGACAGACTCGTGCCGTACCTGGCCCAGACACGCGACTACGCAAACTCGTCGCTTGCCGGTTTCGCCGTGTATTTCGGTATGCCGGCCGCGATCCACGCGGTGTTCTTCATCGTTTTCGCGGCCTCAGTGGCCGTCGCGGTCATCGGGTTGGCGCGCTTTCGCTACAGCGATAGTTGGCTCTGGGCGTGCACGAGCGCAGGCGTGCTGATCGCGGGCGTCTGTTTGTTGTCCTCGTTGGGCCAGGCCTACTACTCGCTGATGCTGTTTCCTGCCATCGCCACCGCCGCTGGGCGCAACAGTCCCCTCCACCTGCCCACGACGTGGCTGGGAATACTGCTGTGCCTAGTTCCGTTGACGTGGAATAACCCGGCATTCGGCAGCGCGAGCAGCTGGATTGGGACCTTTCTCCCCACCGCGGGCTGGGCAGTTTTCCTCATCTCGGTCGCAACGTGGGCGGGGATCTTCGCATTCAATGCACCTACAGCGGATTCGACAACACGTAAGGGAGCGGTTCATGACGGACATCAATTACACCGGTTGGACGGAAGATCAGTGGCGCGAGAAACTTAGCCCCGAGGAATACCACGTCCTGCGCGAGGCCGGGACTGAACGACCGGGCATCGGTGAGTACGTCACAACGAAAACCGAAGGCGTCTACCGCTGTCGCGCGTGTAACGCTGAGCTGTTTCGCTCAACCGAGAAGTTCGATTCACACTGCGGCTGGCCGTCGTTTTTCACCCCGCTGGCGGGTGATTCCGTCATCGAGCGGGAGGATCGTTCGCTCGGAATGGTGCGCACTGAGGTGCTCTGCGCCACCTGCCACTCCCACCTCGGCCACGTCTTCGCCGGCGAAGGCTACAACACACCGACCGACCTGCGCTACTGCATCAACTCCATCTCCCTCACGCTCGAAGAAAAACCGGTCGAGGGCCGCTAGGCGCACTCGACCGGTCATTTCCCCGGAAGTTTCCGCTACGGCAGGATCTCAACGACCTCGCCGATGTCAGCTACGCGGCGGCCGGTCTGGAACGGCAGCTCCTCACGCACATGCAAGCGCGCCTCGGTGTAGCGCATCTTGTGCATCAGGTCCTCAATGCGAGCCAGGTCGGAGGCTTCAAACGCGAGCATCCACTCGTAATCGCCGAGCGCGAACGACGCCACGGTGTTGGCACGAACGTCGGCGTGGTTTACCGCGGCGCGGCCGTGTTCCGCAAGGATGCGGGCGCGCTTTTCCGGTTCCATGACGTACCAGTCGTAGGAACGCACGAACGGGTAGACGGTAATCCACTCCTGCGGAGGTTCACCCATGATGAAAGCGGGCAGATGCGCCTTATTGAACTCAGCCGGGCGGTGCAGGCCATTGCCGATCCATCCAAGCTCGAGACGCTGTCCGAGGGAGGTGGTGCGGCGGAAATCGGCGAGAGCCTTCTGGATCTGCTCGAAGTTTTCGGCATGCCACCAGATCATCATGTCGGATTCTTTGCGGGTGCCAGTGACGTCGTAAATGCCGCGCACCGTGACCTCGCCCGCTGCCTCCAACCTTGCGAAGAACTCCTGCGCTTCAGCGATAATCTCACCGCGCTCCGAGCCGAGCGCCCCTGGGATAGCGCGGAAAGTCACCCACTGGGTGTAGCGCTGCACCTTGTTGAGTTCCTCGAAGTTGATGTTGCTCCCGTCGGTCATACGACCGTCTCCTTTCTCACCCGCGTCGGCGGGCCGATCCAACTAAAGTACGAGTTCGGTGACGCCGCTCAGTCTAGTCACACCACCTGGGTCTCCGGCGCGCCTCCCCCTATGTGGACCGCAGGAAAGATAGTTTGTTCGTCGTGACGAATTCCGACACCTCCTCCCACTTGTCCGGCATCGCGGCGTCCCACGGGGACTCGACCGGTACGCCGACGGAGTTCACCGCGGCCGCGGAGTCCATGCACGCAGCACGGTTGCGTCCTGAGATCACTCTCGGGGAGATTCGCCCGCCCCAGCGCCCAGCTCCGTTCAGCCACGCCGTGGGCCTGGAAGTGACCCGCTCTCTCGACGAATCTCAGGTGCCGGTAGACTCTGAAGGCGACGCATTTGGACGTCTCATCCTCCTGCACTCTCCCGACGCGGAAGAGTCCTGGGAGGGCTCCATGCGCTTGGTCGCCTACATCCAAGCAGATATGGACGATGCAGTCGCCTCAGACCCATTGCTTCCCGACGTCGCTTGGCAGTGGCTGAACGAATCCCTCACGGAAACGGGTGCGGGCCACACCAACCTTGGCGGCACGGTCACGTCCACTGCGTCCGTTCGGTTTGGGGAAATTGGCGGCCCCCCGCGCGCCTACCAGCTAGAGATGCGCGCCTCCTGGACCGCTGACGGAATCGATTTGTCCACCCACGTGGAGGCTTTCGCGCGAGTCTTAGCCCTTGTCGCCGGGTTGCCGCCTGAGAATGTCACCGAGCTGCGCGCCCGCTAGACCGTGGCCACCCACCCTCCGTACGACGTCGCGGATTCACCTGCCGCCTTTGAGCAAGTAGCCGCGAGGTTACTCCGCGGCCGTGGCCCCTTCGCGCTCGACACAGAACGCGCGTCTGCCTACCGCTACGACGACCGCGCGTTCCTTATCCAGGTGCACCGCCGCGGTTCAGGCACCTTTCTCATTGCGCCCGAGGGGCACCGCGACGACGTCGAACGCATCCTCGCCCCCGTCCTCAACGGGCAAGAGTGGATCCTCCACGCTGCAGGAGAAGACCTGCCTAGCCTGGCTGCACTCGGGCTTTACCCGGGTGTCCTCTTCGACACCGAACTTGCTTCTCGCCTGGCCGGTTTCGACCGTCCCAACCTCGCAGCGATGGTCGAATTCTTCACTGGCGTGACTCTGGCCAAAGGCCACGGCAAGGAAGACTGGTCGGCCATTCCCCTACCACCGTCGTGGCGCACCTACGCGGCCGAGGATGTCCTGTATCTTTTCGCCCTCGCCGAAGGGCTGGCAGAGTACCTCGACGCCGCGGGCAAACTGGAGATCGCAGAGCAGGAATTCGCCCACCTAGTGCGCAGCTCCAGCGATTGGTCGCGCGCCGCGCGCCGGACGTGGCGCGAGTCGAAGGGCGTCTCGGCACTGACTCGCCCACAGGAACTGCAGGTGGCCAGGGCCGTGTGGACCGAGCGCGACGAACGCGCGCGCCGCTCGGACACGGCACCTGGTTCCATCCTGCCGAACCGGGTGCTCATCTCCATCGCACGCGCCCAGCCGACGTCGTCGGCTGCCGCGGCCTCCATCTCAGGTTTTCCCCGGAAGCGCCGCGGGGCCGCGGAAAAGTGGTCAGCGGTGGTGCGGCGTGCTCTTGACGAGTCTCCGAGTACGTGGCCAACCCGTGCCCCGCGCACGACGGGTGCGCCGCCGAAGAAGATGTGGGAGCACAAGGACCCGCAGGCGTGGGCTGCCCTCATCCGCGCACGCGATGCGGTGCACGCTGCAGCGACGCAACTCAACATTCAGCCGGAAACGGTGCTCGCTGCGTCGGTCCTACGGGAAACTGTGTGGGCGGCGACACGTTTGCCTTGCACCCCCGATACACACTCCATTGCCCTCGAGCTGGCTGGCCACGGTGCTCGTCCCTGGCAGGTGGAGATCACGGCGCCGCTGATCGCCGCAGCGCTAAACGTCCCTGCTACTGCGTAGCGATCGTCTCCACCCAGCCACGCAGTGATTCTGCCGCTGAAGCGGAGTCAAGCCCGTGGTCAGCAAGCAGCTCGGAACGGCTAGCGTGTTCGGGGAAAATGTCCGGAAACGCGAGGTGACGCACCGGAGTGTCGACCTCCGCGGCGGATAGCGCTTCTGCGAACGCGGAGCCGACACCACCACGAATGACGCCGTCTTCGTACACGACGACGAGGTCTGCGTCCACGGCGGCGTCGATAAGCTCAGGCTTGATCGGGATGACCCAGCGAGGGTCGATCACGGTGACCTTGATGCCGTCGTTCTCAACCGCGTGGGCGACCTCGATTGCCTGCTCAGCGAGGGACCCAACAGCGACGAGAAGAACGCTGAACTCGTCCTCGGATACTTCGCTGCCCGGACGGTAGAGCACATCGGATCCGCCGGAGAGCCGCTCGAGTGCCGGGACGGCCTCTCCGACGTCCCCCTTCGGGAAACGCACCACAGTAGGGCCGGTCTCGACCGCGATGGCCTCGCGGAACTGTTCGCGCAAACTCTCAGCATCGCGAGGCGCGGCGATGCGGATGCCCGGGATGACCGAGGTGAGCGCCATGTCCCATACGCCGTTGTGGCTCGGCCCATCATTGCCGGTAACACCGGCGCGGTCGAGCACGATCGTGACAGGCTGGTCAATAAGCGCGACATCCATCAGGACCTGGTCGAACGCGCGGTTGAGGAACGTCGAATAGACCGCCACGACGGGGTGCAGCCCGCCAAGCGCCATTCCAGCTGCCGATGTAATCGCGTGCTGTTCCGCAATCCCGACGTCGAAAAAGCGCTCCGGAAACTTCTCGGCGAATGGTGTCAGCCCCGTCGGCCCGGCCATCGCGGCGGTCAGCGCCACGATGTCATCACGCTCGTGCGCCGCGAGAAGCAGCTCTTCAGAAAAGATTGAGGTCAAACCTGGCGCGGCGGCAGTCAACGCCTCACCTGTAACCGGATCGATAACCCCGGTCGAGTGCATCTGATCGGCGATATTGTTCACTGCCGGAGCGAAACCGTGGCCCTTCTCCGTAACCACGTGGAGCACAATCGGGCCATCGAAGCGGCGAGCGTACTCAAAAGCTTGCGTCAAGGCCTTGAGGTCGTGTCCCTCGATCGGGCCGACGTACTTCATACCGAGGTCCGGGAACATTTCGGTGGGCACGACCTGGGCTTTGACGCCTTCTTTGAGAGCGTGGAGTGCCTCGAACGTGCGCTCCCCGACCCACCCCATGGATTTCAGAGTGCGCTTGCCGGACTCCATGACCTCGTCGTAACCGGGCTGAATTCGAATCGCGGCCAACTGGCTGCGCAGGTGGGTGAGATTGTTGGCAAAACCACCGATGGTCGGTGAGTAGGACCGGCCGTTGTCGTTAACGACGATAACCACGTTCCGGTCACCATCAGCGATGTTGTTCAACGCCTCCCAACACATGCCGCCGGTAAGCGCCCCGTCACCTACTACGGCGACGACATTTTCGTGGCCGCGCCCTGCCAAACGCTTGGCCTTCGACAACCCGTCCGCATAGGACAGCGCCGCCGATGCGTGGGAGGATTCCGTCCAGTCGTGCTCGCTCTCCCCGCGAGATGTATAGCCCGACAGGCCACCCTTCTGACGCAGGGTATCGAACTTCTCCGCGCGCCCAGTCAGGATCTTATGCACGTAGGACTGGTGCGAGGTATCGAAAAGAATGGGTTCATCCGGCGAGGAAAATACCGAATGCAAGGCAATTGTCAGCTCAACCACGCCGAGGTTGGGACCGAGATGACCACCCGTCGCGGAGACTTTCTCAATGAGCAGGACGCGAATCTCGTCCGCTAAAGCAGTCAGCTCATCGAGTGAGAGCCCCTTCAGGTCCGCCGGCGACGCAATCGTGTTGAGCAGTCCCACAGCTAGATCAATACTCCTTTAACGATCGGTACCCGAGTCGGTCCGGGCCGGGAAAATCCCCGCGATTCTTCCCAGTAATCTTACACTCCACGCGAATGGCGCAAGAACCAATCAGCTACGTTCTTTATTGTGCGGCCGCGGTCACCGCGGGTTCAAGCAGCGCAATGGTTTCGAAGTGGTGGGTGCCTGGGAAGGCGTCGATAAGCTCCATGCGTGCGACCTTGTATCCCCCCTCACCCCAGAGACCGAGGTCCCGCGCGAAGGTAGCTGGGTCGCAGCCGACGTGGATAATTCGCTCCGGCGCGGCGTTGACCACAGCGCCGATGACCTCAGCGCCCGCGCCGGAACGGGGCGGATCCAAGACGACGAGCCCGGGTTGCTCGAGATCAGCGAAGCCAGCCTCGACCTTCCGATTGTGCTTGACCATGTCCACACCGTCCAGCTCGGCCGTCGATGCCGATGCTGCCGGGGAATAGTCCACTGACTCAACGCGGCCACCGCCAATGGCGCGTGCAATGTACGGCGCGAACACGCCGACTCCTCCGTAGAGATCCCACCCCACTTTGCGGGCGTACGAGCCTGCTCCCCACTCCGCGACAATGGCGGCATAGCGCTCGGGCGCGGCAACGTGAGCCTGCCAAAACGCCGTTGACGGGAAGCTGAAGGTGTACTCGCCGACCTGTTCGGTCACCGTGCCGGAGCCATCGATGACGGTGTCAATGCGTTCGACGCGACGGCCGCGCTGCGCCCGAGTGGTCTCCACGACATGGCGCGTACCAGTGGAATCGAGCACTGCAACGACTTCCGCGCCAGGAGTGAAGGTGCGCGCACCTTCTCCCACGAGGCCTGCGAGAAGCCCCGGCGCCGCCTGGGTACAGGTCACCTCATGCACTACCTCGTTGGATCGCGCCTGACGCAGCCCGGCGCGCCCCGCTGCGTCGACTCCGAGGCGCACACGCGTGCGCCACCCACGCACCGGCTCGAGCTGGTGGGCAGAAAGCGAGGTGTCGAGATCAAAGCCCTCGAGGGCCGCCGAATTGCGAGCCAGTGACGTGAGTTGACCGCGCAAGACGTCGAGTTTGAGTCCGAGCTGCGCCGCGGGCGCAATGTGCGAATAGTCGCAGCATCCTGCGCCCATGGCGGCGGCGGGACAGGCAGGATCAACGCGCATGTCGGAAGCAGCGGTGACCTCCATGAGTTCAGCACGCGCCCAGCGCTTCTTGGACTTGGTTACCTGCGCGGTCACTGTGTCGCCCGGGACGGTTCCGGCGACGAAGACGACGCGGCCGTCGGCGCTGCGTCCGATGCCCTCGCCCCCGTGCGCCATCGCCGTGATTTCCAGGTCCTCGAGAACGAGGCCGGCTCCTGCGGTAGAAGGTGAGGTCATTGGCGCGGGGCCTTTCGTGTCGTCGATGCGTTCGGCCACTACTGCTGCGGCTTCGGGTTGTTGTTGTCGTTGACGAGGTTTTGCACGCCGTTGCTCAACGCGTTCGGGTCAGCCTGGGCTGGAGGCTGCTGAGCGCTTTGCTGAGCCTGTTGCTGCTGGGCGCGTTGCTGCGCGTCGCGCTGCGCAACCGCTTGCTGCACCTGGGCGGCGAGCTGGTTCGGCAGGACTACGGGAAGAGAGTTGCCCGCAAGAATCGGGTCGGTGCCGCGGTAGACGAACGAGCGCGCGACGATGTCGCGGCCCAGCGCAGTCAGCTCATCTTCCTGGCCGGCTGGTGCCGCAAGAGTGAGGCGGTAGAGCCAGCGCGGGCCTTCAACGCCGATGATGCGAATGGTGCCGTTGGTGCCCGTGCCCACGACCTCGCGGCCCCACGGGCCGGTTTCGAAGGTCACGGGCATGCCCTCGGCGCGCATGCCTTCGGCGATCTCTTCGGAGGAGCTTTCCCAGAGTCCACCGGTACGGGGCGCGGCGAACGCGACTGGGGTGGCGCGGCCGTGGCGCGTGACGATGTGGATCATCTTCGGGCCGGTGTCGCCCATCTCAACCTGGACCTGGGACTGCTTCGGCAACGGAATGCGCACAGACTTCAGGTCCAAGGTGACCTGGGAGAAATCGGAGAAGTCGAAATCGCCAATCGTGACGGAATCACCATCGAACGGACCCGTTTGACCGTTAACTGCGTCGTGCGCGATGACCACGGGGGAAGCATCGCCGTGCACGGAGTCCGCCCGCACAGCCTCGGTGCCGGGGTCGGTCTCATTCGCGGAGTTGGCGGCAGACGCCTGTTCCCCCTGCGCTGCCGGAGCGGCGGCCGGAGCGGTGTCCGCAGCCTCGGCGGGACGCTCGTTCTTCTTGTTCTTTCCAAACGGCCACATGGCCATGGTGAATCACCTTTCGTCGCGGTTGTTGTCGTTGTCGCGGGTGCAATAGACCCGACTCTAATGCGGTGCTTAGCCCTGGCGCGGAGTTGGTCAGCGGAGCCGCACCGGAGGGCGTTAGTGGGTGCCCGTCGATCCGTGGCCCCCCTTGCCGCGTTCGGTGGTGTCCAGTTCGGCGACTTCGGCGAAATCGACCAATTCCACCTCCTGGATGACGAGCTGCGCGATGCGCATCCCGCGTGTGACCTGGAAGGCGTTGTCGCGGTCCGTGTTGAGCAAGCAGACCTTCACCTCGCCACGGTACTGCGCGTCCACCGTGCCCGGAGCGTTGACGACGGTAAGCCCGTGCTTGGCTGCGAGGCCGGAGCGCGGGTGGATCAACCCCACAGTCCCGAGGGGCAACGCAAGTGCGATGCCCGTGCCTACGAGGGCGCGCTCACCGGGGCCGAGAAGAACGTCCTCAGTGGAGAACAAGTCCGCTCCGGCATCGCCCGCGTGCGCGCGACGCGGCATCTCCAGGTCAGGGTCGAGGCGCTTGACCGGGATCGGGGAATACCGAGAACGCGGCGCGGAGCCAGCGGTGGAGGATTCTTGTGACGTGTCGGTTGTACTCACGCCGTCTACCCTACGCGTGGCAGCTTATGCCTCCACCTCGCGCAGGGCACGCCCGGAAGATGCGCTGCGCCCCTATCTGCTTTGAGGCTGACCCCCATTGCTGAACTAGAGTGAGGGAAAACTCAAGGAGGGACAAGAGTGGAAAACACGCAGGGGCATGCACCACAGATTCTCTACCGTGAGCGACAGTGGGCCCCGTGGTACATGTGGCTCGCTGGCGCGGGCCTCGTGGTGTTGCTGGCGGCACAGTTCGCCCTCAACCGGAACGTGTGGTGGTTCATCGTCCCGCTGATAGCGCTTGGCGCGATAGCCGGGTGGTTTCTGATGTGGCTGTCACGGACGGAGGTTGTCGTCGAAAAGCATGCGGACGGCTCGCGCTGGTTGCTTGTCGACGACGCCTCCCTCCCCGCCGAGGTCGTCTCCCGCTCACTCGCAGTTCCTGCATCAGCCCGCCGCAATGCCCTCGGCCGCCAGCTGGATCCCGCCGCTTTCTTGGTATCGCATGGCTGGGTTAAAGAGCACGCGCTCATTGTTCTCGACGATCCGGAGGATCCGACGCCCTACTGGCTCATCGCGTCACGCGACCCGGAGGCGCTGCTCACGGCTTTTGTTCCTCATCAACGCAACTAGGTGAACATTTCGCCTCACGCCAACGCCGCCGTACCCCCATAAGGAGTGCGGCGGCGTTGCTGTGCGCTGCGGAGAACTATTCGCAGTCGAGGCACACCTTTGAGCCATCGGACTCGGTGAACGCGAGCCGGTTGTTTTTCTGGACCAGGAAGCAGAACGCGCAGGTGAACTCGTCGTCCTGGCGAGGCACCACGGTGACGTTGAGCTCCTCTCCGGAGAGGTCCTGGGTGGGGATATCGAAAGAGTCGACGATTTCACCGTCGTCATCCATGCTGCTTCCGGCAACCTCTGCAGCCTTCAGGCCTTCGAGGGAGTCGGTTTCAATCTCATCCTCCATACGGCGGCGCGGGGCATCGTAATCGGTGGCCATCTTGACTCTCCTTTGAGCAGTTCACGCTCAGTCGTGGCCGCCTCGCTCCCAGCGAACATCGGCCCTTTTTTACGCTGTTCTGCGGAATCATAAAGCATCTAGTTATGACTGTCATATCCGCCCTACACCCAATGTTTTTGGAGCCAAACCGACCGGTTTTACGCCCCAGAATCGCCAGTGTGCGCAAGCGGTTCGAGAGCCCCCGCCGCGCGAAGCGTTTCCTTCAACGTTTCGGCGACACCCGGGGCCGCCGCGTACACGACGTCGCCGGTCGATCCATGTGCCGAGATTTCCGGGTGTTCCACAATGGCGCCCGCTTCTCGAGCGATGAGGGAGCCTGCGGCCCAGTCCCACGGATGGGTGCCGTGCTCGTAGTAGGCGTCGACGCGTCCTGCCGCGACTGCGCACAAGTCGAGCGCCGCTGATCCGGCACGACGGATGTCACGCACTGCCGGCAAGACGGCTCCGAGGATGGCCGCCTGCCGGGAGCGCCACTGCGCCGAGTAGGAAAACCCGGTGGCGAGCAGGACGTGCGACACCTCTCCTGCGTTCGACGCGCGCAGCGCGTGCGCGCACCCGCCCACGGTGCACGTCGCGCCCTCGCCGATTGCCGCGGAGAACACCTCCCCCGTCACGACGTTGTGGACGGCCCCAGCCACGACCTCCCCATCGACGGCCGCGCCGAGAGAGACGGCAAAGGCGGGAATACCGTAGAAAAAATTCACCGTTCCGTCGATTGGATCGATGATCCACTGCACACCGGTGGCTGAATCAGTTCGTGCACCTTCTTCTCCGCGGACCCCGTCCTCGGGACGTACTTCGCGCAGGCGCTTCACAATCAACTGTTCCGCGGCCGTGTCCACCTCCGTCACCGGATCGACAGCGCTCGACTTCGTCGACACCGCGGCACCGTGCCCCTCGCCCCCGCCGATGCCGAGGCTCTCGCGCATGGTAGCGATGAGTTCCGCGGCTTCGCGGGCGACGTCGACAGCGATAACGCGCAGCTCAGCCGGGGACGGACGTGACGTGGTCTCGTGTGCATTCATGCGACCCATAGTGCCGAATCCACCCACCGTCCGCAGCTCCGCCAGCGCTCCGGGTGTTTTGTATGCTGAGCCCCATGGAAGACGGCACCGGAACTACCTCGACAACGTCCATGCACTCCGCCCCCGGCAGGCACTACGGCTTCGGTGTCGATGTCGGAGGATCGGGAATCAAAGGTGCCGTGGTCGACCTCGCCAGCGGTGAGTTCGTCGGAGACCGCATCAAGATTTCCACTCCGAAACCGGCAACTCCCGACGCCGTGGCAAACACCATCGCCGAGATCGTCCAGCGCGCTGAGTGGGACGGTCCTGTCGGGGTAACGCTGCCCTCCGTCATCAAAGACCAGGTCGCGCTCACCGCGGCCAACATCGACCCCTCGTGGGTTGGCACGAATGTCCACAAGGTGCTCGCTTCTCGCCTCGGCGACAGGGAGCTCGCCGTGCTTAACGACGCCGACGCTGCCGGCCTGGCCGAGGTGGCCTACGGTGAGGCCGCGGCGCGTGAGGGATGCGTCATCTTCCTGACGTTCGGCACCGGCATCGGATCCGCCTTCCTCGCTAACGGGGTCTTGTTTCCCAATACAGAACTCGGCCACCTCATCGTCAACGGCACTGAAGCAGAACATCTCGCGTCCTCGGCTGTCAGAGACCGCGAGGAGCTTAGCTACAAGGCGTGGGCGAAGCGCGTCTCCACTGTTCTCAACGAGTTCGAGCGACTCTTCAACCCCTCCGCGTTCGTCGTCGGTGGCGGGATCTCACGCAAAGCGCACAAGTGGGTACCCCTTCTCAGCGTCTCCACGGAGGTGATCCCCGCGCAGTTGCGCAACCGTGCAGGGATCGTCGGCGCGGCGATGGCTGCAGCAGAACATGTGACCCCGTAAAACGGCGCGGAGGGGTTTCGGGTACGGTGGTGCGACGAACGTTGAATGGTCTGCGCAAATCGCGTGGACAGATCGGTGTTCCGCTCCGCACCCGCAACATAATCCGGGTGGTCAGCGACGGGGGCCGGATCTGTAATACATGTCGGTCGTGAAATAGCAACCCCTGTTGCGTATTCTTTATACTTTAAGAGTGCGGAAACTGACGTGACCGACGAAGCGAAAGGGCGTACGTGGCAACCAGCGAGACTTCCGGAATGAACACCGCGGATCTGTCGACTGCTGTCGGCACCAGCGGTGCCGCAGGCGACGGCACCTCCGCATCGACGGAAGCGTCGGCCCCCGCGAAGGCGGCACGCGCGACGAAGAAGGCGACCAAGAAGACCGCCAAGAAAACGGCTAAGAAGACCGCCAAGAAGACTGCGAAGAAAACGGCCAAGAAGACCGCCCGCAAGTCAGCAGCCAAGAAAGCTACTTCGGCGTACCCGGGTGGCGTTGAGGGTGAATCCGATGAGGACGAACTCGCAACTGGGACGTCCGTCGACACCGACTCTGCGGACACCGACGACGTCGACGATGACTTCGATCCGTTGATCGATGACGAAGACGGCGACGACTTCGACACTGACCTCGCAGACACCGACGACGTCGACGACACCGGCATCGATGGCGAAGACGACGCCGAAGACGAGGACGAGGCCGACGAAGCTGACGAGGGCTCTTCGGTCTGGGATATCGAAGAGTCGGCCGCACTGCGCCAGGCCCGCAAGGACGCGCAGCTCACGGCATCCGCAGACTCCGTGCGCGCCTACCTCAAGCAGATCGGCAAGGTCGCGCTTCTCGACGCCGAGATGGAAGTCTCCCTGGCCAAGCGCATCGAGGCCGGCCTTTACGCCCAGCACCGCCTCGACGAGATGGAGCGTGCCGCGGCCGAAGGCGACAAGGACGCGAAGCTCACCCCGGCGGTTAAGCGAGACCTGCGCGCTGTCGCCCGCGACGGCCGCAAGGCGAAGAACCACCTGCTCGAGGCGAACCTGCGTCTCGTGGTCTCCCTGGCCAAGCGCTACACCGGCCGCGGCATGGCCTTCCTTGACCTGATTCAGGAAGGCAACCTCGGTCTGATCCGCGCCGTGGAGAAGTTCGACTACTCCAAGGGCTACAAGTTCTCCACCTACGCCACCTGGTGGATCCGCCAGGCCATCACCCGCGCCATGGCGGACCAGGCCCGCACGATCCGTATCCCGGTCCACATGGTGGAGGTTATCAACAAGCTCGGCCGCATCCAGCGCGAGCTGCTCCAGGACCTCGGCCGCGAGCCGACGCCGCAGGAGCTGGCCAAGGAGATGGACATCACCGAGGAGAAGGTCCTCGAGATTCAGCAATACGCCCGCGAACCCATCTCGCTCGATCAGACGATCGGTGACGAGGGTGATAGCCAGCTCGGAGACTTCATCGAGGATTCCGAGGCCGTGGTTGCCGTCGACGCAGTGTCCTTCACCCTCCTGCAGGATCAGCTGCAGGACGTGCTGCACACGCTGTCCGAGCGCGAGGCAGGCGTCGTGCGCCTGCGCTTCGGCCTGACCGATGGCATGCCGCGCACACTCGACGAAATCGGGCAGGTCTACGGGGTCACGCGCGAGCGTATCCGCCAGATCGAGTCCAAGACCATGTCGAAGCTGCGCCACCCCTCGCGCTCCCAGGTGCTGCGCGACTACTTGGATTAGGCGTCAGGGGCACACCCCCTCCGCTGACAGCACCAACGGCCTCCCCTTCACCGGGGAGGCCGTAGTCGTTGTTACGGTGTATCGCAACCCCCTAGCGGGCGCGCACCGGAGAATTGGGGTCGTTGACCACAAAGTCCGCGATACACTCGCGCATCGCCTCGGTGTTATGGTCCAGGTGCTGGCACTGCTCCATGACCCCACTGGTGAGCACGGAGCCGATCAGGGACATAAGCGCAAAGGTGATCAGCAGAGAAACGGCGGCGAGGACGAGACCTGTGATCGCCCTGCCGCGCCGCCCGGCTCCTGGCGCGACATGTTCGATACGCCGTGCGTTGCGCAGTCCCAGCACCCCGCAGACGATCGCGATGAGCGCCGCCAAACCGCCGAGCGGGGCGAGTAAGACAATGAGTAGCGAGAGAATGCCGAGCACAAGCGATGCCGTCGCCGCGCCGTTGCGTGGCGGCGCGACCGGGGCGTAGCCGAACTGTGCACCAGCAGGATCGGTGCTGCGCTCACCAGTTACAGGCTCGTAGGCGGAGTAGCCCTCCGGGTGGTTGAACCCGTCGGGGCTGCGGCGGTCAGGGCCATGGGGATCATACGGGTGCGTCATGGCGCCCCAGACTACCAATCGCGCAGGTAGGCGATACGCTGCCGCAGTTGCTCGGCATTGCACAGGGCCGTGGGGGGCCCACCACACGCCTTGCGCACCTCCGTGTGAATCGCGCCGTGCGGCCGACCCGTCCGGCCGGCGACGATACCCACGCGGGCGTTGAGCTCGCGACGCAGATCGCCAATCTCGTCCACCGCAACCTTGCCGGATTCTCCGCCCGGCGCGGGCTGCGGCGTGACTGTCGCACCCAGGACTGCGCCATTTTCGCGCGCGGCGCGCTCGGCCGCCTGGCGCGCCTTCTCCTCCGCGGCGCGGGCGTCGAGCTGGTCGCTTTGGCGCTTGCGCAGGAGGGTACGGACCTGTTCGGCGTCGAGAAGCCCGGGAAGCCCAAGGAAGTCCTGTTCCTCCGGGGAGCCTGCGGCCGTGGCAGTGCCGTAGGTGGAGCCGTCGAAGATAAGTGAGTCGAGCTCGGCTGAGGCGCCAATCGACTCGTAGGGGGAGGTCTCGTCGGGTTCGTTGCGCGTCTGGTTGGCCTGCTCGAGCAGCTCGTCCGACCACCCGGATTCGCGGTGCGGCTTGCCCAGGACGTGGTCGCGCGAGACTTCCATTTCTTCTGCCAGGCGCAACAGCACCGGCACCGAGGGCAGGAAGACGGACGCCGACTCCCCCGGCCGGCGCTTACGCACAAAACGCCCGATGGCCTGAGCGAAGAACAGCGGTGTGGAGGCCGATGTGGCGTACACGCCAACGGCTAGGCGCGGCACGTCCACACCTTCGGAGACCATGCGCACGGCCACCATCCACTCGCTGGTAGAGGCGGAGAATTCGTCGATGCGGTCGGACGCACCCGCCTCATCGGACAGGACCACGGTGACGGGCGTCGTACTCATCTTCGACAGAATCCTCGCGTACGCCCGGGCGGTCGTCTTGTCGGTAGCGATGACCAACCCGCCGGCGTCCGGGATGTGCGCGCGCAACTTGAGCAGGCGCGTGTGCGCCGCCTGGAGCACGGCGGCGATCCAGTCACCTTTCGGATCCAGCGCGGTCTTCCAGGCCCGCGCTGTCTGCTCGGCGTTGAGCGGCTCCCCGAGGCGCGCGGAGTACTCCTCCCCCGCCGAGTCCTTCCATTGCGCCTCACCGGAGTAGGCGAGGAAGACGACGGGGCGCACGACGCCGTCGGCAAGCGCGTGCGAATAGCCGTAGGTGTAATCGGACTGGCTGACCCGGTGCCCGTCGCCGTCTTCTTCGTAGCGGACGAACGGGATGGCGGAGTCGTCCGAGCGAAATGGCGTACCCGTCAGGGCCAGGCGGTGCACGGCGTCGTCGTACGCCTCGCGCACACCGTCGCCCCAGCTTTTCGCATCGCCCGCGTGGTGGATCTCGTCCAGAATCACCAGGCTGCGCCGAGCAGTCGCCACGGCGCGGTGCTTGAACGGGTGCATTCCCACCTGCGCGTACGTCACTACAACACCGTTGTAGGCAGCGTTGACCGCCGACGAGTTGGTAAAAGCAGGATCGAGGGACAGACCAAAACGCTTCGCTGCCTCCGACCACTGATGCTTCAGGTGCTCAGTCGGCACAACGACAATGACGCGTTGGACCGTGCGGTCGTCGACAAGCTTTTTGGCCAAGGTAAGCGCGAACGTCGTCTTTCCCGCACCCGGGGTCGCCACGGCGAGAAAATCGCGCGGCTTCGAGGCCATAAACGAATCAAAGGCCTCCTGCTGCCAAGCGCGCAGCGAAGGCCCGGTAGCCGGGTGGGTCACTTACGACGCAGCCCCTTGAAGATGCGCTCGCAGTCCGCGCAGACGGGCGAGCCCGGCTTCGCCTGCTTCTTCACCGGGAATGTCTCCCCGCACAGGGCGACAACCATCTTCCCGGAGATCGCGGAATCGACGATCTGGTCCTTCTTCACGTAGTGAAAGAACTTAGGCGTCCCGTCATCCGTGGTTGACGAGGTATCTTCCCGCAGATCAGTGCGCTCAAGGGTCTTCGTCGTCGTAGTCACGCCCACCATCATGCCCCAATTCGGGCGGAATTTTAAGCCTGCATCTCAGCGAGGGTCTACCCTCGGACGACATGGATAGCGCAGCCAACGACCGTGCCGCCGGGCAGGACGCTCGGCAGGACGCTGGTCGGGGCCCGCGCCCCGACCCGGTCACGGTCGACGCTGTCGTTGATGCCGCAGCCTCCCCAACCGCAACAGGCCGCAGGATCCGCCTGCGCCGGCGCCGCGGCGCACTCATCACGGATGCGACGCGCAGCCCAGAGCAGAACCTGCGCAGCCGCGAGCGCACGTACATGGTCCTTCAGCTTCTGCGACTTCCCTTTATCGTCGCGTCCATCGTCAGCGCGTGGAGCTTCGACAACTGGTGGCTCGCCGGCATCCTCTTCGTCATCTCCGTGCCGCTGCCGTGGATCGCGGTCATGATCGGCAACGGGCAGGGAGAGAAGCGCGATCCGCGGGCGAGGAATGTCTACAAGCCGGCGGTCCAGCGTGAGCACGAGCGCCTTGAGATGCAGCGCCGCGCGGAGCTCGAAGCGGGGCCGCAGACAGCGGAGGGCACGAAGGGCTCAGGGGACGCGGACCCAGGCACTATCATCGACCACGACAATTAGTGACAATTAGCACGGCGATCAGTTCGACGATCGGTACTGTACCGCCTTTTCACCCATTCCCCTACCGCGCGCCCCGCCGCGATGCGAAGGAGCCACTGTGGACGATTTGACCATTTCTGCCGCTTTCCGCGCCCTTGCCGAGGAGTTGCGCGAGGCAGGATTCACCTCCGAGGCCATCGCGGCCCACCTCGGCCCGCATGCGACAGAGGCGTTGTACCGGGGAGAGCCCGGCGCGGTCGCCGACGCGTGCCGCGGCGGGGGACGTCTTTCTGCGCTGATCAGATTCTTCCTTCTCCGCGAGCCTGTGTCCGGCGACGAGCTCGCCGAGATGCTGTCGCCGCGACTGGCTTTAACGCTTATCGACGCCTCCCTAACCCGCACCCTGCCCTCCGGGCATATCCAGGTGGCCTACGATATTCGCCCGCACGTCATCGCGGGTGAGAACCGGCTGATCTTGTCGGATCTCGATGCCTCCACCACCGTCCACGTTCCTGGTCCCGACCACGTCCTGGGCGTGGGCTCGGCTTCGCTGTCGTTGTTGAGCGCGTCCCCGTTAACGCCCGTGGCAACGGTGCTGGACTTGGGCACGGGTTCCGGAGTGCAAGCGATCGCGCAGGCGGCGTGTGCACAACGCGTCGTCGCCACCGACGTGCACCCTCGCGCTCTTGAGCTTGCGGCGGCGAATCTCGCGGCAAACGACCTCACCAACGTGGAGCTGCGCGAAGGGTCGTGGTTTGAGCCAGTCGCCGGGGAGACGTTCGACAGGATCGTGGCCAATCCGCCGTTTGTGGTCGGGCTGCCTGAGGTAGGCCACGTTTACCGAGATTCGGGTCTGTCTCTCGACGGCGCGACGGAGCTGGTTCTCGGTACGGCTCCGCAGCATCTCGCGGACGATGCGACCGCGCACATTCTCGGCTCCTGGGTTCACACCATCGACGGTTCCTGGAGCCAGCGGGTCGCTTCCTGGCTGCCTCCGACCGGTGTCTCGGCCTGGGTGGTGCAGCGAGACGTCGTCGACCCAGCGTTGTACGTCTCCACGTGGCTCAAGGACGAGTCGATCGATCCACGCACGCGCGAGGGCATTGACAAGACCCAGCGGTGGCTGGAGTATTTCCGCGAGGCCGGTGTCCGGGCCATCGGGTTCGGCTGGGTGTTCCTACGCAATATCGGCGACCATCCGACGGAGGTCACCGCGGAGGATCTGACCCACCCGTTCACCAACCCGCTCGCTCCCGAGGTCGACGAGTACTTCGCCCGGATGGCGTGGCTGCGCGAGGCGGATGAAGCAGCAGTGCTCGATTCACGGTTCTTGGTCCGCCCGGGAGTCGCGCTCGAAGACGTCAGCGTCGCAGATTCAGAGTCAGGCATGGGCTTTGCGACGACAGTCGTGCGCCTCACCCGCACCGACGGGCCCCGCTTCAGCCACGAGATCGACGCTGGCATGCGCGCCATCCTGTCCGGTCTGCATCCTCACGGCTTGCCCCTGCGCGACGTGGTCGATCTGTGGGCGGTGTCCAATGGGGCGGATTCCGAGGACGACATCGCAGATGCCGCGCGGTCTGCTGCCGCGGCCGTCATCGACCTCGTACGCCACGGTTTGGTCATCCCCGCCGAGATTGCCGAGGTGGTGTCATGAGAGCGGTTCTCACCCGCGTTTCCAGCGCGACCGTCACCGTCGATGGCGAGGTCGTGGGAAGGATCGACTGCCCGACCACGGGCGGTGTGCTCGCTTTGGTCGGTGTCGGACGAGACGACGACCCGGATTCGTGGCGCACGGTCGCTCGCAAGATTGCGGAGCTTCGCATGCTCGACGGCGAGGTCTCCGTCGAAGACGCCGGTGCCCCTGTGCTGCTTGTCAGCCAGTTCACACTGATGGGTGCGACCGCCCGCGGGCGCCGACCGTCGTGGTCCGCGGCCGCGCCAGGAGACATTGCCGAGCCCGTCATGGCGAACATCGCGCAGTATCTCCGTGAGCGTGGGATCCACGTGGAAGAGGGCCGGTTCGGCGCAATGATGCAGGTGGAGAGTGTGAACGAGGGGCCGTTCACACTTTTGGTGGAGGCGTAGTCACCCATCGTTTTTGGGGCGGGAACAATTCGTATCGCTCAGGCGTTGTATTCCTAGGAACCCACCCTTGGAGGAGACGCGCTTATGACTCAACCGGATCATGTGCAGGCCGATACGGCGGAAGAGCCTGTCGACCGTGGCAGTCGCCGCAACCAGACGAACGATAATCCCTCGGCGGATCTCGTTCGCGTCTATCTCAACGGTATCGGCAAGACCGCCCTGCTCGACGCCGAGGAAGAGGTGGAGCTCGCTCAACAGATCGAAGTTGGCCTGTACGCCCAGCACCTCCTGGACGACCCAGAAGTGCAGCTGACACGCGCCCGCAAGCGCGACTACAAGATCCTGGCTAAGCAGGGGCGCAAGGCTCGCGCCCACCTGCTTGAGGCGAACCTGCGTCTGGTCGTCTCTTTGGCCAAGCGCTACACGGGTCGCGGAATGCCGCTTCTGGACCTGATCCAGGAAGGCAACCTCGGTCTTATCCGAGCCATGGAGAAGTTCGACTACGCCAAGGGGTTCAAGTTCTCCACGTACGCCACGTGGTGGATCCGCCAGGCGATCACCCGCGGTATGGCAGATCAGTCACGCACCATCCGCCTCCCAGTCCACCTGGTCGAGCAGGTGAACAAGCTCTCCCGCATCCGCCGCGAGATGTATCAGTCTTTGGGCCGCGAGCCGACGAACGAGGAGCTCTCGGAAGAGTCGGGCATCGAAGAGTCCAAGATCGAGATGCTCCTGCGCCAGTCCCGCGACCCGGTCAGCCTGGACATGCCCGTCGGCGCCGACGAGGAGGCGCCGCTGGGCGACTTCATCGAAGACGCGGAGGCAACGGACGCCGAAGACGCGGTCGTTTCCGCCCTGCGCCACGATGACATCCAGGACATCATCAACGGGCTCGAGGAGCGCGAGCAGGACGTCATTCGTCTGCGCTACGGGCTTGACGACGGTGTCCCGCGCACCCTCGATCAGATCGGACGCCAGTTCGGGCTCTCCCGCGAGCGGGTCCGCCAGATCGAGCGCGAAGTGATGGCGAAGCTGCGTGTCGGCGACCGCGCCGAGCGTCTGCGCGACTACGCGCTGTAGCCTCCCCGGCCGGGGCCCAACCGGCGCTCCTCGACACCGATTAGCGCTGGTTGGGCCCCGTCTCACTTTTTCCCGCGCCTCTTCCTGCTCGTATGCGCCGACACTTCTATCTCAGTCCGCTACGATAGGCGTTGCTTTTTCATTATGGCGGTTCAATTGGCCTATCCGGGATCGCACCGTGCCACAGGGCGACGCTTTCGCCCAGGCAGGTAATCCGGCAAGGCAGCTGAGAGTGAGGATGACCAGCGTGCGCGATCTAGTTGACACAACAGAGATGTACCTCCGTACGGTGTACGAACTTGAGGAGGAAGGCATCGTGCCTTTGCGTGCGCGCATCGCGGAGAGGCTGGACCAATCCGGACCGACGGTTTCGCAGACCGTTGCCCGGATGGAGCGAGCTGGTCTCATCATTGTCGAGGACGACCGCTCCCTGTCACTGACTCCCGCGGGCCGTGAGCGCGCCACCGCAGTGATGCGCAAACATCGCCTCGCAGAGCGCCTCCTCACCGACATCCTCCACCTCGATCTCAACCACGTCCACGAGGAGGCGTGCCGCTGGGAGCACGTCATGAGCGAGGAGGTGGAGAAGCGTCTGGTCGCCGTGCTTGATAACCCCTCGCACTCCCCCTTCGGCAACCCGATCCCCGCTCTCGACGAGCTGGGTGTCGCCGCCGCTGAGCCCGTGGAACTGGGCAAGCGCGCAAGCGATATCGATATCACCGGCTCTGTCACCGCCACCGTCGTGCAGATGAGCGAGATCCTCCAGCTCGACACTGCGCAGTTTTCCGCACTCAACGCCGCGGGCATTGGTGTGGGTTCGGTGGTCACCCTGCGCCCCAGCCGCGACGGAGACGGGATCGATCTCGAGGCAGCAGGAGGCACGACGGTTCCGCTGCGCGACGAGCTCACCCATGCGCTGCGTGTAACGGTGGATAAGCTTTAGTCCACAAATCGCGCTCGGAACAGCGCTGAGAAAGGCGAGGGTAATGAAGCTTCTGGTCACTGGAGGCGCAGGATACGTCGGCAGCGTGTGCGCGGCGGTCTTGCTCGATGCTGGGCACGACGTGACGGTGCTCGATGACTTTTCCACTGGTAACCGCTACGCCGTGCCCGAGGGCGCCCGGTTGGTGGAGGGTGACATTCGAGACGTCATCGATGATGTCTTGTCCGCCGAGCATTTCGACGCCGTCCTCCATTTCGCCGCGCGTTCACTCGTCGGCGAATCGATGGACGTGCCCAACGAGTATTGGCAGGACAACCTGGTCGTGTCCCTTACTCTCCTCGACGCCATGCGTACTCACGGTGTGACCAACCTTGTCTTTTCCTCTACTGCTGCAACCTACGGCGAACCAGACAGCGTGCCGATCACGGAGGACGCACCGACGCGGCCCACCAACACGTACGGTGCGACGAAGCTCGCCATCGATCACGCGATTTCGTCGTATTGCTCGGCGTACGGCCTCGGTGCGACAAGCCTGCGCTACTTCAACGTCGCAGGCGCTCTCGGCCACGCAGGTGAGAACCACAAGACGGAGACTCATCTCATTCCGCTAATCCTTCAGGTGGCGCTTGGCTACCGCGACAAAATCATGATCTTCGGTGACGACTGGCCGACGGAAGACGGCACCTGCGTGCGTGACTACATCCATGTTGGAGATCTGGCCGACGCGCACGTGCTCGCCATGGAAAGCAACTCACCGGGGACCCACCGCATTTTTAACCTCGGATCCGGTGACGGTTATTCGGTGCGGCAAGTCATCGACGCGTGCCGCGCCGTGACCGGGCACGAGATTCCGGCAGAGGTTGCTCCCCGGCGCGCCGGGGACCCCGCCGTCCTCGTTGCGACCTCAGCCAAGGCCCGTGCGGAGCTCGGATGGAATCCGTCGCGCACCACGCTGCGCCGGATCGTGGAGGACGCGTGGTCATTCACCGAAGATCTAGGGGACCGCTCACACGCCGCCAATAGCTAGACCTGCGCGGCTGCACGCCCCGCACCGTGGAGCACTGGGTAGTCACGGCTCAGCAGTGCGCTTAGCCCAGCCTGCCAACGATCCATCTCGGATGACGTCAACGAGTTCGTCGTGGCACCCGTTGTGGATCAGCGTAATCAGGATCTCAGACAGGCTGTGTCCCGGAAGCTCCTGCTGTGCGGTGACCAGCGCGGCGAGCGCCCATGATGTCAGTCCTCGTTCCAGAGCAATGACCGCCCAGGCGCTCAAGGCGTTTGCCCGCACGGTGGAGGTGAATGTCTTCGCCACGCTCAGCAATGCGTGGGCCGCGCTCAGCGGCGCATCGAGGGCGTGGACAAGTAGTCGATCGCGCAGGGTGCTGCGAGAAAGCAGTGTTGCCAAGGCCAACCGATCGTCGGCCTCGCCGAGAAGATCGGCGAGCTCGTCCGTGTCCCACGGCTCGACAATGGGACGCGATTGGCCCATGCATAGCACCTCGCAACCCTGCCGCACTGCCAGAGAGGCCCCTTCGTCCCCGCGGTCGAGCCGCTCGCACAGTTCGAGCCCGCGTTTCATCGCCAGCCAGGTCAGCGACTCGCGATCAGCATGATCACATTCCTCACTTGTGGGAACCGGATCGAAGAAGCGGAACGTGTCCTCCCGGTTGAGCTCGGGAAGAGCGTTGTTCCGGTGCAGCGCGTACATCGCGGGTGAGGCCATCACAGAGGACACTGTGCCGAAGAACCATTGATCCCCACACATCCGCATCACCCGGCTGTCTGGTCCTGGACCAAACATGATGCGATACGGCGTGCCGGGGGCGACCTCGGAGACGTGCCAACAGGCGTCGACAAGCGGGAGCCCAGCGGTTGAGGTCGCCCCGTAGATCGCCTCCGCAGCCTCGTTGACGAGACCCGAGTTGGGGATTCGGCTGATGATTACTGCATAGACGGCGATGCACTCACTCAGTGGAAAATCGTCCAGGCTGGCGCACACTTCGGCGACGTAGGTCAGGTCCGCTCGGAGGACGGGCCCGAGCGTCACGCAGTTCGGGTCATCGTGCTCGTCCAGGCCGAGCAGGACAATGGACTCTTGCGGGTAGAAGCCCAAGATACCGGGCAGGGAGGCGATGATGTCGGCTGGGCCAGTGAGATCTCTGTGGGAGCTGTCGAGGATATGCATACTCTCATTCGTCTGCGTTTCATCCCCTACGGTTCCAGCGGTTTACGCAGGTCAAGCGGGGCTTATCTTGTTTCTGTGGACAACCCGAAGTTTATTGTCGTTATCCACAATGCAACCAGGGCCCCTGTGGCGTGGTCGGGTCCTCCTTGACATGCTGAGGGGTCGGCTCACCACTACCGAGCGGGAATGAATGGACGGTGAGATGTGTTGAAACCCATACAGGCGCCCAGCCGAGCGCAGCACTACTCGGCGCGCGGTCCGGACTCGTCGGATTCCGCGCGTTGACGCGCTAAGGTCGAACGTCAAGGTTCACGGTGCGGCGGTTCGACTGGGCCGGAAGGCCCACGCCGAATCCATCGGTATCCGCACCGTCTGCATACGGAGGTAAGCAACATGTCACAGCAGGATCGTCACATGTACGAGTTGGAATACCCGGCTCCTGCGGTGAGTTCGAGCGGGCCGGAGGGCCCCACGCTGGTCATCGCAATGCAGGGATACGCCGATGCTGGCCACGCTGTCGAAGGCGCAGCCGACCATCTCAAGGCGGCATTGGAGTCGCGCCCGGTAGCAACGTTTAGCAATGATGAACTGATTGATTACCGCTCCCGGCGCCCCGCGGTGACGTTGGCGCACCACGAGATCACCAACATGGAAGACCTCCAGTTGGACATGCGGGTCTTGCGCGACGAAAACGGCAGTGCCTTTCTCCTCTTGTCCGGCCCTGAACCTGACCTGCGGTGGGAGGCATTCAGCGGAGCAGTCGCCGACCTCGCCGAGCGTTTCGGCGTGGAGCACACGATTTGCCTGTACGCCGCGCCGATGGGCGCTCCCCACACCCGGCCCCTAGTGGTGTCTGCGCACGGAAACGACCGCGACCTTGTGGGATCAATGTACACCTTCGACGGAATGGTCACAATCCCCGGCTCTGCCGCAATCATGATCGAGCGTGAGCTGCACAAGCGCGGGCTGTCCGTGGCTGGATACACCGCGCATGTTCCCCACTATGTTGCCGCTTCGCCGTACCCGCATGCGACATACCAGCTGCTCCAGTCCGTGTCCGACTCCTCAGGGCTTCAGTTCCCCCTGCGATCCCTCGAGCGCGACACGCAGCGCGTGGCCATGCAGCTCGCGGAGCAAACCGCGTCCTCGGAGGAGATCTCTCACGTCGTGGGGGCGCTCGAGCAGCATTACGACCGCGAGATGGAGGAATACCGCGAACGACACCCGAACGCGATGATGCCGGGTGAGCCGCAGACTCCCTCGGGTGAGGAGATCGGCGAGGCGTTTGAGAACTTCCTCGCTGCCATCGAGGACCGCGACCGCGAGCAGAGGTCATTGCCCTACGATGAGGCGACGAGTGCTCGCTTGTCCGATCACTACTACATCGACGACACCGCGGATGAGCGCGGCGAGGCGGGCGAAGACGGCCAGGCTGGCGAGAACGGTCAGGACGACGCCGAAGGTGGTGCCTCGGGGAAGGTCTAGTCGCGCTGTCCGACCCGTCGGCTACGGTGGGAACCGTGAATCTCGCCGACCTGCTCCCCGACCTCGACGATGTCCCAGCCAGCCTTCTCAATGAGGTGGTGTGGGACACCTTCAACGCCTGGACCCAGCAACGGGGCATCTCGCTCTACCCTGCGCAGGAGGAAGCGTCGCTTGCCCTGCTTACCGGCGACAACGTCATTCTTGCCACACCGACGGGCTCCGGTAAGTCCATGGTGGCCAACGCCGCCCATTTTGTCGCGCTGGCCAAGGGCAAGCGCACGTTTTACACCGCACCCATTAAGGCACTGGTGAGCGAGAAGTTCTTCGCGCTCTGCGAGATTTTTGGTGCCGACAATGTCGGGATGATGACGGGGGACGCCACCGTCAACGGCAACGCGCCGATTATCGCTGCGACGGCCGAGATCGTTGCCAATATCGCTTTGCGGCAGGGGAAGAACTCCCCCATCGACCAGGTGGTGATGGACGAGTTCCACTACTACTCGGATCCCGAGCGCGGATGGGCGTGGCAAGTACCTCTGTTGGAGTTGCCGCAGGCGCAGTTCCTCCTCATGTCCGCCACGCTGGGCGACACCCAGTGGCTCCAGGACGACCTTACGGCGCGCACAGGGCGCGAGACGGTCTACGTCGGTGGCTCGCAACGCCCCGTTCCCCTCGACTTCAGCTACGTGTTCTCCGCGGTGCACGAGACCATCGAAGAACTGGTCAAAGACGGAAAAACTCCGATCTACGTTGTTCACTTCTCCCAGCGCGAAGCCGCCGAACGCGCCCAAGCTCTGACCAGCATGACTTTGGTCAACCGGGAGGAGAAGGACCGCATCGCCGAGGAAATCGGGGATTTCCGCTTCACCACGGCATTCGGCAAAACCTTGTCCAAGCTGCTGCGACGCGGCATTGCCGTCCACCACGCAGGAATGCTGCCAAAGTACCGCAGGCTCGTCGAAAGACTCTCCCAACGTGGATTGCTCAAGGTGATTTGCGGAACCGACACTCTCGGCGTGGGAATCAACGTCCCCATCCGCACGGTCTTGATGACAGGCCTGGCAAAGTACGACGGAACACGGCAGCGCATCTTGAAATCTCGGGAGTTCCACCAGATCGCCGGGCGCGCCGGGCGCGCCGGGTTCGACACGGAAGGCTCCGTCGTCGTGGAGGCCCCCGAACACGAGATTGAGAACGCGAAGCTGCGCCGGCGTGTCGGCGACGATCCTAAAAAGCGCAAGAAGATGCGGACCAAGTCCGCTCGCGAGGGCGACGTCTCGTGGTCGAAGAAGACTTTCGAGCGTCTCACCACTGCTGAACCGGAGGAGCTCACCAGCCAGTTCCGGGTTTCCAACTCGATGCTGCTCAACGTCATCGCCCGCCCCGGGGACGGGTACGAGCACATGAAGCACTTGCTGCGCACCAACCACGACAACCGCGCGAAGCAAAACCGCGACATCCTCACCGCCGTTGACCTGTTCCGCGGCTTGGTCAATGCTGGCGTTGTCGAGCGCACTCCGGATTCACCAGCAATGCGGCCCTACACGCTCACGGCAGAACTCGACCGGGATTTTGCGCTGAACCAACCACTGTCCCCGTTCGCCTTGGCCTTCCTCACGCTCCTGGATCCGGAGTCGGACACCTACACTCTGGACGTGATCTCGACATTCGAGGCGATCCTCGATGATCCCCGGCAACTGCTTCAGGCGCAGCAGTCCGCCGCGCGCTCAGAAGAGATCGCCGCGCTCAAAGCCGACGGGGTGGACTACACCGAGCGCATGGCGATTGTTGAGGAGATCACCCACCCGAAGCCGCTGCACGACGAGCTTGATGAGGCATTCGAGACGTTCACCAAAGGCAATCCGTGGGCGCGGGAATTCGAGCTTTCCCCGAAGTCGGTCGTGCGCGACATGATCGAGCACGCCATGACGTTTTCTGATCTCATTGCAACCTACGGCCTGGCACGGTCAGAAGGCGTAGTCTTGCGCTATCTCACAGACGCCTGGCGCACGCTATCGCACTCGATCCCTGAGGCGCACCTCAACGACGAGCTGGAGGACATCATCGCCTGGCTCGGCGAACTAATCCGCCAGGTCGACTCCTCACTCATCGACGAATGGGCGCACATGGCGGACGAATCTTCGCCGATCTCCCAGGAGACGCTCGACCGCGAGCTCGCATTCGGGGTGGACGACCCCACAGCCCTGACGGCGAACCGTCGTGCGTTTCGCATCATGGTCCGAAACTACTTCTTCCGCATGGTCGAGCTGTTCGCTTTTGAGAAGGAGGACGCCCTCGCCGACATGCTTGACTACCTCGACGCCGACTCGCGCCCGGACTGGCCCGCAGCCATGGACGACTACTTCGACGAGTACGACGACCTTTCCACGGGCACAGACGCCCGCGGCCCGGAGTACTTCCGCATTGCAGACGACACCGGTCGGGAATGGGAGGTCGTGCAGATTCTCAAGGACCCGGAAGGTAACAATTCCTACCAGCTGCGCGGCATCGTCGACCTTGATGCCTCTGATGCGGCTGGCGAGGTTCGTCTCCGCTCAGTCGAACTCGTCGTGCGATAACCATTGCGGGGTTGTGCCTCGTGTCGCTGTGTGGGGCTGGTCGTCGATAAGCGCCCAGCATAAGCACGCCGCACCATCGGGTGTATGAGGACACAGCGTTTTCACATTGGGGAGTGCGGCCATTGCCCTATAACGTTCTTGTACACTAATAGGTATGAGCAATAGGGAATATCGGCCGACACTCGCACAGCTGCGAACTTTTGTCACCATCGCAGAGAACCGCCACTTCGGCACCGCCGCGAGCAAGCTCAACATTTCCCAGCCCTCCCTCTCCCAGGCACTCGTTGCACTTGAAACCGGATTGGGAATTCAGCTGATCGAGCGCTCCACCCGAAAGGTGATTGTCACCTCCGCTGGCGAGGAGCTACTTCCCTATGCCAAGGCGACGCTCGAGGCGGCGGATAGCTTTGTCGCGCATTCCCGCGGTGCCCAGGGCGTGCTGTCGGGTCCGATGAGCATCGGCTTTATCCCGACTCTCGCGCCGTACGTCCTACCGAACTTCCTGCGCGCGTGCCGCTCGGAGTTTCCCGAGCTCGCCCCGCGTATCGTCGAGGACCAGACCGAACGCCTCCTCCAGCAGCTGCGTGACGGCCAGATCGATTTCGCCATCCTCGCCATCCCGACCGATTCGACCGGCCTGTCCGAATTCGAGCTTTTCACGGAGCGTTTCGTCGTTGTCACCGATGAGAACCACCCGGCCGCCGGTCGGAGGGATCTGCCACTCGAGGTGCTCGAAAAGCTCGACCTTCTTCTGCTTGACGACGGCCACTGCTTGCGCGACCAGATCGTCGACCTGTGCCGCATCGTCCACGCATCCCCCGTCACGAACACTGAGACTGCCACCCGCGCGTCGTCGCTCACCACGATCATGCAGCTCGTGGTCGCTGGGCTGGGCTCGACTCTGGTTCCGGAATCGGCGGTGGCCACGGAATGCACCCGCCCGGGCTTGCGCGTTGCCACCTTTGATGATTCCGTCATCGCACAACGCACTGTCGGGTTAGTGTGCCGCTCGAGTTCCTCGCGCGCGAAGGAATACCAGGCCGTCGGTGAGCTCGTGACCCGCGCCTTGGAAGACGCCGTCGAGCGCGGCAAGGCAGTGATTGCGGGGTAGATCCCCGCGTTGTTCGGCCTGCGCTGAGGTCGTATCCAGGCCGAACGACTAAGGTAGTTGGGCAGTTATGAACGATGCCTCCACTGCCCCAACCCGCGCCGACCTCCACGACCGTCTGGACGCCGTCCCGCTGTCCGAGGTGCGCCGTTTCCAGCGACGCTTGAAGAAAGCCCGCGCCCCTCAGGCTCTCGAGGCGATCGCGCGCGACATCGACGCCGCAGCCGCTGCTGTGGCTGCGCGCGATGCCGGCATCCCAGCCATTTCCTACCCGGAGCAGCTGCCCGTATCCGCGCGCAGAGAAGACATCATGGAGCTGATGCGCGACCACCAGGTCGTGATCATCGCTGGTGAGACGGGCTCGGGTAAGACTACTCAGATTCCGAAGATGCTCCTCGAGCTCGGCCGCGGACGCCGCGGCCTGATTGGCCACACGCAGCCGCGCAGGCTGGCCGCACGCACCGTAGCAGAACGCATCGCCGACGAGCTCGGCCAGAAGATCGGCGAAAGCGTCGGATACGCCATTCGCTTCGACGACCGTGTCTCGCAGACAACCGCCGTGAAGCTCATGACAGACGGCATCCTGCTCGCCGAGATGCAGCGCGACCGTTTCCTCAACGCCTACGACACCATCATCATTGATGAGGCGCACGAGCGCAGTCTCAACATCGATTTCCTTCTGGGCTACCTCAAACGCCTTCTACCCCACCGCCCTGACTTGAAAGTCATTGTCACCTCGGCGACCATCGATCCGGAAAGCTTCGCGCAGCACTTCGCAGCACCCGACGGGACCCCTGCCCCCATCATTGAAGTCACCGGGCGCACCTATCCCGTTGAAATCCGCTACCGCCCGCTCGTGTCCACCGTCGGCGGCAAAGAAGTGGACGTCGACATGATCGACGGCGTAGTAGAAGCCGTCGAGGAGCTGATGCGGGAAGGCGACGGCGACATCCTCTGTTTCTTCTCCTCGGAACGCGACATCCGCGACGCGATGGAAGCCATCGAAAAGAAGCGGTGGCGCGGAGTGGAGGTCACTCCCCTGTTCGGGCGACTGTCCAACGCCGAACAGCACCGTGTTTTCTCTCCGCATTCGGGTCGGCGAATCGTGCTGTCCACTAACATCGCGGAGACCTCGCTAACGGTGCCCGGAATCCACTACGTTGTCGATACCGGGCTCGCGCGAATTTCGCGCTACTCCACGCGCACCAAGGTGCAGCGCCTACCCATCGAGGAAATCTCCCAGGCCTCCGCCAACCAACGCTCTGGAAGATCCGGTCGCGTTGCCGACGGCATCGCAATTCGTTTGTATTCCGAGGAACATTTCGAGGCACGCCCCGAGTTCACCGACCCGGAGATCCTGCGCACCAACCTCGCCAGTGTCATCCTCCAGATGATTTCGCTGCGCCTGGGCGACATTTCTGAGTTCCCCTTCATCCAGCCGCCGGATCCCAAGGCCGTGCGCGACGGGTTGCTTACCCTCCACGAGATCGGAGCCGTCACGGACAAGGAGCGCGACGGGGCTCCCGTGCTCAGTGACATCGGCCGCGACATCTCGCGCATCCCCGTCGACCCGAAGATGGCGCGCATGCTAGTTGAGGCCGAACGCCTCGGTGTGTTGGACGACGTCACAATCATTGTCGCCAGCATGACCATTCAGGATGTTCGAGAACGCCCGCTGGAGTTCCAAGCCCAAGCTGACCAGGCACATGCGCGTTTTAAGGACACAACGTCTGATTTCCTCTCGGCGTTGAAGCTATGGGACTACATCGACGAGTCGCGCGACGAGCTGTCCGGAAACCGCTTCCGCAAGCGGATGACCAAAGAGTTCCTCCACTACATGCGCATTCGCGAGTGGTACGACCTGGTGCGCCAGCTCCGCGACGTCGAAAAGCAGCTCGGGTGGTCCAGGGCCGAGAATATCGCCGGGGAACGGGACGCGGATGCTATCCACAAGTCTCTGCTGACGGGCCTTTTGTCGAGCATTGGAGCACGCGTAGGCGAGTCCCGCGAATTCCTCGGTGCGCGCGGGACCCATTTCCTTGTCTTCCCCGGGTCCTCCCTCGCAAAGCGCCCCCCGGCTTTCCTTATGGCCGCAGAGCTCGTGGAGACCTCTCGGCTGTGGGCGCGCGACGTGGCAAAAATTGAGCCGGAATGGGTCGAGAAGGCCGCTGGCCCCCTGCTCAAGCACAGCTATTCTGACCCGATCTGGTCGCGCAAGCGTTCTGCGGCGATGGTTCACCAAAAGTCCCTCTTGTACGGTGTGCCCATCGTGCGCGACCGCCTCGTCCCGCTGCACCGGGTTGATCCCGAGGGCGCGCGCATCATGTTCATCCGTCACGCGCTGATCGAAGGCGACTGGAACCGCCACCACACGTTTATTGATCACAACGAGGCCCTCCTGCAGGAAGCCTCTGAGGTGGAGGAGAAGCTTCGTCGCCGCGGACTCGTCGTTGACGAGGACACCTTGTTCGACTTCTACGACGAGAGGCTGCCCGCGTCCGTCACCACCGCGCGCCATTTTGACTCGTGGTGGAAGAAGAAGCGGGCAGCGGATCCGGCATTCCTCGACTTCGACCCGGCCGCGCTTGTCGACGACTCCGCCGTCGCCACCGACACCGCCTTCCCTCCCACCTGGCGCCAAGGCAGCATCGACTATGCGCTGCGCTACAAGTTTGAGCCGGGCGACCCGTTGGACGGCATCACCGTCGACGTGCCCGTTCCTCTCCTGGCGGGCTTCGACGCTTCCGGGTTCGACTGGCTCGTGCCGGGCCTGCGCGAAGAGCTGGTCACCGAGCTGATCCGCACACTGCCCAAGGCCCTGCGACGCACGGTCGTGCCCGCCCCCGACTTCGCCGCCCGAGCGGTGCCCAAATTGCTGCCACGCGAATCCCCTCTCGTCGAACAGCTCGCAGACGTCTTGCGCTCCCTCGGCGGTGCCGGCATCAATGCCGGTGACTTCCGCCCTGATGCACTGCCTGCTCACTTGCGAGTGACCTACGCCGCGATCGATAAGCGCGGCAACACCATCGATCACGACAAGGATCTCAGCGCGCTGAAACAGCGCCAAGCTGGGCACATCCGGACCTCGGTATCTAAGGCCACCAAGCATTCGGAAACGGACACGGTGCAGAAATGGACCGCCGACAGTTTGGGATCCATCGACGAGACGGTCGAAACCACCATCGACGGCAACGTGGTTGAAGCTTTCCCCGCGCTGGAGGTGACCAGCACCGGGGTCCGCGTTCGGGTCCACCCAACCCGCGCCGCCGCAGACGCGTCGATGGTCACTGCAACGCTTACGCTGCTCCTGCGGGAGATATCGGTGTCAACGTCCCAGATGACTAAGGGGCTTCCGCTGCGGCACAAGGTGGCAGTGGATAACTACCCGCATGGTGGGGCTGAAGGGCTTGTCGACGACGCCCGTGTTGCCAGCATCCGAGACCTCATGTTTGCTCACGGTGGGCCCGTGCGCAGCCCCGAGCAGTTCGAAGCGTTGGTGTCCAAGGTGAAGCCCGAGACACCAGGTGCTGTGCGACGAATGGTGGTCGGAATTGCTCCAGGACTTGTCGAATACGCAAACATTGCCGCGGAGTTAAGCAAATGGGAGGGCCCAGCAATCGACGATATGCGTTCGCAGTTGGCGTTCTACCTACCTCGCCATGCTCTGACTATCCATGGTTTGGAGCGCCTCCAGCACTTACCGCGCTATATCGCCGCGATGAAACTGCGCCTCGAGGACATGGCGCTGGATCCAGATCGTGACGCAGAGCGCCAGGCGGTTGTGGATTCGGTGAAGAATCAGCTCGCCACTAAGGTCTCCCGGCTGCCAGCTGGCCGAGAAAAGACCCCCGCCTTCAAGGAAATAGCCTGGCGCATCGAAGAACTGCGCGTCAGCCTGTTCGCTCAACGACTCGGAACCGCGAAACCGGTGAGCCAACGTCGCATCGAGAAGATGATCGACAAACTTGCGTAGTCCTGGCCGCGGCCTAGAAGCGTTCCCGGTCGCGGCGACGCATGAGTCGAATCTCGGATTCAAAATCATCCGCAGACTCGAAAGATTTGTATACGGAGGCGAATCGCAAATACGCCACCTCATCTAACGCGCGCAACGGTTCCAGAACGGCCAGTCCAACGTCGTTGGCGTTGACCTGGGAGCTTCCGTGGCTTCGGACGGTCTCTTCGACTTGCTGAGCCAGACGCTTGAGGGCGTCATCGGAAACGTCGCGGCCTTGGCACGCGCGGCGCACGCCGACGATAAGTTTGTCGCGGTCGAATGGCTCACTGACACCGTTTCGTTTCATCACCATCAGGATCGCCTTCTCGACCGTGGTGAAGCGTCCCCCGCACTCAGTGCACTCGCGGCGGCGCCGAATAGCCGAGCCCGCGTCAATTGCCCGGGAGTCCATCACCCGGGAGTGCTGATTCTGGCAGAACGGGCAGTACATTCTCGCCTTTCTCCTTCCGCGGAGGATTCGACCTCCGTGAGGTCGGCTCCGCACATGGCGCATCTAAGCAGCGCAGTCAACACGAATGGCAACTGCAGTAGGGCCATCATAATCTGGAAGGCAACCCGATCAACGAGTGAGGCCACGCTAGCTGTACAGCTAGCGCAGCTCAGCGTGAATGACCTCGCGGGTGGTGTCAACCGGAGCGTAGGCATTTTCCCCATCAGCGAAGATGCCGCCAATCGAAGAACCCACGAGCAGCGCGAAGCCGGCGAGGGTTCCGAGGAGAACTCCCGCACGAACGTCTTGACGTACGCCTTCCCGTTCGAACCCAGAATTCTCGGCGGAAACTCGTTCGAATCGTGAGCGTTCAGACGTTCGAACATGTGCGTGCAGAGTCCGGACCGAGGATCCCTCTGTCATTCGAACACCACTCGATGGAATGTCCCAGATTTCCGCCGGGCGAGCAGAACGTAAGGCAGTAGGAGCTTTGAAGGACCCAGCTACGGTGGGACGAATTGCAATGGTCATGGTCTCTCCTTTGTTCGATGGGTGCAGTGTAGGACGGTGACCCAACACTGCAATCCAACGTTCGCGCAGTTGTTCGAGTCTCGCTGCTGTGTTCGATTTATAGCACATGACCCAAAAGGTGTCTACACAAAACGCAGACGACTCGAACATGTTTGCCCTATCTGTTACTTTGGATGAGGAACGCACGGTGTCGGAGAGAGAAGAGGGAAAACTACAATGGCCCGCAAGAGAAATGACGCAAACGAACTCGACCTCAGCGTCCTGTCCGATCGGCAGCGGCGAATCCTAGAAGTGATCCGGGATGCGGTCGTTCTTCGCGGTTATCCGCCGAGCATCCGAGAAATTGGAGATGCCGCGGGACTTCAGTCGACATCCTCGGTCGCCTACCAGCTCAAGGAGCTTGAAAAGAAGGGCTTCCTCCGCCGAGACCCCCACAAGCCCCGCGCAGTCGATCTGCGCCACCTGCCGGAAGCAACGAAAGCTCCCTCGCGGGCCAAAGCCAAAGCTGTCGACACTCCGGAGGATGCCTCCGCCGCACGCTTTATCCCTGTTGTCGGACAAATCGCGGCGGGCTCCCCCATTTTGGCGGAGCAGAACGTCGAGAGCTACCTCCCGCTGCCGGGAGACCTTCTCGGCGACGGAGAGCTTTTCATGTTGCAGGTTGTCGGCGAGTCCATGCGAGACGCCGGCATCCTCGACGGCGACTGGGTAGTGGTGCGTTCCCAGCCTGTGGCTGAGGAGGGCGAGTTTGTCGCCGCGCTTCTCGACGGCGAAGCGACTGTCAAAGAGTTCCACCGCGACTCCACAGGAGTGTGGCTTTTGCCCCACAACGATGCTTTCTCTCCCATTAAGGGCGACGAGTCGCAGATCATGGGCCGCGTGATCTCTGTCTTCCGCACGCTGTAACAGTTCCACTCCCCCGCCAGGGGGAGCCCCATCCCCGGACTCGCTCTGGTAGGGCAGGATTTGAGAGAATAGTTCTCAACAATGCCATCGAATGCCCACCATCCGGTGGCGGAGGAACGCGGAGGTAGGAATGTACGCGGATGAACGGCGTCGCCAGATTGCATCGCTGACTGCGGTTGCGGGGCGCGTCAGCGTCACTGAATTGGCTGAGCGATACGACGTCACAGCGGAGACCATTCGCCGGGACTTGGCGGTACTCAGCGCGGAAGGTGTCATCCACCGTGTGCACGGTGGTGCCGTAGCCAGCCAGGCTTACCTGAGCGCTGAGGTGCCTCTCGACGCACGCTACCGCTCGGCCTCCGGCGCGAAGACCGCCATCGCCCGGGCAGCCCTCGATTTCATTCCGGATCACCCCGAGGGCGGTATCTTTCTGGATTCCGGCACAACGATCAGCATGCTCGCTTCCCAGCTCGTGGACCACCCCGGCGCCGACGATCTGCCGATCGTCACCAATTCCCTCCCGATCGCTCTGGAATTATCCAGCGAAGGTCTAACGAACGTGCAGTTGCTCGGCGGGAAGGTACGAGCCCTGTCGCAAGCGGTCGTCGGAGACACTGCCCTTCGTAGTTTGGCCCTGATGACGGCCGATGTAGCGTTTATCGGCACCAATGCGCTCACCGTCGATCATGGGCTGTCTACCGCCCACGCCCAGGAGGCGGCCGTTAAAGCGGCGATGGTGACAAACGCAAGTAAGGTCGTCGTACTCTGCGACTCGTCCAAGCTAGGTAACGACTACGTGGTCAACTTCGCCACCTTGGATGACATCGACGTTCTCGTCACCGACGCTGGGGCTCCACCCTCAATTGTGGAGCGATTCGAGGACCACGGCATCGAGGTCGTGCTCGCTGCGCCCTGATCCGCGCTACGGCTACCTGCCGAAGCCGTCGTAGGAGCCTTCCCCAAACGTGGTGTATGCGGCCCTCATGAGGGGATACACCACGATCACACCGACTGAGCCTAGGGCGATTCCCTCGAGTTGGACGGAGCCGATGGTCAGCGACAAGTTACCGATCCCCACGATGAGCGCGACCGCCGCCGCCGCCAGGTTGGCAGGATGTGTGAAGTCCACACGGTTGTCCTGCCAGATCCGCACTCCCAGCATGCCGATGAGGCCGTAGAGCACCAGGCAAGCACCACCCAGGACGCCGACGGGGATCGTGAAAATGACGGCGCCGAACTTCGGCACGAACGCGAGGGCGATGGCGAACAGTGCGGCCACCCAGTAGGCAGCCGTGGAATAGACCTTCGTCGCGGCCATTACACCGATGTTCTCCGCGTACGTCGTCGTACCGGAACCACCGAAGCTTCCCGCGAGCGTCGTAGCGACACCGTCACCAATGAGCGCGCGACCCTGGTATCCGTCCAGGTTTTCCTTGGTCATCTCCCCCACTGCCTTCACGTGGCCCACGTTTTCGGCGATCAGGACCACCAACACCGGCAGGGTGACAAGAATTGCTGAGAGGTGGAACTGCGGAGTGTGGATCGGTGGCAATCCGAGCCACGGGGCGTCGGCAATTGTCTCCAGTGCGTCCTGTGACAAGCCACCGGTCAGGGCTGCTGCGACCCAACCAACAATGACACCGACGAGGATGCTGAGCCGCGCGGCCATCCCTCGGGTTGCCACTGTGAAGAGCAGGATGGTTGCGAGAGTCACTCCAGCAATCGCGGGTTGCGCTTCGAAGTTTTGTACCGCGGTTGGCGCGAGGTTGAAGCCGATCAGCGCGACGATCGCGCCTGTGACCACAGGAGGCATCACCGCATCGATGATTCGTCTGCCCGCGGCCTGCACGAGGAAGCCGACAAGGATCAGGGCAATACCTGTCACAACGACTCCGCCGAGCTGCGCTCCCACTCCATAGGCCTGGGAAGCGGTCAGCGGCGCGATGAAGGCGAATGACGACCCCAAGTAGGAGGGCACCTTGTCCCGGGTCAACACAAGGAAGATGATCGTGCCCAGGCCGGAGAAAAGCAGTGTTGTATTGACAGGAAAACCGGTCAGTGTCGGAACCAGCAGTGTGGCACCGAACATTGCCACAACGTGCTGCATTCCGATACCGATTGTCCTCGGCCAACTGAGGCGCTCATGCGGTGCTACGACCGCACCTGGGGTGACTCGGCGTCCGTCTCCGTGGAGGGTCCATTTAGATGAAGTACTCACGAAGCGCCATTATGCTCCCGTGCGGCGCACACACGTCAAGTGGCTGCCAGGGTGGCTGCGCACCGGGGCGCAGCCACCTAGGCGATGACGAACTCCGCGTATCGATCGGCAAGGACGCGCGGGAGGCGGACGTCGATAAGCGTGCCGTCCTCTTCGTAGCTCTCGGAGCGCACCGTGCCCTCCTCGTGGATGCGGCTGACCACATCGCCACGCGTAAAGGGCACGAGCATCTGCACGTGGGCGTCAAGGGTATTGAGGAACATCTCGATGCGGCCCTCGAGCTCCGGGATGCCCTCACCCGTCAATGCCGAGACGAACACAACCTCGTGGCCCGTTCCGTCAAAGGCGTGGCGCAGCTCGGCGAGGACAACCGGATCAGCCTCATCGATCTTGTTCACCACGATGATCTCCGGCGGGATTGCCTCGCCGGTGTCACGCGTGATGTCAGAGAGCACCTTGTTCACAGCGGTGATCTGCTTCAGCGGGAAAGCGTCCGAGCCGTCGACTACGTGCAGGAGGAGATCAGCGTTGGTGACTTCCTCCAGTGTCGACTTGAAAGCCTCCACGAGCTGAGTGGGCAAGTGGCGGACGAAGCCGACGGTGTCGGTCATGACGACACTGCGGCCGTCGGCAAGCTTCGCGCGGCGCGTCGACGGGTCCAGTGTGGCGAACAGGGCGTCCTCGACAAGCACGCCCGCGTTCGTCATCGCGTTGATCAGCGACGACTTACCCGCGTTGGTATAGCCGGCGATCGCAATCTTCGGGGTGGTGGACTGCTGCCGCTTGGCGCGCTTGATCTCGCGCGCGGTTTTCATGTCGCGCAGCTCGTGGCGCAGCTTGGCCATCTCCGAGCGCAGGCGGCGGCGGTCCGCCTCAATCCGAGTTTCACCAGGACCACGCAGGCCCACGCCGCCGTTGGAACCGGCGCGTCCACCCGCCTGGCGCGACAGGTTTCCACCCCAGCCACGGGTGCGGGTGTAGAGGTACTCCATCTGGGCCAGGCTGACCTGTGCTTTACCCTCTTTGCTCTTTGCGTGCTGCGCAAAGATGTCGAGGATGAGCATGGTGCGGTCGATCACCTTGGTCCTCAAGGCTTCCTCGAGTGCAACCAACTGGCCGGGTGAGAGCTCGCCGTCGAACACCACAGTGTCCGCGCCAGTTGCCTGGACGATTTCTTTGAGCTCGGTCACCTTGCCGGAGCCGATATACGTGCCCGGGTCTGGCTTGTCGCGCTTTTGGTACAAGAGGTCGACGACCTCGGCACCAGCAGTCTCTGCCAGGGCCGCGAGCTCGGACATGTTGGCCTCAACCTCCGCGGTTGTGCCCTCCGTCCACACACCGACAAGGATGACCTGCTCAAGGCGCAGCTTGCGGTACTCGACCTCATAGCCGTCCTCGGTGTCCTCCGAGCGCAGTTCCGTGTCACGGATGACGCGCCGAAACGCGTTGCGCTCCTCCAAGTCGAGCGCACCAACGGTCGGTGCGCCATCATTGTCCCCGGGCTGGGGTGAGTTGTGTCGGAATGCCTGACGCAGCAGCTCGTCGTGACGCGCCTGTTGCGAATCTTCCGCTGACGCCGAGTCGCGGTTCGTCAACGCGCCCGAGTCGGCGGAGAAATGTGTGTCTGAAAATTGTGTCATTGAGTCCTTAGTCTACGAGATGGCATCGCTGCCGTGGATGTTGTTGGGCCGGCACGGGCCCGATAAAGGGAAATGTCACGTCATCCCGCACAACACCGCGCGGCGGCTTTTTCTTCCCGCTGCTTCCCAACACTCTGACAGCAAGGGTTGCCGAATACACGTCTCGCCTACGGACGTCGCTCACGCGGTTGCCGCCACACTCGCCAGCACGACTAAGATGCGCTGGTATGAGCCAGACAATCATCTCGGACCTGAGCAGCATCGGCCTCGGCTTTGACACGTGGCAGGACGCGGTCGAAGCAGCAATCGCCACTGATCGCCTCAGCGTGGTCGGCGAGGTCCGTGGCGGCCAACTCATCCAGTACGCAGACCCCTCTGGCGCGCAGCTGACCATCCTCGCCGTCGAGCCGTTCGCCACCTTCGCGGGTTTCGACGCCTCCACGCGCACGTACGCGCACATCAGCATGCTTGACGACGTCGTCGCGCTCGCCGACATCGTCGACCCGCACGGCAACCGCATCGCCTCGGTCACGCTCAACCTTGCGCAGGGACCACTGCTTTCCGACGGCCCGACGCTGCAGTGGCAGGAGCTCGCCGTCACTGCCCTTGGCCTCGACGTGCGCCGTTACGCCACCGCCGAGGACTACCACGCTGCAGAGTCGGCGACCCTCGGCGAGGTGCGCTCCGCCGGAGCTGCGGCGGTCGCCTCCGGCGCTGCCACCGCCCCCGACGCCCGCGCGGAGTTTTCCGCTCGCGTGCTTGAGGCGCAGTACCGCACGAGCGAGCTCACCGGCGCGCGATTCATTCACGTCTCCGTCGACGGGGCCTTCCCCTTCGAGGTATGCCTACCCGACGGTGAGTTGCCCGAGCGCAATTCCGTCATCGCAGGCTCGGCCGTACTCACGGGTTCGATACCCACTCCGACCGGGGGCGGTTGCGGCGGATGCGGTGACGCCTGCGGCTGCGGCGGCCACTAGGCCAGGGCGAGATCGGGCAGACCGTGGACTCCTCCGGCCGGGACCTAAGCCGCGCACTCGGTGCGGGTCTACTCATCGCTGCGGCGATCGTTCTCGTTATCACCCTGCGCGTACCGGGCATTGTCGTGGCAGTGCTGCTCGCAGCGGGAGTATTCGCTCTGCTGCGCCGCTACAACTCCGATCCGGAGCTTGCATCGCTGACCGCGTCGCTGGAGATTGCTCGCGACGACATCGCCGACATCCTCGCGCAGTTCGATGACCTCGAGGCGGGTCTGGGAACGGATGCGTTGGCCCAACGCACGCTCTACATGCCGGCTCTCACCGACCCCTACACCACCCATCCGGACATTCAGGAATTCCGTGCGCTGGCGTCGTCCGCCCGGCGGTTTGTTTCGCGGATCGACGCCCGCATCAGCGAAGGCACGATGAGCCGCGCACAATTGGAGCGTCTCATCGCCGTGGCAGATGAACGCGCCCAAGCGCTCGATTCCGCGTGGAACAACGCAAAACGCGCGGCCCGGGAGCTTGGTCCAGGCACGCGCTAACGGCCCCTAACCTCGGCTTGGGGCCATCAACGCGGCGATGTCGACCTCGCCACGTGCAACAATGCGCGACGGCCCGGTCATAACCGCCTGGCCTGCGTTGATGTCTACACGTACCGCGCCACCGGGGACGTGGACTTTGACCGTCCCGTTCTCTATGCCGGCATCCGCCAGCGCGGCCCGCGCGGCAGCGACAGTGCCCGTGCCACAAGAGCGGGTCTCGCCCACTCCCCTTTCCCACACGCGCATGTAGACGTCGCCGTGCTCAAGCTCTGTAAGGACTTCGACGTTGACACCCTCGGGGAAGAACTCGTGGTCGAAGGCCGGCTGGCTCAGCTCGAGGTCGGACAGGGCGTCCGCACTCAGACCCGGGATGACGGCGGCGAGGTGCGGATTGCCCACATCTACGCCGAGACCTGCGAAGTCGAAGTCCCCCATGCGCGCCGTGGACACACCGGTGACCTCCACCTCGCCCATGTCGACCCGGACCACAGCGGCACTCCCGGAGTGATCCAGCACCGCGACCTGCTTGTCACCGGCGCGAGTCGAGACCTCGAACTCGTCCTGATCGATGAAACCTTCTGCCCGCAGCACATGAGCGAAAACACGCACACCGTTTCCGCACATCTCGGCGATGGAACCGTCGGCGTTGCGGTAGTCCATGAACCACCGGCCGTCCCGGCGCACGACGCGCAACAAACCGTCGCCGCCGATCCCGGCGCGGCGATCGCACAGCGTCGCAACAGTTGCGGGCGAAAGGTCGAGCTTGTCATCGGGATCGGGGATGATGACAAAGTCGTTCTCGGTGCCGTGGCCCTTGAGAAACGGTACGGTCATCGGCCGGGTGCTCTGAGCGCTATTCAAGTTCTCCATCACTCAAGCGAGTTTAGCGCGGCCCCCATGAGGTCATTGCCAGCCGCATCCAGCCATGCGATGCGCTTGTCCTGGTTGAACCACGACTTTTGGCGCCGCACGTAGCGCCTGGTGCCGGTAATGGTGCTCTCCAGCGCCTCATCGCGGGAGAGCTCTCCAGCCAGCATCGCGAGCACCTGCGCGTAACCGATTGCTCGGCCCGCTGTGGACTCGGCACGCAAGCCGCGACCCACCAGCATTTCGACTTCGTCGACGAGCCCGTGCGCGAACATGAGCTCGGCACGCAACGCAATGCGCGGATTGAGCCACTCGGCGTCGGTGCGCAGCCCGATGATGCGCGTCCCCCAGCGCGGTGGTGCGTCCTTCGGCGGTTGAGAGGCCTGGAAGGGCTTGCCCGTCAGTTCGATGACTTCTAACGCACGCACAGTGCGCCGCGGGTCCTTGTCCTCGATAATGCTCGCCGCTTGCGGGTCCACCTCAGCGAGCTGCGCGTGGAGGGCGTCAATGCCGACCTCGTTAAGCCTCGTCTCCCACCGGCCGCGTACGGCAGGGTCTGTGGGAGGGAACGACCAGGCGTCGATAAGCGATTGAACGTACAGCATGGAACCGCCGACGAGGATGGGGACCTTGCCACGCGACGCGATTTCCTCTACGACTCGAACGGCGCGCTGCTGGTACTCCGCCACCGACGCGGTGCGGGTCACCGGCCAAATGTCGAGCAGATGGTGCGGGATCCCGCCGCGTTCCTCGGGGGGAAGCTTCGCGGTGCCGATGTCCATGCCTTGGTAGAGCTGCATGGAGTCAACGTTGACAACCTCCCCGTCGAGCTGTTGCGCAAGCTCAATACCGAGCGAGGACTTTCCCGAGGCCGTCGGGCCTACTACTGCTACGGGCTGTGGTGTCGTCACGGGAGACAAGCCTAGCGGGCTGGGAGGTGGCGGGTTAAGAGCCGGTAAAGCGTCGATGAAGGCTCGGCTACACGGCACAGCATTCAGGATCTTTCAAGCTAACATCAATCCGTCCTTACTCCACGACAGATAGAAGACTTCAATGATTCACCTTGGGACCCGCGGCGGCCGCATGTTGGCCGCCACCACTGCTGCTTCCGCCCTGGTTCTGGCAGGCTGCAGCGAGCCGTCAGCGAACGAGACCACTGCCGAAGGGACCGCCACTGCGGCTAACGAGCAGGTCACCTTGACCGTCTACACCTCTGAGCCGGAGGAAAAGGCTGACGAGATCAACGCTGCATTCGAGGCCGCGAACCCGGACATCAACGTTGAGATCTACCGCGCGGGAACCGGCGATCTGAACGCGCGCATCGCCGCCGAAAAGCAGTCCGGTGACATTGAAGCCGATATCCTCTGGGCAGCGGATGCCCCGACGTTCGAGGCCTACGCAGCTGAGGGCGATCTCGTCGAGCTCGACGGTGTTGACACCTCCATGGTTATCGACCAAGCCCGCGACCCGAACAATTTCTACGTGGGAACCCGTATCATCCCGACGGTGATTGCCTACAACACCACCGAGGTTCAAGGCGATGACATCCCTTCGAGCTGGCAAGACCTGACGGATTCCCGCTACGCCAACCAGATCGTCATGCCCAACCCGGCTGTCTCTGGGGCGGCCGCTTTCAACGCATCGGCGTGGCTGCTCGAGCCGCAACTGGGCGTGGAGTGGCTCCGGTCAATCTTTGCCAATTCCCCCATGATCGCAGATTCCAACGGACCGACGTCCCAGGAGATCGCCGGCGGCGGACACCCGGTGGGCATCGTGGTGGACTACCTGGTGCGTAGCCTCGCAGCCGATGGTTCGCCCATCGCGGCGGTGTACCCGACCGAGGGTGCCCCCTACATCACCGAACCGGCAGGGATCTTCGCTAACTCCGAGAACCAAGACGCAGCAAAGCGTTACATCGAGTTCCTTCTGTCCGAGGAAGGCCAGCGCATCGCAGTTGACCAGGCGTACCTGCCCGTGCGCAACGACGTAGGCACCCCGGAAGGTGCTCCCGAGCTGGCCGATACCCCGTTGATGGACTTCGACCTCAAGGCCGTGTCGGAGAACCAGGCCTCCGCGATCGAAGCCTTCCAGTCCTTGGCTGGCTAGTCTCGCCGTTTCTTCGTAGACGGCTCGTCACAGTGAAACTAGTCCGACACATAACAGGCACGGGGCTAGCCAGGGTGGGCGTGTGGCTCATCGTGGCTGGCCTCATTGTCATGCCGTTGGCCACCGTGGTTGCCCTCGCATTAGGTGGCAACCACATTCCCGTCCTGATAGATCAAGGCGTCGGGGTGGCTGCCTGGAACTCGCTCACCACCACGTTCTTATCTTCATTCGGCGCAATTGTCGCCGGGCTTGTCGCAGCGGTTGTGCTAGATCGCACAGATGTTGCTGGCACGCGAGTGCTGCGGATGTTTGTCCTGTCCCCGCTACTCATCCCGCCGTTCGTCGGTGCCATCGCCTGGTTGCAGCTCTTTGGACCCAATCAAGGGGTCAACGGCTGGTTCGACTCCCCCGTGTGGGACATCTACGGCGGCGATGGCGTGACCTTCCTGATGACGGTCCACTCGTACCCCATTGCCTATCTCATCATCTCCACAGCGTTACGCTCCATCCCTGGAGACTTGGAGCTAGCGGCTCGGATCTCCGGAGCTCGAGCTCCTACAGTGATCACCACCGTGACGCTGCCATTGCTCAGCCCGGCGATTCTCAGCGCGTTTACTCTGACAGCGGTGTCGAACCTGGCGGACTTCGGAATCCCTTCGTTGCTCGGTTCGCCGCGCGGATTCGAGACGCTGGCGACCATGATGTATCGATTCATCAATACCGGGACTGTGGACAACCCCCTTCAGGTCACCGCCACAATTGGGGTGCTGCTGATCATCCTCGGCGTCGCCGCCGTGGTTGCCGACCACGTCATGTCGGCCCGCCGCCCTGCTGCGATGCAGGACACCGGATCTCTTTCCCTTATCGAGTTAGGCGCTGCCCGCTGGCCGGTCACCTTCGCTGCGTGGCTTCTCACCCTTCTCATCACGGTTGCGCCCATCCTCGGCCTTGCCTATCGCGCGCTTCTGCCAGCCCCTGGTGTCCCACTCACATGGGAAACCATGACCTTGGACAATTTCACCCGCGCCCTCACCAATCCGCGCGCGGTGGATGGATTCACCAATTCGGTCGTGCTTTCGCTTGGCGCGGCGTTTTTGTGCGGGATCATCGGCCTCGTCGCCGGTGTACTCATCACACGCACGCGGCACTGGTCTAACGGAGCACTGACCTTGCTCTTCTTGCTACCAACGGCACTTCCAGGTCTCCTGATCGGCGTGGGCTGGCTCATTTCGGGGCGCTACCTGGGCGTCTACAACTCTCGCTGGGTCATTCTTGCGGCCTACGTGTGCGCCTTCACGGCTCTGGTCCTCCAGGCAGTCCGCGCACCGCTCGCACAAACCCCGGCGTCGGTGGAAGAAGCAGCACGAATCTCTGGAGCAGGGCCGTTGCGCGCACTTGTGGACACCACCGGGCGCATGGCCGTTCCCGCCGCCATCTCCGGCGCAGTGCTGGTCGCGGTCACAGCAGTGCGCGAGCTGACCATTTCGGTGCTGCTCGTGGCCCCCGGTATGACCACTCTCGGAGTTCAGGTTTTCAATCTGCAGCAAGCGGGAAACTATAACCAAGCATCTGCGCTATCGCTATTGTTCGCCATCGTCGGAATCGCCTCTCTTGCGCTGACGCTTTCTCGATCGTCCCCGACTCGGCACCGTAGTCAACCGCACTCCCATCAGCAGCACGGAAAGGTGTAGCCCTCCATGTCAGCAGTTTCTTTGGACCACGTCTCGGTGACCTTCGCTGACGGCACCGTGGGGTTGGACGACGTCTCGCTTGATGTCTCCGATGGAGAGTTCGTCGCGCTTGTTGGCCCCTCCGGCTCAGGTAAGACGACGCTGCTTCGCACCATCGCGGGTTTTAACGCACCATCAGCGGGAAGCCTCCGCATCGCCGGTGTAGCCCAGACGAAAACTCCCCCTGAGCAGCGCCATCTCGGCATGGTTTTTCAGCAGCACGCGGTCTGGCCGCACATGAGCGTGTTCGACAACGTGGCCTACCCGCTGAAGCGTGCCGGCATGCCCGCACACGAACGGAAAGCTCGCGTCGCTGAGGTCTTGGGCACCGTCGGTCTGGCCGATTTTGCGCGCCGGCGCCCCGATCAGCTCTCCGGTGGCCAGCGCCAGCGCGTGGCCCTTGCCAGGGCGATTGTGAGCAAGCCTGCGCTTTTGCTTCTCGACGAAGCCCTGTCAGCCCTCGACGAACCACTTCGCGACCAGCTGCGCCGCGAGCTCGTGTCTTTGATCAAGCGGACCGGACTGACCGCGATCCACGTCACACACGATCGCGCCGAAGCCCTGGCCATCGCGGATCGGGTTGTCGTTCTCTCCGCTGGTCAGATCCACCAGGTTGCACCCCCCGCCGAGATTATTTCGAACCCGGCAACCCCCGTTGTAGCCGCGTTCATGGCCGATGCGACGGCGATCCCCGTCGTCGTGGAGCGCGGGTCCGACGAGGTTGTGGCTCAGATGCCGGGCCAGGCTCTGCGCCTAGGCGTGGAGGCTGTTGATTTTCGCGGCGATGCAGAGGAAGCCAGCGAACATCTCATGCTCGTCGCCCCACACCACATCCAGGTCGTCGGGGCTGACGCCGCTGCGGATGACACGAGCGTGCTGCGCGCCGAAGTCACATCCGTCCTTTACGAGCGCGCAGGCTTTTCCATCACCGCCGTCGCTGAGGGAGGAGTGACCCTCCGCGCGAACGTCCACGGCGCCCGACCGAGCGAGGGACACCACGTGGGTCTGAAAATCGCGAACCCGTGGGTCTTCGGCCGCTAAATGCTGTCCTTGCGGGGATGCGATGAGACGTCGAGAGACGATGCCAACCCGCGGCCAGCCCTGCGGCTCATCTCACACCTCCCACTTCGCCACGTATCCACCCACCCCGAGTGAGTCCTCGGTGACGATAAGCTCAGCGCGCGCCGGGATGAATTCGGCCAGCTCGAGCCACAGGGCAGGCTCGTCGACACCAGCTGTGCGTAACTCGTCGGAGCTCAGGCCGAGTGCGCGCCGCCCGGCGAGGAATTCCTGCAGCTGGGTGTGCACCGCGGGGGCTTCCGGAATCATCGCCAGCGGGGCGCGTGGTGTGAGCCCCGCTGGACCGTCGAGAACTACGACCGTGAGTACCTCGGGGTCGAGCGCGCCGATCGCGGAACGAGACTCGGCAATCAGGGACTCGGAGCCGAGCACGTAGCGAGCGACGAGCTCAGGGAGGTAGTTCCCACCGCCCACATCGACGTGGGCGGCTCCCCAGGCGGCGAAGGTCCCCGTGTGGTCGGTGCGCCACCGCTCATCATGGCTGCCGACGATGGCTGCACGCACGTGGCGCCCCGCGGCCTGCCGGGCGGCGGCGACGATGCCGCGTGCCGGTGCGAAGGCGGGGGCGAGCTCACCGACGACAGCCGGGGTTCCAGGGATAATCAACAATTCGCTCGCTACCACATCGACCACCCTAACCTTACCCGGTTCCGCTGACCCGTCTGCCTGACAGTTGCGCACCGTTGGCGGTATCATGATGCCTCATGCGGGCGTTTTCTGGCGCCCTACTCTGGCAGCCGTGACGCGCGGCACCGAATCGAAAGGACCGAGACCATGACGCAGCCTCCCACCCCCGGAAACAACCAGGGCGCAGGCCCCGTTCCTTCACCGGCGGCACTAGCCAAGCGCTCCCCGAAGCCCTCCGGAGCACGCACCGGCGCACCAGAGTCGGCCGATGCCCAGCAGACCACCCCCTCGCCCGTGCCCAGCCCAGTGATCTCCTGCCCGGCTGCCGTGATCACTCCGTCCGATCCGGCGAAGTTTGGCCGCGTCGCCGAGGACGGCACCGTCTACCTCACCCGCGGAGGCATCGAACGCGAGATTGGATCCTGGCAGGCCGGAACGCCTGAAGAGGGACTGGCCCACTACGGCCAGCGCTTCGACGACCTCGCTACCGAAGTCGGGTTGCTCGAAGCCCGGCTCGCCGCGCATCCGGATGACGCCCAGCAGATCTGCGCGAAGGCGAAGCAGCTGAAGGACTCCCTTGACTCCCAGGCCGTGATTGGGGACCTCGACGCCCTGGAGACCCGGCTCGACGCAGTCATTTCTACCGCTGACTCTGCCGGTGAGCGCGCCAAGGTGATCAAGGCGGAGAAGCGCGCCCAGGCCATCGCTCGCAAAGAGGAGCTCGCGCAGGAGGCGGAGGATCTCGCGGAGAATTGCACCGACTGGAAGAAGGCCGGCGACCGCATCCGCGAGATCCTGGACGAGTGGCGCACCATTCGCGGGATCGACCGTGCGACCGATGACGCGCTGTGGAAGCGCTACTCCCGTGCGCGCGACGCCTTCAATCGCCGCCGTGGCTCCCACTTCGCCGAGCTCGACCGCAGCCGCGCCAACGCCCGCAAGGCCAAGGAAGCTCTCGTTGAGCGTGCCGAGGAGCTGAAGGACTCCACTGATTGGATCGACACCGCGCGGGCTTTCCGCGATCTCATGTCGGAGTGGAAGGCCGCCGGTCGCGCCCCGCGCGAGGTGGACGACAAGCTGTGGGCGCAGTTCCGTGCCGCGCAGGACCACTTCTTCGAGGCCCGCAATGCGGTCAACGCTGAACGCGACCGCGAGTACGAGGCGAACGCTCAGGCCAAGGACGCCTTGATCGCTGAGTACAGCCCACTGATCGACCCAGACAAGGGCCTGGGCGCCGCGAAGTCCAAGCTGCGCGAGCTGCAGGACAAGTGGGAAGAGATCGGTTACGTCCCCCGCACCCAGGTTCGCGAGTACGAGAACAAGATCGCCGAGCTGGAGAAGCGAGTATCGGACGCCGAGGACGCGCGCTGGCGCAAGTCGGACCCGGCCGCGCAGGCCAAGGTCAACCAGTTCCAGGTCAAGGCTGACGAACTGACCAAGCAGGCCGAGGCCGCGGAGGCGAAGGGCGCGAGCGCCCAGGCCGCCGAGTTGCGTGCGCAGGCACAGCAGTGGCAGGAGTTCGCCGACGTCGCTGCGAAGGCCGTGAACGGTTAACGTGCTCCTCCCCCTGACCATCGGCCGCGCCGGCACCTCCGACCACGCAGAGGCCGTCGCGGCCTATGTCTTCTCCGCCACCCTCGCGATCCAGGACATTACGGGCATGGCCACCTCCGGGGTGACGGCCTCGCACGTGGCCAAGCGGCTCGAGGGTTCCGCCGAGTCGAGCTCGCACCTGTTCGCGCTGGCGCCGCGCACTGCTCCTAGACCCGTCGGCGAGCTCGGGTTCCCACAGCTCACCGCCGAGGACCTCCTCGACGTCGAAGCCTGGGTCTTCGTCTCCTGCCCGCTTCTCGAGGACGTCCAGGTCATCGAGGCACACGTCACGCTCGATGCATCCATCGCGCCGCTTCCCGGCGAGAGCATTCCCGAAGCACCCTGGGAGGCCGCGCTTTCGCTTCTCGACACCCTCTCGGCCTTACTCGACAGGCCCATCCGCCACGTCTGGATAACAGGGCCTGCCCCCGAGGCGCTGCACACCCGCGGGTTCAAGGCGGCATTTTCGGAGACCCAGGCGGTCTTCGACGTCCCGGAGGTCACCTCGACCCTGGACGTTGTCGCGGACATGGACTTCTCCCCGGCTGATCTGCCCGCACTGCAGGACGTCCTGACGTCATCCTCTCGTGACTACCCGCGCGGCTCGCTCATTATGGACACCGTGAACTGGGACAGCGCCAGGCTTCGCGACGCCGGAGCACGCCTGCTCGACCGCGGCGGGACGCAACTGACCGCCCTGGCGCGCGACGCATCCGGTCGCGTCATCGGGATGGCAGAGGTGGTCCACTACGACTCCGATACCGAGGCCATCTGCGAAATGGGACTCATTTACGTGCTTCCGGAGCACCGCCGCCGTGGCCACGGCATGGAGATGATTCGCTCCGCACTGGCCGCTGCCCGCGAGCGCTGGCCAAAGATCACCACGTCGTATCTGTCCTACCCCACCGGCGACGACGCCTCTCACGCCGTCGCTAAACGCCTCGGCGCACGGACCGTCTCCACGACAACCGCGTGGCAGAATACGTAGAGGTGCTCCACCCATCCGGTGTTAGGGCCGAGGTGTGGACAGCCTCCTGAGTCCCGGCTGGGGATGGGCGGAAGAGTTCGTAGTTCGCCCGCCGATGAACGCCACAGGTTGCGTGTCGTGCACGGGCCGGTTAAAGGCGCCTAGTCGAAGCGTTTGTGCCGTTCGGCGGCACGCGCCCTGCGGTCGTCGACAAGCAAAGGATTAGCCTCCCCACGCGAGTTCGTGGCGTCGCTTTGAGCGATCGCTACGTCGTCGCGCTGGTCGGTACGGGCGCGCAGCCGTGCAATCTCCTCCTGCTGGGCGCTGCGCCCGAACACGACGGGAATGTAGGCGATAACCGCGACCGCAACCGCCGCGATAGCGAGGTAAATCCCGGGACCGTGGTGGAATCCCGCATCGAACGTGGAGCTGGTGCGGCGCAGCCAAATCGCAAGAACCGAACCGAGAAGCGCGATACCACAGGCCATCCACGCTGGCGCGGCGAAGACGAAACGACGGGTGGCCACGACCAGGCTCGTCAGCACAACCAGTCCGAGGAAGCTGATCCAGACAAAAGCGAACTCCGTCAGCTTCGTCTGCACCTCATCCGCGGCAGCGGTCGCGCAGAGGATCTGCCATCCGCTTGCGGTGCCGGCGAACGGAAGAAACAGCGCAACAATGTAGGCGACAACACAGCCGGCAAGCACCCAGCGTGAGGTGCCAAGATGCATGCTTTTCGACGCCTCCCTCTCCTGCCACTCCAGCTCGCGCGCCGCCGTAGCGCTGTGCGCGGTGGAGTCGGAACCCATCACGACGTGCTCCCGTAGCAGCCAGTGTCGGTGGTGGGTGCCGGGGCGGGCCGGCGGAGCGTCGGCAAGCCAAGCCCGACTCCGATGGGAGCGGTTGTGGGAACCGTGCCCGCTTGAGCGTTGTCACCCGCCAGTGTGCGGCGGTGGGAGATGACGCCGGCGTCTGCGATGAGGTAGTGCGGCTTCGCATCCGTGACCGTCACCGTGACGATGTCGCCCGGCCGGACCTCACCGTCGATGGAGCCCTCGGGGAGGAAGTGGACGAGGCGGCCGTCGCGGGCGCGCCCCGACATGCGTTGGGTGGCGTCGTTTTTGCGGCCGCCGCCCGCCTGTACTAGCAGTTCCTGCTCCGTACCGATCAGCTTCGCGTTCTCCTCTTCGCTGATGCGCTCCTGCAGCGCGAGGAGGCGCTCAAAGCGCTCCTGGACGACCGCCTTGGGCAACTGCTCGTCCATCTCGGCGGCCGGGGTTCCCGGACGCGGCGAGTACTGGAAGGTAAACGCTGAGGTAAAGCGGGCCTTTTCGACCACGTCGAGGGTCGCCTGGAAGTCCTCCTCCGTCTCTCCGGGGAAGCCGACGATGATGTCGGTGGTGATCGCCGCGTTCGGCAGCTTTTCGCGCACCTCATCCAGGATGCGCAGGAACTTCGCGGAGCGGTAGGAACGGCGCATTTCTTTGAGCACGCGGTCGGAGCCCGATTGCAGCGGCATGTGCAGCTGTGGGCAGACGTTCGGCGTCTCGGCCATCGCGTCGATGACGTCGGAGGTGAACTCGGCCGGATGCGGTGAGGTGAAGCGGACCCGCTCGAGGCCTTCGATGTCGCCGCACGCGCGCAGCAGTTTGGAGAAGGCGGAGCGGTCGCGCTCGAGATCCTCATCGACGAAGTTCACGCCGTAGGCGTTGACGTTCTGGCCCAGCAGTGTCACCTCGGACACGCCCTGGTCTACAAGCGCCTTGACCTCCGCAAGAATGTCGCCGGGTCGGCGATCGAGTTCCTTGCCGCGCAGGCTGGGAACGATGCAGAAGGTGCACGTGTTGTTGCAACCGACCGAAATGGACACCCACCCCGCGTACGAGGACTCGCGCTTGGCGGGCAGCACCGAGGGGAACACCTCGAGCGCCTCGACGATCTCTACCTGCGCTTCGTCATTGACACGTGCCCGGTCGAGCAGCGTCGGAAGCGCCGAGATGTTGTGGGTGCCAAAGACCGCATCGACCCAGGGTGCCTTCTCCACCACGGTTGCGCGGTCTTTCTGGGCAAGGCAACCGCCGACGGCGATCTGCATGCCGGGGCGGCGGTCTTTGGTGTTCTTGAGCTGGCCGAGCGAGCCGTACAGCCGCTGGTCGGCGTTGTCGCGCACCGCGCACGTGTTGAAGACGACGAGGTCGGGTTCCTCACCCTCCGCGGCGGCGGTGTAGCCCGCGTCCTCGAGCAGACCCGACAGACGCTCGGAGTCGTGGACGTTCATCTGGCAGCCAAAAGTGCGTACCTCGTAGGTACGCCCGGTGCCACTGTCTCCTGCGGTTTCTGCTGTCCTCGCTGTCACGGTCGCACAGTCTAACCCCGATGCGGGTGTAGTCCTAAATGTGAACAGCTACCCCCACAGGGTATCCGTATCCTGCGACTTCGAACGTGACTCGGAATTCGTTAGCAAAACTATATGTATTCGCTCACGTCTGTCATGTAATAGTTATTCTCATGACACAGGCGTCTGAACCAATGATTCGCATCAACAACGTGGAGAAGTACTTCGGTGATTTCCACGCCCTTAAACACATCAACCTCGAGGTCCCCCGTGGCCAGGTTGTCGTCGTCCTCGGCCCCTCCGGTTCCGGCAAGTCCACCCTGTGTCGCACCATCAACAGGCTCGAGACCATCGACGAGGGCACGATCGAGATTGACGGACACCTCCTCCCCGAGGAGGGCAAGGACCTGGCCAAGTTGCGCGCTGACGTCGGCATGGTGTTCCAGCAGTTCAACCTGTTCCCCCACCTCACCATCCGCGACAACGTCACGCTTGGCCCTATCAAGGTGCGCAAGTCGAAGAAGCAGGAGGCCGTAAGCCGCGCCAACGAGCTGCTCGACAGGGTCGGGATCGCCAACCAGGCTGACAAGTACCCTGCCCAGCTCTCCGGCGGCCAGCAGCAGCGCGTTGCCATTGCCCGCGCTCTCGCGATGGAGCCCAAGGTCATGCTTTTCGACGAACCCACCTCCGCACTCGACCCCGAAATGGTCGGCGAAGTTCTGGACGTCATGTCCGAACTGGCGCGCTCTGGCATGACCATGGTCGTGGTCACCCACGAGATGGGATTCGCCAGCAAGGTTGCGGACCGCATCATCTTCATGGCCGACGGTGAGATTGTCGAAGACTCCGACCCGGAGAGCTTCTTCGCCAACCCGCAGTCGAGCCGCGCCCAGGACTTCCTGGGCAAGATCCTGCCCCACTAGACCCCTCCCCTTTTCTCTTAAGGAGACTCCCCATGAACCGCACGATCCGCACCCTCGCCGCAGCAGCAGCGGCCGTCGTCACCGCCACGACCCTTTCCGCTTGCGCTGGCGGCTCCGCCGCAGGCGGCGAGGGCCTTCTGGCTCAGATCGAGTCCGGCAACGTCACCCTGGGCACCAAGTTCGATCAGCCGGGCCTTGGCCTGCGCGAGGGCGACGGCTCCATGACCGGCCTTGATGTCGACGTTCTGACCTATGTGGTCAACTCCATCGCTGACGACAATGGCTGGGAGCACCCGGAGATCTCCTGGCGCGAGACCCCGTCCGCTCAGCGCGAGACCCTCATTCAGAACGGTGAGGTCGCCGCGATCGGCGCGACCTACTCCATCAACGCCTCCCGCGCCGAGGCCGTCAGCTTCGGCGGCCCCTACCTCTTGACTCACCAGAGCCTTCTCGTGCGCTCGGACGAGACCGAGATCAACGGCCTCGACGACCTCGACGGCCGCCTGCTGTGCTCGGTGACCGGCTCGACCCCGGCCCAGAAGGTCAAGGAGGCCCTCCCGGGTGTTCAGCTGCAGGAGTACGACACCTACTCTTCCTGCGTTGAGGCCCTGCGCAACGGCAACGTCGACGCTCTGACCACCGACGCCACGATCCTCGGCGGCTACGCAGCCCAGTCCCCGGGTGACTTCACCGTCGTTGAGCTCGAGCAGGATGGCGAGCCGTTCACCAACGAGCACTACGGAATCGGTGTGACCAAGGACGACAGCGAGGCCGTCGCTGCGGTCAACGCGGCACTCGAGGCGATGTACGCCGACGGTTCCTTCCAGCGCTTCGTCGACGAGAACCTCGAGGGCGGCGTCGGCGTCTCCGAGGACAAGCCGGGCGACCTCTCGTTCCTCTAAGCACAACACCGAGGTGCCGGGTCCATCCCCGGCACCTTGCCATGACCCCACCGCAAGGAGAACCCCATGGATGCCTTATGGGCAGACCTGCTGCCTAAACTGTGGCCAGCATTTTTCACCACGATCAAGCTGACGGTGTACTCCGCCATCGGTTCAATGATCTTGGGAACCATCCTGACCGCAATGCGCGTCTCCCCTGTCGGCATCCTGCGCGGGCTGTCAACGACCTACATCGAGACGGTTCGCAACACGCCACTGACCCTCGTGATCCTTTTCTGCTCTTTCGGCTTGTACCAAAACTTGGGTCTGCAGCTAGCCAGCCGCGACTCGAGCACGTTCATCATTGACCAGAATTTCCGCCTCGCGGTGCTGGGTTTCGTCCTCTACACCTCGTGCTTCGTCGCGGAATCCCTGCGAAGCGGCATCAACACGGTGCACTTCGGCCAAGCCGAGGCAGCCCGTTCTCTGGGGCTGGGATTCGGTCAGATTTTCTCCCTCATCATTTTTCCGCAGGCGCTGCGCGCCGCGATCGTCCCGCTGGGCAACACACTTATCGCGCTGACAAAGAACACCACCGTGGCGTCCGTCATCGGCGTGGCCGAAGCGTCGCTGCTGATGAAATCCACCATTGAGTTCCATGCCAACCAGCTCTTCGTCATCTTCGGTGTGTTCGCCCTCGGATTCCTCATCCTCACCCTGCCGATGGGTCTTGCCCTCGGCTGGCTTTCTGAACGACTGGCGGTGAAGCGCTAATGACCGTGCGCGCAACAGTTCTGTACGACGCCCCGGGCCCTAACGCTATCCGGCGCAACCGTATCTACACGGCTGTGACGGTTGTGGTCGTCGCCCTTGTCCTGTGGTGGGTCGTCGACCGTTTGGCGGCCAACGGGCAACTCACCGCCGCTAAGTGGGCGCCTTTTATCGACGCACAAACGTGGCAGACTTACATCCTTCCCGGTCTGTGGGGCACGTTGAAGGCCGCCGGAGTGAGCATCGTGTTCGCCCTCGTCTTCGGCGTCGTGTTCGGGCTCGGCCGCCTCGCAGAATTGCGAGTCGTGCGGTGGCTCTGCGGTGTGGTCATCGAGTTCTTCCGCGCTATTCCAGTGCTGATGCTGATGATCTTCCTGTACCAGTTCTTCGCCGTCTTCCGGATCGTCCCTCCGCGCGGCTTGGCGTTCTGGGCGGTCGTAGTCGCGCTAACGCTTTATAACGGCGCTGTCATCGCGGAGATTCTCCGCGCCGGAATCCGCTCGCTGCCCCGCGGCCAGACCGAAGCTGCCCAGGCACTGGGGATGACGCACTCTCAGACTCTATGGAAGATCCTTCTGCCGCAATCCGTCGCCGCGATGCTGCCGGCGCTCATCGCGCAGATAGTGATCGCGCTGAAGGACTCCGCCCTCGGCTACCAGATCGGCTACATCGAGGTGGTGCGCTCCGGTACCCAGGTGGCGTCTGCGCACAGCAACTACATTCCGTCACTGATTGTCGTGGCCATCGTCATGATCCTGATCAACTTCGCGCTCACCCGCTTGGCGGTGCGCGTGGAGTCGCAGCTTCGCGCAGGCCGCGCGCGGCGCAATCCTTTCGCCCGCGTCCCGGTCGCCGCTCACCAGGGCATCGACACCAAGGACAACGCGACACAGGATTGGCACAACCCGAACTACACCGACATCAAGAACCCGGGACAGTAGGCACCCGCGGGACCGAACTGCGTTCCTCACGCCGAGGTCCCCTCCGCCACAATGAAGGGCGTCCACGTATAACGCGTGGGCGCCCTTTTTCGTCGCGCACGACGGCTCTCCGGACGACAACCAACCGAGCAACGATCGTGTGACCGGCGGTGTTCGACTTACCCGCTCACTTCCGTAATACGGGCGTCGAGGACCTCACGGCCGATGCGCATGCACATCTCCGAGCGGTACCCGCGGCGGGCCAGCACACCAATAATGCGGCGAAGATGCCTGTCGTAGTCGGCTCTATCGGCCGGAGGAATCCTCACGTCGCGGGCCTTCTTCTCGGCTACCGCGTACGCGGTACGTTCTTCGTCCTCCTGCGTGATTTGCTCGAGGGCGGCCGCACGCTCGGGCGCACCGACGCCCTTTAGTTGCAATTCGCGTTCGAGCGCCATCGCGGACTTGCCGCGGCGCGCGGCCCGCTGGCGCACCCACTCGAAAGCAAAAGCGGCGTCGTTGATGAGGCCAGCCTGCTCGAGATTATCGAGCACCTTATCGACCAGGGTTTCTTCGAATTCTGCCCGAATCAGGCGCTCGCGCAGCTCGTGGCGCGAGCGCAACCTCTGGTCGAGCAACCCCAGTGCTCTCGCCCGCACGGGAGCGAGCTGCTCCTCCGCAGCGCGGTCGAACAGGGTCCCGGACACTTCTCCCCCCTCGTAGGCAGAGAGAGCTTCCTGGAGTTGCTCGACCTTGCGTGGGTCCGGTTGCGGCTCGCTGCGGTCCACGCTCGCGCTACTTCTGCGCGTCGAGCGCGACATCGTCCTCGTCATCGTCGAAATCGATGTTCGGGACCATATCGACGGGGTCGTCGGTCAGGTCATCAGACGCATCCGAGTCCCCATTGGCATAGGCACCCACGCCGAGCTTGCGGAAGATCTTGTCCTCGATCTCGTTAGCCAGCTCCGGGTTGTCCTTCAAAAACAGGCGCGCCTTTTCCTTGCCCTGACCCAGCTGGTCGCCCTCGTAGGTGAACCACGAACCGGACTTCTTCACGATGGCGTTGTCGACACCCATGTCGATGATCGAGGACTCACGCGAAATCCCCTCGCCGTACATGATGTCGAACTCGGCGATCTTGAACGGCGGGGACACCTTATTCTTCACCACCTTGAGCTTGGTGCGGTTGCCGATTGAGTCCTGGCCGTCCTTCAGTGTCTGGATGCGGCGCACATCGCATCGCACCGAGGCGTAGAACTTCAAAGCCTTGCCACCCGTGGTGGTTTCGGGCGAGCCAAACATGACGCCGATCTTTTCGCGCAGCTGGTTGATGAAGATGGCCGTGGTGCCGGAATTGTAGAGGGCACCGGTCATCTTGCGCAGCGCCTGCGACATGAGGCGCGCCTGGAGACCGACGTGGGAGTCACCCATTTCGCCTTCGATTTCAGCCTTCGGCGTCAGTGCCGCCACTGAGTCAATCACGATGATGTCGATTGCACCGGAGCGGACAAGCATGTCGGCGATCTCCAGCGCCTGCTCACCGGTGTCGGGCTGGGACACGAGAAGGTTGTCGGTGTCCACACCGAGTTTACGGGCGTAATCCGGGTCGAGAGCGTGCTCGGCGTCGATAAACGCGGCGATGCCACCCGCGCGCTGCGCGGACGCAATGGCATGCAAGGCAACCGTCGTCTTACCCGAGGATTCTGGGCCGTAAATCTCCACCACGCGGCCCCGGGGCCAACCGCCAATGCCGAGGGCGACATCGATGGCTGTGTTGCCGGACGAGATCGACCGGATCGGCGGGCGGTTCTCTTCGCCGAGGCGCATGATCGCACCCTTGCCGAAGTCCTTCTCGATCATCGCGAGAGCGGCATCGAGTGCATTTTTCCTATCAGCACCCGCAGCGGATGCGGTCTTCTTCTTCGTTGCCATGATCAGATTTCCCTTTTCTTTCGTCCTTTATTGCTCTCAACGCACCCGGCTTTTACGCCGGGGCGACGTTGCCACGGGATGGGCTGGGCGTCGAGCACCTAACGAGCACCTAACACTGAATTAGACTCACTCCACCGAGCCGCGGTTCCGTCGTGAATGTCGCATCGATCCGGCATTGCTTCCGAATTCCGCGGCAACCACGTCCACGTCACACGCTAACGGGCCCGAAGACACGCAACCTCACGGACGAGAGCATACACGAATGCATGTTCGAAACCCAACGACACGCGCCGTCACCAACCCGGCCGATCCACCCCGAGGCGACGTTCATCTGGGACATCGAACGCCTCACACAGACCCTCCCACGCCTCCCGCGGATCGACACCGCGTTCGATCAATTCCGCTGACGTCACATTGTGACCCGGAAGAACTTGGGAATCAATAATCCACCGAGCCTTAGCGGAGCCGAACTCGTCTTCCACTAGCTGATGAAACTCCGTCAAACGCATGACGGTCAATATACGCGCGAATAGGGGTAGCCAGTTTTTCAATCAAGGAATTGAACACTGTATAGTTCCGATCTATGACAACTCGTACCCGCACTCGGTCGAACTCCTCCGCGATGTCCGACCTCGCTTACATCGCTGTTTTCACCGCTCTCGTCATCGTCCTCGGCTTCGTCGCCATTCCCGTCGGTGCCCTGGGTGTGCCCATCGTCCTGCAGAACGCCATCATTGTCCTCGCAGGCCTCGTCTTGGGCGCGCGCCGCGGCTTCCTCGTCGCAGCGCTGTTCATCACCATCGGCCTCTTCCTTCCCGTCCTGGCCGGCGGACGCACCACGCTGCAGTCGCTGAGCAGCCCGACCGCCGGATACCTCCTCGCCTACCTGGTGTCCGCCCCGGTCGCGGGTGCAATCGCACGCTGGGTCATTGGCAAGTCCAAGGGCGCCCAATTCGGTTTGTTCGCCCTCGCCGGTTTCATCGGCATCCTCGTCCAGTACATCGGCGGCGCCATCGGCATGATGGTACGCGCAGACCTCGGCCTTGTTGCCGCTATCCAGGCCCAACTCCCCTTCGTTCCGACCGGACTGGTCAAGCTGGCCGTCATTGTCATCGTCGCAGTCGGCGTCCACGCCGCCTTTCCCAAGCTCCTGCGCGGCGAATCCGCACGCTAAGCAATGCCGGTCATCTCGTTTAAGGGCGCCACGGTAGAGATTGAGGGAGAGACAATACTTCATCCCGTCACCCTCGAGCTCACCGAGCGCCGCATCGGCATCATCGGCTCCAACGGATCCGGAAAGTCGACCTTCGTCCGTCTCATCAACGGGCTCGTCGAGCCCACTTCGGGCTCAGTGCTTTACGACGGCCTCAGCCCCACCGACGACGGAAAGAAAGTGCGCCGAGAGGTTGGTTTCGTCTTCGCCGACGCGGAGTCCCAGATAGTGATGCCGTTGGTGGCTGACGACGTAGCCTTCTCGCTGCGCCGTTTCCGACTTCCCCGCGAAGAGGTCCAGCGACGCGTGGATGCCATTTTGCGGAGGTTCCGCCTTGAGGACAAGGCTGAGAACTCCCCTCACACGCTCTCGGGGGGCGAGAAGCAGCTCCTCGCGCTCGCCGCGGTGTTGGTCATTGAGCCTGCCACCGTCATCGCAGATGAGCCGACAACCTTGCTTGATCTGCGCAATCGCCGCCGTATTGTCGAGGAGCTATCCACGTTGGACCAGCAAGTCATCGTGGTCACCCACGACCTCGACATCCTCCGGGGCTTCGATCGCGTCCTGTGCATCAATGACGGCCGGGTCGCCTTCGACGGCGGGCCCGACGAGGCAATTGAGTCCTATCTCGACCTCATGGACCCGACCTCGAGGCCGCTATGATCCGCGCCGTACCCCTCGGTGTCTACGTCCCTGGAACGTCGTGGATTCACCGAATCCCCGCTTCGGCGAAGTTCATCGCTGTCCTCCTCCTCATCCCGGCAGTGACGTTTTTGCCCACTCAGCCCTGGCACGTCGGCATCGTCACTGCGGCAATTGCGGTCCTTTACGTGGTGGCACGGATTCCTGTGCGCACGGCGTGGACCCAGTTCACCCCTGTAATCCCAATTCTCGTCGGTTTGGGTCTCTACTTGTGGTGGCAAAACGGTCCCGTACCGGCTGCCACGGCCATGCTGAGCATTTTTACCACTCTGGCCGCAGCCAACCTCTTGACCCTGACCACGACAATGGAGGAACTTCTCCATACACTCGAACGGGGACTCGCCCCGTTCGGGCGATTCGGGCTCCCGGTCGAATCGATCAGCTTGGCTATCGCGTTGACGATCCGGCTCATTCCCCTCATGTTCATCACCGTCAACGAGGTCTTTGAGGCCCGCAAGGCTCGCGGAGCAGATTTCTCCTTCGCAGCGTTCGGAACCCCAGTACTCGTTCGCTCCATCCGCCGCGCGGAGAGCATCAGCGAAGCCCTCCTCGCGCGTGGAGCGGCAGACTAGCACCCCCGATCCGCTCGCTTCACGTACACGCGCAAACGCCCGGTCCGCAGACCGGGCGTTTGTTCGTTGAGAGGATGAGAAAAGCTACTCGCCGCGCAGCTCGCGCATACGCTGGGCAACCGCGTCATCCGACACAGCTCCGCCAGCGTTGCCAGCGCGGCCGTCCGATGCAGCGGGCTTCTCAATAGCTGGCTTGGCGCCAGACGTCAGCTCGCCTGCCATCTCAGCGCGAATCTGCTCGAGGCGGCCGTGACCAGCCATCTGGATGCTAGCCTGCTGAACCTCGGCCATACGACCCTCGACAGAGTTCTGGGCCAGCTCAGCCTGCCCGAGGGCGTTGGCGTAGCGACGCTCAATCTTGTCGCGCACCTGATCCAGGTTCGGGGTTCCCGAGGTGATGGAGTTCATCGACTGCATGGTCTCGGAGACCTTCTCCTGCATCTTCGCCTGCTCCAGCTGAGACAGAAGCTTGGTGCGCTCGGCGACCTGCTGCTGCAGCTGCGCAGCGTTGCGCTCGACAGCCTGCTTCGCCTGCGCTGCCTGCTGCAGCGCCTGGTCATGGAGGTGCTTGGTGTCCTCGATCGACTGCTCTGCAGTGACGAGCTGTGCGGCGAACGCTTCTGCCGCGTTCTCGTACTCCTGCGCCTTCTGGGCGTCACCTTCGCCCCGCGCCTTGTCCGCGAGCTGGAGTGCCTGGCGGGTGTTTGCCTGCAGCTTCTCCACCTCCTCAAGGCGGCGATTCAGCTGCATCTCAAGCTGGCGCTGGTTGCCGATCACGGCCGCCGCCTGCTGGGAAAGCGCCTGGTGCTGGCGCTGTGCCTGACCGATGGCCTGCTCGATCTGGATCTTCGGATCGGCGTTCTCCTCAATCTTGCTGTCGAACAACGCCATGAGGTAGTTCCAGAACTTGGAAAATGGGTTCGCCATATCGGGTTGTGGCCTTTCGTGAGTCAGGGTTTATCGCTAAACCATCGTAGTCAAAGCTAAGCCTCGGCGGCAGCGGGTGCAGCGTGTTCCAACTCGTCCGTCAGTGCGTGGAGCGACAGGTTACTGACTGCGTCGAGAAGCACCTCCGCGACGGTCGTGTCCAGCGCGTCGCAGATCGCCTTGAGCAGCTCGGAGGAGACCTCTTTGCGCCCACGCTCCAACTCGGAGAGGTACCCCGAGGAGACGCGCGCTTGCACGGCGAGGTTGCGCAGGCTGATGCCTTTGTCAGCGCGGTAGGCGCGCAAAGACATCCCAAGTGCCTCGCGCAGAAGCGGCTCTCGCTGCGCATCGCGTCCAAACGCGGGCCCCAAGTCGAGCGCCCCGCGCGCGACGGTCGCACTAGCTGAAGACGCAGCACCCGTCCCGCGGGCGGCGTCGTTGAGAAGCAGAGTTGTTGTTGCCATCACGTAACTCAACGGTCGAGGGCGGGCTTTTGTTCCCGGATCCCGATCAGCGCCCCTTTGAGAGCAGCCAGCACGGCGGACTCGCGGATGCGCGCCCGGTCCCCCGCCACGACTCGCACGGGCTCAGATGCACCCTCCGCGAGCGCGAAACGGCTCCGGGTGGCGTCGACAAGCGTCGCGGCAGACGATGAGGCTGTCCTGTGCGGCCCGGACAACCCGATCCACACTTCACCAACTGGGCGCCCGCCCTGCGCGTCCGGCCCGGCAACCCCGGTGATCGCAACAGCCCAGTCGGCGCCGCACACGCGTCGCGCCCCGCGCGCCATCTCGCGGGCGGTCACCGGCGACACCGGCCCGTGCGAGTCAAGGACCTCCTGGTCGACCCCGGCGAGGGTGGCCTTGAGTTCTGTTGCATAGGTTACGAGACCGCCGCGCAGCACGACAGATGCACCGGGTACGTCGGCGAGACGGGCGGAGGCGAGACCAGCGGTCAAAGACTCGCAGAAACAAATTGTCTGTCCGCGCTGACGAAGCTCCTCAATCAAAGACTCAGCAAGCAGATAGGTTTCGGTATCAGACACTGTTAGCCTTCCTCCCATCGAGAACGTACTGCACACCGGTGACAACGGTCACCGCGACGGCGATACACATGACGATGAATGTCGGGATATCCATCCACGCCGGCAGCGGGCAAAGATAGAGCGCAACACCAAGGCTCTGCAGCACGGTCTTGAGCTTTCCGCCCTTAGAGGCCGGGACAACCTTTCCATTCCGCAGCATCCACATGCGCCAGAAGGTGATGCCGAGCTCGCGCACCACAATCACGGCGGTGACCCACACTGGCAGCGTGGAGGCAATGTTCAATGTGACAAGAGCCGTGATCATCAGCGCCTTGTCCGCAATCGGGTCGGCGATTTTACCGAAGTCCGTCACCAATCCCCTCGCGCGGGCGATGTCGCCGTCGAGCTTATCGGTGGCCATGAGCAGGGCGAACAGACCGAAGGCCCACCACCAGTGGTGGGCGAGGACGAGCCAGGCGAAGACAGGGACGAAAACAATGCGTAGCGACGTCAGAACATTAGGCAGGTTCCAGTTCGACGGCGGCGGTGGCGTCGGCTGCGTCGCGGCGGGATTGGGAGAGCTCACGACAACCACACTACCTGTGCCCCACGCGCGACCAGACACGCGGCGTGGGCCAGGTGGCAGGCGGTAACAACCGCCTGCGGCGCCACCTGCTGGGCTACTTCTGCTGGCCGTTTCCGCGCGATACCTCGAGGTGCTCCGTGTCGCGCGAGCCGGTGGCAGTGTGGTCTCCGCGGCCCGAGGTTGCTGGGTCGTCGATCCACTCGAGGTGGTTTCCGTGGTTGTCGACTTTGCGGCGGTTACCGTGGTCGTCGTAGTCGATGTGCCACTTCATCCCCTCGGGGTTTCGACGCCCTGCTGCGATGTCGATACGGTCCTTCACCAGCGAAGCTATGACAGTAACCGTGAGAACGCCCAGGATGACCAGCAGGGACGTAACGGTACCGACTTCGGGCACTGCCACGTTCTCGCCACCATTGATAAACGACAGGTTGTTCTCGTGCAGCGCGTGCAGCAGGAGCTTGACACCAATGAATCCGAGGATGATCGCGAGGCCGTAGGAAAGGTAGACGAGGCGGTCAAGCAGCCCGTCGAGGAGGAAGTACATCTGGCGCAGGCCGAGCAGTGCAAAGGCGTTAGTGGTGAACACGATGAACGGCTCGGTCGTAATGCCGTAGATCGCCGGAATCGAGTCGAGGGCGAACATGACGTCGACGAACCCGATGGCCAACAGAGCCACGAATAGCGGAGTCACTGCCTTCTTGCCAGCATGGGTCGCCGAGAACAGCTTGTCACCGTGGTAGGACTTCGTCACCGGGAAGACGCGGCGGAGGGTCTTGACAATGAGCATGTTGTTCGGGTCAGACTCCTCCTGGTCCGTCGCCTCATCGTAGGCGAGCTTGAGCGCGGTCCAGATAAGGAAGAGGGCGAAGAGGTAGAACACGTCCGACCACGCGGCGATGACGGCAGCGCCCATCAAGATGAAGATCAGACGCAAGATAAGCGCGATGGCGATTCCGAGCAGCAGCACTTTCTGCTGGTATTTCCGGGGGATCTTGAACGAGCCCATGATGAGAGCGAAGACGAAAAGGTTGTCCACGCTCAGCGCCTTCTCAGTGACGTAACCGGTGTAGTACTGAATCGCGTGCTCACTGTCCCAGAACCACCAGATCACACCGCCGAACAGCAGCGCGATAGCGACATAGAACGCGGTCCAGAACCCCGACTCTTTCAAGGTCGGCTCATGCGCGTCCTTGACATGGCCGAAGAAGTCGAAAACGAAGAAGCCGACGATAACCGCCGACGTAATGAGCCACACTGATGTGGGCACGCCCATATGTTCCATGACAAGAACCTCCGGTCAAATAAGCAACAATAACTGACCGGAGGTCTCCCCCACCCGGTGTCTCCCGGGCCGTCCCGACCGGGGCCCGCATTCCTGCGGGCGCCGTGCTGACGATCGTGGGCGATTGCGGGGTACTCCCCTCCAATGCGTCGACAACTCTACCCCATCGCTGCACTGTGGCCGAACCTTGGCTGAACCCTGGCCAAACCCGGTGGGATCCAGTGGGACTCGAGTGCAGGGTGTCTAGAATGCCCCGCCCGTCGCGTTGTAGCTCGCCTGTACAACGCGGGTCGAGTCGTCGCCACCGTCGTTGCCAGCATCGGTGTCTCCGCCATCGATGTCCGCATCCTTGGGCGCTTCTGCGGGGTCCGCGCCCTTGATCATCCAGATGATGGTCTCGAGCTCGTCCGGCTTGACCAGCACGTCGCGGGCCTTGGATCCCTCCGACGGCCCGACCACGCCGCGCGACTCCATGAGGTCCATGAGGCGACCGGCCTTGGCAAATCCGATGCGCAGCTTGCGCTGCAGCATCGATGTCGATCCCAGCTGCGAGGTCACCACGAGCTCGACAGCCTCGAGCAGGTCGTCCATGTCCTTTCCGATGTCGTCATCGATGACCTTGGCCTCGGCGGCCTTGTCTTCGGTCACTCCTTCGATGTAGTGCGGCTCGTCCTGGGACTTGGCGGCCTCGACAACGGCCTGGACCTCGTCGTCCGTCACGAACGCGCCCTGGAGGCGCTGCGGCTTTCCTGCACCCTGTGGGATGAACAAGCCGTCGCCCATACCGATGAGCTTCTCTGCACCACCCTGGTCGAGAATGACGCGGGAGTCTGTCAGCGAGGATGTCGCGAAGGCGAGACGGGAGGGCACGTTGGTCTTGATCAGACCGGTGACCACGTCGACAGACGGACGCTGCGTGGCCAAAACCAAGTGGATGCCTGCGGCACGCGCCTTCTGGGTGATGCGCACGATGGACTCCTCGATCTCCTTCGGAGCCGTCATCATGAGATCGGCGAGCTCGTCGACCACGCAGATGATGAACGGGTACGGGCGCATCTCTCGCTCGGAGCCGGGAGGCGCCTGGAGCTCACCGGAGCGGACCTTCTTGTTGAAGTCCTTGATGTGGCGCACGCGCGCGGACTTCATGTCCATATAGCGCTGCTCCATCTCCTCAACAAGCCACTGCAGCGCAGCCGTCGCCTTCTTCGGTTGGGTGATGATCGGCGTGATCAGGTGCGGGATGCCCTCGTACGGGGTCAGCTCCACCATCTTCGGGTCGATCAGGATCAGCCGCACGTCCTCCGGCGTCGCGCGCGTGAGCAGCGACACCAGCAAGGAATTCACGAATGCCGACTTACCGGAGCCGGTCGAACCCGCAACGAGCAGGTGCGGCATCTTCTGCACGCTCGAGGCGATGAAGTCACCCTCGATGTCCTTGCCCAAACCAATGAGCATGGGATCGCTTTCGGCGGCCACCTTCGGCGCGTCTAGCACGTCGCGCAGGCGAACCATCTCTCGGTCGAGGTTCGGTACTTCGATACCGACGGCAGACTTGCCCGGAATCGGGGTGAGCAGACGCACGTTGTCGGTCGCTGCCGCATACGCCAAGTTCGACTGCAGGTTGGTGATCTTGGAGACCTTGACACCGGGGCCAAGCTCAACCTCGTAGCGGGTCACTGTCGGCCCGCGCGAGAACCCGGTGACCCGGGCATCGACACGGAACTCCTCGAAGACATCCGTGATCGCCTCGATCATTCTGTCATTGGCTTCGGTCCGCGTCTTCGGCGCTGTGCCGGGGATGAGCAGATCGGTCGAGGGGATGTCGTAGTTCGCGGCCGAACTGCGCCGCGCCGGAACCGGTGCGGCCTGAGGTTCATCCTTTTCCAGCTCAGATTTCGGCGTCGAGGCTGGAATGGCCGCGGCGTCGATTCCGCTCCGGGCGACGATCGCCTGGCGCATCGACTCGCGCGACTGGGCGACGGCGTCTTCGGCGGGCTCGCGGCCAGCGACGGAATCTGGAGTGTCAACGCTGTCGTCCGTGTCCTCGGCAGCGGAATCGCGGCGAAGGACGCGGGTGGACTCCACACCCGGCACTCCGGCGGGAGTGGCGGGGGCAGCGTTGACACGCGACAGCACGCGCGTGCCGTGGTCGCTGACCGGTTCGTGCGGTGGCGTAGCCGCCTCAGCTTCGGAGTCGACATCGTCGATCTCGTCGGCCAAGTCGAACACCTCGTACACGGGGGGTGCAGGGCGCGCTTGTCGACGCCCCACCGACCGCGTCCGCTCCCCTTCCGCGGGTTCCTCAGCCGGGTAGTTGTCCAGCGGCGTCCTGCGCCGCAGCTGATCGGTGGCCTCGGTCCGCACGAGGGCGTCGTCGCGCTCGGCGGCGTCACGGGTCTCGCGCACGCGCGACACACTCGGGCGTCGCGAGCCCGGGCGGCGCTGCCTGCCCTGGGCGATGTCGTCCAGCTGGGCGGAGACGTCTGAGTAGGGGTCGTCGCTCTCGTCCGGATCCGTCGTATCCCTATTGGCGAGCATGGTTGACACCAAGCCCCGCAGGTAGTCGTAGGCTTCACGGACCGTGATTCCCGTGGTACGTAGTGCTCCGTAGATGATCACCAGCGTCAGCAGCGGCACCGCGACGTAGGAGGAAAAACCGGCGGCAAGGCTTCCGCCAAGGACGGCGCCGATGAAGCCGCCCGCGATCTTGCGCGCTTCCCAGCCTGCCGGGTTGCCAGCCAGAACGTGGACAAGCCCGAGCATGCCCACCGCGATGATCGCGATTCCGACGCTAACCCGCGTGCGCACCGCAGGATCGTGGCGCACGTCCAGCATGAGCGCAACAGCGACTGCGACGAGCATGACAGGAAGAATCAGTGCGCCGGCTCCGATGACCCAGTACGCTGCGTCGGCAATAACGCGTCCGATGGGCCCGGCGATGTCGAGCCACACGGACGCCCCGATGACGGCGGCGAGACCGATGATGGCCAGCCCCAGCAGATCGACGTGCGCCCCACGCCCGCGCTCCCCGCTGCGAGTTGCGCCCTCCTCCGAATCGTGCTCAGCTTCGTCGTCGGCGTGACGGGTACGGCCGCTCGCGCGCCGTGTCAAACTGTCGGTCCGTTCGTTCCAGGCGCGCCGGGTTCTTCCGGATCGGGAGCTGATGGTGTCTTCCTCCTCGAAGAAGTCGTCTATATTGCCGTCGCTGTCTAGGGCCTCATCGCGACGTCCCTCTCGGGTGCTGCCGAGACGAGCCGATACGTTGCGCACGGATCGAGCCGCGCCCCGAAAGACGGAGCCGACCGAACTACCAACAGCCTGGTACGCCGACCCCACACGCTCCCCGCTCGATTCCGCGGCCACCATCGATGAGGTGGGCGGATGCGTCATCGACGTCGGGCCACCGTGTCGTGCCGCAGTGGGCCGCGATGAGCGCGATCCACCACGCGGCCCAGATGCTGGGCGGCCCACGCTGCGGCGAGGGGAGTTTTTGACAGACATGGTTGTAACACTAGTACCTTGTGCCCCCTAGCCCCCATGTGCCACACCGTCTCCGGCGCGCTAGATGCCGAGCGCGTCCGAGACCTTCGCAACGTAGTCGTCGCGCCCCTCGACACGCACGTCGACGGCGTCACGGCCGCTCACCCACAACAGCAGCTCCCCCGGTTCCCCGAAGACGCGTACGACATCGTCGCCACGCGAGGCCACAGCGTGCTTCTCCCCCAGCGTCACGGGCGGCAATGCCGGCGGAGTGAGGATCACTGGAATCCCAACCCCACGCAGGGCGAGCCTGCCGAACATGCGGGCCGCACCGAGCAGTTGCTTATCGACGACCCCACTGAACCCACGCGGGCGAGCAACCCCATCGCCGCGGCGCACATCCTCGTGATGGATGAAGTTCTCCGCGGTATTCAACTGCTTGTCCACGACGCGCAGCGGCATGGGCGGCCCAGCAGCCCAAGCGCGGACGATGTCGTCGAACGGTCGCTGCTGCTGTGTCGTCTCTCTCTCCAACAGCCCACGGGCGGGGCCGAGGAACATACCGAGCGCCGCGTGTGGGCGGTGCTCCCGAATAAACAGGTGCGTGGCGAGATCGCGCGTTGTCCACCCCTCACACAGCGTGGGTGCATCGGGGCCGAGGTTGAGGAGCAGCTGCGCCAGGAGCTGGCGCTCAGTACGGGCAAAAGACATGGACCCCAGCATAGCGCTGGGGTCCATGTCCCTTGTGGCTGATAAACAGCCCGTCGTGGCTTAGAGGGATTCCCTGGAGGTCTCAACCTCGACGTCGTCAAGCGGGGCGTTATCCGCCGCCATCGGGATCACCGTCGGCAGGATGACCGGCTCGCGCTTGTACTTCTGGTTGATCGAGCGCGACAGCTTGCGGCGCAGCTGCTGAACCATGCGGAACGGATCGTTCTCGCCTTCGGCAGCCAAATCACCCATGACAGATTCCACGCCGGAGACGAGCTTCTTGTTGAAGTCTCGATCGTCGTCGGAGAAACCGGTCGTCGACACGCGCGGCACCTCGAGCAAACGGCCGGTGCGGTCATCGATCACGCAGGTAATCGAAACGACACCGCCGGACGCCAGGCTGGTGCGGTCCGCCAAGACGTCCGGATCGACCTCGCCCATGGTCTCGCCATCGACATAGAGTTGGCCCACCTGGTACTGGCCGACGACGTTGATCTTGCCGTTGACCATGTCAACCACAACACCGTTCTGCGCCAGAGCGACATTCGACGGGTGCACACCAGTCGAGATTGCGAGCTCCTTGTTGGCGCGCATGTGGCGCCACTCGCCGTGCACCGGCATTGCGTTCTTCGGACGTGCGGCGTTGTACAGAGACAACAGCTCACCGGCATAACCGTGGCCCGAGGCGTGAACGTGCGCGTCGGAGTTGGTGATGACCTCAGCGCCGATCTGTGCGAGGTTGTTGATGACAGCGAAGACTGCCTCCTCGTTGCCCGGGATGAGCGAGGAAGACAGGATGATCATGTCGCCGTCGCGAATCGTGATCTGGCGGTGCTCGCGTCGCGACATGCGCGACAGCGCCGCCATCGGCTCGCCCTGGGTACCGGTGGTGATAAGCACGACCTTGTGCGGGGCCATCTTCGCGGCTTCCTCGATGGGAACGATCGTGCCCTTGGGCGCCTTGAGCAGGCTCATCTTCTCCGCGATCTCCATGTTGCGGAGCATGGAGCGACCGTTGAAGGCCACCTTGCGTCCGCTGGCGACAGCGGCGTTGACCGCCATCTGCACGCGAGCGACGTTCGAGGCGAAAGAGGCGATGACGACGCGCTGCTTCGCGCGCGACACCAGGCGAGTCAAAGTCTCCTCAATTCCAGCCTCGGAGCTCGAAATGCCCGGAATTGTGGCGTTGGTGGAGTCACACATGAACAGGTCGATGCCCTCGTCGCCGAAGCGCGACAGCGCCGGCAAATCGGTCGGCTTGCCGTCGTACGGGGTTTGGTCGACCTTGACGTCGCCGGTCATCACAACGTGGCCGGCACCCGTCTTGATGGACACGCCGAGGCACTCTGGAATGGAGTGGTTAACATGCCAGAAGCGCAGGCGGAACGCACCGAGAGTGACCTCGGAATCCTTGTTAACCTCGTTGAGCTTCGGACGCTGGCGGTGCTCCTGCGTCTTCGCGGCGATAAGCGCGTTGGTGAAACGCGAGCCGTAGATCGGGATGTCCGGGCGCAGCTTGAGCAGCCACGGGATCGCACCGATGTGGTCCTCGTGACCGTGAGTGACGATCAAGGCCTCGACCTTGTCCAGGCGCTTCTCAATCGGGCCGAAGTCCGGCAGGACCAAGTCCACGCCCGGCTCGCCGGAGTTCGGGAACAACACACCACAGTCCACGATGAGCAGGCGTCCGTTGTACTCGAACACCGTCATGTTGCGGCCGACCTCGGAGATGCCGCCGAGGGCGTAGATGCGCAGGCCGTTGTTCGGCGCCTTGGGCGGCGCCGGCAGGCGCTTGGTCAGGTCAGCACCCTGCATAGACTTCATCGGGTTGCGGCGGTTGCCGCCCCCACCGTTGGAACCGTTGCCCCCACGGCCGCCTCCGCGGCCGCGGCGGGAGCGAGTCCGGTTCCCGCCGTTGTCGTTCGAGTCGTGGTCACGGCGGTTGCCACCGCTGCGGTTACCCGAGTTGCCCTCGCTGCGGTCGCTCTTGTTGCGGCCGCGAGAAGTGTCCTCACCGCCGTTGGCGGGCTCGTTCGCGGGAGCCTGGAAGACCGGCTGCTGGTCTGACGGCTCCGGCGGGCCCGCCTTGCGCGTCACCTTGCGTGTCCGGTTTCGGGGTTCATTCATACTTAAAGGACTCCAGCCTTTTCCATGTCACGGCGCAGATCCTCCATCTGCTCAGGCGTCGCGGGGGCGACGGGCAGACGCGGATCTCCGACCTCAATGCCCTGCAGGCGCAGGGCTGCCTTCGAAAATGTCGCACCACCAAGCAGTGCCTGCTGTCGAGCCAGCACGGCGATGGTGTTGGCGTTGATTTCCCGCGCACGGGCGAGGTCGCCTTCCTCGAAACTTGTAATCATTTCACGCATCAACTTCGGCGCGGCGTGGCCCACAACGGAGACGACTCCGGTGGCGCCGACGGAAAGCCACGGCAGGTTGAGCGGATCGTCACCAGAATACCAGGCCAGGCCTGTTTCCTGAATTAGGGGGGCTGCCTCAGCGAAATTACCCTTCGCGTCCTTCATCGCCTGAATGTTGGGAATGGTCGCGAGCTCACGGATAGTGTCGGCCTCGACAGGGATGGCGGAGCGGCCAGGGATGTCGTAGAGACAAATGGGAAGATCGGTTGCCTCGGCGACGGCGCGGTAGTGCGCGACGAGTCCAGCCTGGGACGGCTTGGAGTAGTAGGGGGTGACCACTAGAAGGGCGTCCGCACCCGCTTCGGTAGCTGCGACAGTCAACTCAATCGCGGTGCGCGTGTTATTCGTGCCGGTACCGGCGACGAGGGTCACGCCATCGCCTACCTCGTCGCGCACAGCCTTCAGCAGCGCGATCTTCTCCTCGGGCGAGGTGGTGGGAGACTCCCCTGTTGTACCAGCCAGGACTAGGGAGTCGACTCCGTTTTCCACCAGGTGGGCGGCCAGTTTTCGCCCGGCCTTCAGGTCGAGCTCCCCGTCAGTGTCGAACGGGGTGACCATGGCGACGGATACAGTGCCGAACACGTCGGCTCCTCGGTTCGCTTTCAATGAAGTGCCCATAGCCACATAGATTACCCCGAAGGCTACGCAGGTGTGCCACCAGCACGCCGCGCTGAGCCGCCCCTCTTTGTTCTCTCCCCAGTGTTAGAGCTCGGTGTTAGAGAATGTACGGGCTGGTCGCCATGGCGGTGCCGTCGGCGAGGTCGCTGATGAGGAAGTCGTCGAAAAGCGCGGGCGCCGTTGTACGCAGCAGCTTCAGACACTCAACGGCGAGCGTGCGGATCTCCACATCGGCGTGTTCGGAGGCGCGGGCGGCAACGAACTCGCGCCACGCGCGGTAGTTGCCGGTGACCACAAAGCGGGTCTCCGTCGCGTTCGGGAGGATGGCGCGGGCAGCCTGGCGGGCCTTCTTTTGGCGCAGCAGCGAATTCTGTTCCTCGCCGAGGTCGTCGTTGAGGGCGTCGAGAAGCTCGTTGTAGATGAAGCGCGATTCATCCACGGCGCGCAGGAACATCTCCTTGAGCTCCGCATCCCCCGCAATTGCGGGCGGGACCACGACCTCGCTCGCGTCCGAGTGGACGTAGCGCTGGCTGAGCTGAGAAAACGACAGATGACGGTGTCGCAAAAGCTCGTTGCCCGCCGCACGGGACAGCCCCCGGATATACAGCGTCGCACTCGCGTGCTCGAGCAACGCCTCGTGTCCGACGTCGATGATGTGGTGCAGATAGGCGTCGTTGGCCGCGGTGTGGGGGTTCGGGCGATCGAACGTCTCATAGCAGGCCCGGCCGGCGAACTCGACGAGCGACTCAGCGTCGCTCGCCTGCGGGTCGGGCTCCCAGTCGATGTCGGTCGGCGCAGTGAACTGCGTCGTAGCGACGAGTTCAACCTTGAGCTTGGATTCTACTGCCACGAAGCTACAGCCCCAGGTACTTGTCCAGGCCCACCGTCAGACCCTTGTGGTCTGCCACCTGGCGCACGCCCTGCAGCACTCCCGGAACGAAGGACTCGCGCCCGTACGAGTCCTGGCGGATGGTCAGGGTCTGGTCGGTCGTGCCGAAGATGACTTCTTCGTGGGCCACCATGCCGCTCATGCGGACCGCGTGGACCTTCACGCCGTCGACATCGGCGCCGCGTGCTCCGTCCTTGGACTGCTCGGTGGCATCCGGCATTGCACCCATTCCCGCCTCGCGGCGGGCCTGGGCGATGCCCTCGGCGGTCTTTAGCGCTGTGCCCGACGGTGCATCGAGCTTGTTCGGGTGGTGGTATTCCACGACCTCGGCGGAGTCGAAGTACTTGGCCGCCTGGCGAGCAAACGCCATGGTGAGCACAGCAGAGATAGCGAAGCTCGGGGCGATGAGCACGCCGACGTTTTCGTTGGCACGCAGCCACTCACGCACCTGCTCATAGCGCTGCTCATCGAAACCGGTGGTGCCCACCACGCAGTGGATGCCGTGGTTGATGCAGTACTCCAGGTTGCCCATCACCGCGTTAGGAGTGGTGAAGTCGACGATGACCTCAGCTCCGTTGGCCGTCAACTGGTCAAGTGAATCACCTTCGCCAATCGACGCCACGAGTTCCATGTCGTCCGCTGCGTTAACTCCCGCGACGACTGCCGATCCCACGCGACCACCTGCCCCGAGCACGCCTACCTTGATTGCCATTGTCGGACCCCTCTCTCCGCGCATTCCGCGGATCGTAACGTTTCTGTGGTTGTCTCGTCTTTCGGCTACTGTATCGCTTCCCCCGACAGCAGGTTGCATCACAATCGGCTCACGGATAGCTCACGGAACCATGTCTGGAACCACCAACCTGGCGATCAGCCCCGACACTGCAGTTATGGTTGAGACATGAGACTTTCCACCCGAGTCCTGCCCCTGATCGCCGCTGTCGCCGTCGGAACAACGGCTGTGGCCGGGTGCGCGGGCACGCCTGACAGGCAGGCCACCTCCACCACCACCATGACCAGCACCGCCGCGCCGACCACGGCGGCTTCTCCGACTGCCCCCACCAATTCTGCCGACGCGACCACCACGGTGCCCCGCGTGGCAGCCACCTCGGACGAGGTGCACGAGACCGCCCCCTACTCCATGGAGCGTGTCCAGAACTGGCCCGCCGAGGCGACGGAATTAGTCGTAAGCGATGTCCGCGTCGGCTCGCACGACGGGTTCGACCGGGTGGTTGTGGAGTACAGCGGCACAGGCACGCCGGGATTTACCGCCGGCTACGTGGATCAGGCCAGACAGCAAGCCTCTGGCTACCCTCTCGAGGTCGCAGGTCCCGCACATTTGGAAGTGATGATTCACGGCACCCCGATGGGCATGCTGAGCCCGCGAGAGGAGCTGATCCAGGTTGGCCCGATGAACCTTGCTTCCGGCGCGATTCAGGGCGTCACCCACGGCGGGGTCTTCGAGGCGGACACACAGTACGTCATCGGCTTGGACAAGAAGCGCCCCTTCCGCGTCTATACGTTGAGCAACCCGGCTCGCGTCGTCATCGATATCCAGCAGTAGTAACGAGCCGCGGCAGCAAACGCCCACCGCAGGTCGGAAGAACCTGCGGTGGGCGTTTGTGGTCGCTACGTGTGCCTGAGAGGCTGAGGGTAAGCGTCGCCTAGCTTTCGTCGTCCGTGGGGACCAGGGAGATCTTGCCGCGGTTGTCGATGTCGGCGATCTCAACCTCGATCTTGTCACCGACGTTGACGACATCCTCCACGCGCTCAATGCGCTTGTTGCCGCCGAGCTTGGAGATGTGAATCAGGCCGTCGGTGCCCGGCATGATCGACACGAACGCGCCGAATGCCACAGCCTTGACCACGGTGCCAAGGTAATGCTCGCCCACCTTCGGCATCTGCGGGTTGGCGATGCCGTTGATGCGCTCAATCGCCGCGTCGGCAGAGTCACCGCTGATTGCGGAGACGTAGATGGTGCCGTCGTCCTCGATGGAGATGTCGGCGCCAGTCTCATCCGTGATCTGGTTGATGGTCTTGCCCTTCGGGCCAATGACCTCGCCGATCTTGGACACGGGGACCTTGACCGTGGTGATCTTCGGCGCCAGCGGGCTCATCTCGTCCGGCCCGTCGATGACCTCGGCCATCGTGTCGAGGATCGCCTCGCGGGCGTCGCGCGCCTGTTCGAGCGCTTGCGTGAGCACCTTGGACGGGATGCCATCGAGCTTGGTGTCGAGCTGCAGGGCAGTGATGAACTCGCGTGTGCCGGCGACCTTGAAGTCCATGTCGCCGAAGGCGTCCTCTGCGCCGAGAATGTCGGTCAGCGCGACGTACTCGGTCTCACCGTCAACCTCGCCCGAGACGAGACCCATGGCGATGCCAGCCACGGGAGCGACCAGCGGGACGCCGGCGTTGTACAGGGACAGCGTGGAGGCACAGACCGAGCCCATCGACGTCGAGCCGTTGGAGCCGAGGGCCTCGGAGACCTGGCGGATCGTGTACGGGAAGTCTTCCTTGGACGGAATCACCGGCACGAGTGCGCGCTCAGCGAGGGCACCGTGACCGATCTCGCGGCGTTTCGGCGAGCCCACCCGGCCCGTCTCGCCCGTTGAGTACGGCGGGAAGTTGTAGTGGTGGATGTAGTGCTTCGACTTCTCCGGGGAGAGCGAATCGAGCGTCTGCTCCATCTTGAGCATGTCGAGCGTGGTCACACCGAGGATCTGGGTCTCGCCGCGCTCGAACAGCGCGGAACCGTGCGCACGCGGGATGAGTTCGACCTCGACCTCGAGATCGCGGATGTCGGTGGTGCCGCGGCCGTCGATACGGAAACCGTCGGTAAGAATCTTCTCACGCACGATCGACTTCATCAGGGCGTTGTATGCGGCGCGAATTTCCTTCGATGCGGCAGCGAGCTCAGCCTTGTCGTCGTCGTCGATGTCGAACGCATCGAGGAGGTCTTCTTCGATCTCCACCATGTACGCGTTGGTGGCATCGTCGCGTTCCTGCTTGGCCTTGATGGTCAACAGGTTCTTGAGCTTCTTCGCGGCCTTCTTCTCCACGGCCTTGTACACCTTGTCGGTGTAGGGCGGGAAGAGCTGGAACTCCTGGGTTTCCTTCGCGGCCTTCTCCGCCAGCGCAGCCTGCGCTTCGCACAGGGTGCGGATGTACGGCTTCGCGGCCTCGAGGCCCTCGGAAACGGTGGCCTCGGTCGGCGCCGGTGCGCCAGCCTCAATTTGCTTGACGACGTTCACGCCGGCGCCAGCCTCGACCATCATGATCGCGACATCGCTCTCGGTTGTGCGTCCACGCTTGCGCTCGACGATGCGGCCGGCGACGACCATCTCGAACACACAGTTGTTGTGCTGCTCCTGGTTCGGGAAAGCGACCCACTGGCCCTTCGGGTGGGCGTCGTCGACGATGAGCGCCATGCGCACACCACCGACGGGGCCGGACACCGGCAGGCCGGAAAGCTGAGTGGCGGCGGAGGCGCCGTTGATGGCGACAACGTCGTAGTACTCCTGCGGGTCCATCGACATGACGGTGATGACCACCTGGACCTCGTTGCGCAGGCCCTTGACAAAGGTCGGGCGCAGGGGGCGGTCGATCAGGCGGCAGGCGAGGATCGCCTGGGTGGACGGGCGGCCTTCGCGGCGGAAGAACGAACCCGGGATGCGCCCGGCGGCGTACATCCGCTCCTCGACGTCGACGGTGAGCGGGAAGAAGTCCAATCCTTCGCGCGGCTGGTTGCTGGCCGTGGTGGTGGCGAGCATCATCGTGTCGTCGTCGAGGAACGTGGTGACCGATCCGCCGGCCTGGCGGGCCAGCTGGCCTGTCTCGAACCGGATGGTGCGGGTGCCGAAGTCGCCGTTGTCCATGACAGCGACGGCCTCAGTGGTGCCGAAGTCGTTGTCGACGAAGACATCGTGGGAATTTTTGGGGGTGAAAGTGCTCAAAAGAAATGCGCTCCTTGCTGTGTGGCGATCATCGATGCCGCCTCTGTTTCTACGTTTCGCATGTGTGCACAAGCATCGTACCAGCTCTTCTTCGCGTTTGCCCATGTCGCGGGAGTCCTCGCTTTTCGACGCCTCCCCGTTGGCATCCCGGATCACGACCACATGCGCCTCGGGAGTTCACCGACCGCAGCACGCAAAAACGCCGCCCACCTGCGGTGGACGGCGATGAGTGCGGTGCTCGCGAGCGACTAGCGGCGCAGGCCGAGGCGTGCGATCAGGTCGCGGTAGCGCTCGACGTTGTTCTCGCGCAGGTACTTCAGCAGACCGCGGCGGCGACCAACGAGCAGCAGCAGGCCACGACGGGAGTGGTGGTCGTGCTTGTGCATCTTCAGGTGCTCGGTCAGGGTGTTGATGCGCTCGGTCAGCAGCGCAACCTGAGCCTCGGGGGAACCGGTGTCGGTCTCGTGGAGGCCAAAGCTCTTGAGGATCTCGGTCTTCTTCTCAGTGGTCAGTGCCATGAGTTTCTCCTTGTATTTCAGTCCGCATGTCATTGCGTCTCAACGAGGACCAAACTGCTGCGAACCACAGTCATCTTCACGGTCTCGAGACGAGGCACAACAGTACCCGACTGCGGGCGACTTCCAAAAACCGTGCGCGGATTCAGCGCTGGGTATCCCTCGCCGCTACCGCCGTGACTCGGCGCATGAACACACTATGGAAGTGGGTCGCGTCCACCGCCACCGCCGCTCGCGTCGTACGGGAGTCGTCGTTGAGTCTGGTTTCGTCACCGATGGTGCGCCCCCGCGTCGGCTCGTCCAGGTCGACTTTGAGAGCAACGTCCAGGAAGGTGCACAGCCCAGGATCGAGCGCAACCGCCACGGCAAGCGGGTCGTGGAGGCCGCAACCGCCGAGGTGGGGAGAAAGCTGCGCGTAGGCGTCGATGTAGTGATTCGTCGCGGCGGAGAGCGCGTCGCCGCCGCGGGTACCCAGCCGCTGCCACTGCGCGGTTTCGGCGCGGGTGAGCAGGGTCCGCAGCGTCACGTCGAGCCCAACCATGGTGACGTTGGCGGCCCGGCGCAGCACGAGGTTAGCCGCCTCCGGGTCTTGGTGGATATTCGCCTCCGACCACGGCGTGACATTGCCGGGCACCGTTAGCGCCCCGCCCATAAAGACGATCTGAGCGTTTGCGGCAAAGTCCGCTGATGCCTCGACCGCCGCAGCAATCGTGGTCAAGGGACCGGTGGGGACAATAACGAGTTCCGCGCCGTAACGCGCGTGCGAGTCGAGCAGAAACTCCACCGCGCCCAGTGGTTCCGTACCGCGGCGCGCCTCGAGGAGAGTGACCTCGCCGAGGCCGTTGCGCCCGTGAATCAGAGCGGAAACCTCGCTCACCGCGAAGCGGTCGGCGGCTCGCGCGTGGCCGGGCCCACAGTAAACGGGCACGTCAGTGCGGCCGAAGAGTTCCAGCAGAGCCAGCGTGTTGTGCGCGCTCGTGGCAACGTCAACGTTGCCGTACGTTGCCGTAACCCCGATCAGCTCAGCGTCTGGGCTGCCGAGCGCGAAAGCCAAGGCAAGGGCGTCGTCGATACCCGTGTCGAGGTCGAGAATGAGCTTGCGCGCCACCGCCGTCACCCCCTCGGGCGCTCGGCCGCGCTACGCATCGACGCCAAGGATGCGACGGGTGGTGGCGACGTCGCGCGACATGTGGTCAAGCAACTCGTCGACCGAGTCGAACTTCACCATGTCGCGGACCTTGCCCACGAATTCGACCCGGGCTTGCCTGCCATACAGGTTGGCCTCACGGTCAAGGACGAAGGATTCCACGCTACGGCGGTGGTCGCCGAACGTCGGGTTCGTGCCCACCGAAATCGCCGCCGGGTAACGCACGCCGGGCTCCATGTTTCCGTCGATCGCAGCTTCATCAACGACTGTGAACCACCCGGCGTACACGCCGTCCGCAGGCAGCGCATTGATGTCGGCAACGTACTGGTTCGCCGTGGGATAGCCCAGTTCACGGCCGCCGCGGCCCGCGCCGTGCTCAATCGGAGCGGTAACCGCGAAGTTGCGTCCCATGAACTCGCGCGCGGCGTCAATGTCTCCCTGGGAGAGCTGCTCGCGGATGGCGGTGGAGCAGATGCGCACCCCGCCGTCGTCAAGCAAGCCCACCACCGTGACCCCGATTCCGAGCTTGGCCCCGAGCTCCTGCATTGTCGCGGCAGTACCGGCGGCGTCGCGGCCGAAGGTGAAGTTCTCCCCCACGACGACGTGGCGCGCGCGCAAGCGGCCAACGAGCGTGTCCTCGACATAGGAAGCAGGGCTTACCCCCGCCAGCTCGTGGCGAAAATCCACCACGACAAGGTGGTCTACGCCGAGCGCCTCGATCTGCTGCGCCCGCTCCTCCAGACTGAGCAACGCGTCCGGGGCACGATCCGGGGCAAAGACAGCGACCGGGTGGGGATCAAAGGTGAGCACCACACTCGGAATGCCCGCCTGCCTCGCCTCATCGACCGCACGGCCGATGAGAAGCTGGTGGCCCCTGTGCACCCCGTCGAATACGCCGATGGTCACCACCGTTCCGTTCGGCTGCCCGAACGACGCTGGCACCGCGTCCAGACCACGCAAAATATCCACGACCGCCAGACTACGGCATAGTCTTGTCCTTATGACCGATCCCCTCTCCTCCTCCGGAATCGTCGTTGTGGACAAGCCCGCGGGCATGACTAGCCACGACGTCGTCGCGCGCCTGCGACGTATCTTCCGCACACGCAAGGTCGGGCACGCGGGCACACTCGACCCGATGGCCACCGGCGTGCTCGTCGCCGGCATCGAGCGCGGCACCAAGTTGCTGGCGCACCTCGTCGCGGAGGACAAAGTGTATTCCACGACGATCCGCTTAGGTGCTTCCACCTCCACTGACGACGCCGAGGGAGACGTCGTCGATACAGCCGGGGCCGATCAGGTCGCGGCGTTGACCGAGGAGCGGGTGCGGTTAGGCGTCGATAAGCTCACGGGCCCGATCATGCAGGTGCCGTCGAGCGTGTCCGCGATCAAGATCGACGGCAAGCGCGCGCACGAACGCGTCCGCGCCGGCGAGGACGTGGAGATCCCCGCGCGTCCTGTCACCATCCATTCCTTCGACATCCTGGAGATTCGCCAAGAACCTGAGTTTTGGGACATCGACGCGCGCGTGCATTGCTCGACCGGGACGTACATCCGCTCGCTCGCACGCGACCTCGGCGCGGACCTCGGCGTGGGCGGCCACCTCACCGCCCTGCGCCGCGAAACCGTCGGCGACTTCACGCTTGACGACGCCCACCCGCTCACAACACTGGAGGACTCCCCTGCGCTCAGCCTCACTCTCGACGAGGCGCTGAGCCGCGCATGGCCAGTGCTCGAGGTAACCGCCGAGGAATACGACGCGCTGTCGTTGGGCAAATGGCTCGAGCCGCGCGGCCTGAAAGGCGTCCACGCCGCAGTCGGACCAGACGGGCGCGCGGTCGCGCTGGTCAAAGAACAGGGCAAGCGCTTGGCGACGGTATTCGTCGCCCGCCCGTCGACCCTCTAGCGGCCCGACGCTTCACTCCTTAGCGCTTGAACCGTGCCGCCTGGGCCTGCGTCACGAAGGCCGAGGTGAGGATGTAGCCGCCGCGCTCCATCCAGCGCCCCTCGAAAAATGGGATCGGCGTTGGGCGGGCAAGAATGTAGACGATGAACGTCCCATCTTCGCGCAGGTCAACCTCCGCCTCGTGGAAGTCAATAAAACGCCTGGTCATCGGGAACCAGCACTTGTAGGTCGCCTCCTTCGCACAGAAGATCAGGCGGTTCGCCCAGTCCATGCCGCGCTCACGCATGCGCTCCACCGCAACGCGCTCGCGCTCCCTCATGATCTGGCCGATAACGTCGCCGGGCAATGGCTGTGCGGGCTCCGCATCGACCCCGATCGACACGACATGATCTGTCGAGACCGCAACGGCCGCCCGGAACCCCTCGGTGTGGGTTAGTGAGCCCGTGTACCCAGACGGCCACAGCGGCATCCCGCGATCGCCGCGCAAGATGGCCTCTTGGTCGCTGACTCCGAGTTCTTTAAGCGCCTGATGCGCGCACCACCGGGCATCACCGAACTCACCCTTACGCACGTCGAAAGCGCGGCTGACAATTTCTTGCTCCCGCGGGTCGAGGTCACGGTAGTTTGTCAGGTCCCTGTCGTCGTCAGTACGGACGTAGACGAACCGGGCTTGCGGTGGGAAGAGATCGTGGAAGTACCTCATTTTTCCACCTCCATGACCGGGTAGGGCCACGGTTGCGACCAGTTGGCTCCGTTCCACTCGCGCGGGTATCCGAGGGAGACCTCAATGTGCTCGATGCCGTCGACGACGGTGATCCCCGGCATGTGCAGGTGGCCGAAAATCACGGCCTGTGCGTTGTATCGCTGCGGCCATCCGCGGGTGTGCCGGGTACCGCACCACAACGCGACCTCCGACCAGCGCATCCGCATGATCGGTTCCTGTACCAGCGGCCAGTGGTTGATCAGGATCGTGGGGCCGTCGATACGCGAGAGGCGCTTCGTCGTGTACGCCAGCCGGTCCCAGCACCACGCTCTGACATCGACGAACGGGGCGATGGCGACCTCATCGGTCATCATGATGTTCTTCTCGCGCGCGGCGGCAATCGCCTCATCGACTGTCATCCCCGGGCCGCGGAACGAGTAGTCATACAGGGTAAACAGCGGGGCGACCGTCACTCCGCCAAACACCGGGTACGGATCCTCCGGCGTAACTACCCCCAACTCCCGCAAGCCCTGCACCAACGCGGCGTACTTCTCCCGGCCGCGGAAACGGTCCGCCGAGCGAGAGAACAACTCGTGGTTGCCGGGCACCCAAATCACGGTGTCGAACCGCTCCACTAGCTGCGCCATGACGCGCACGATGAGATCGTTTTTCTCTGCGACATCGCCAGCCACAATGAGCCAGTCCGAGGGGTCGGATGGCTGAATCGAGTCGATTCTTGGGCCGTTCGCCTTGACGGCAGCATGCAAGTCAGAGACGGCCCACAACGTGGTGGTCATGACCTCATTGCTACCACACCGCCGCGACACGGCACGCCTGCGGGGGTCGGCCCTGCTGGCAGCACTCACATGGGAGGCTACGAGCTGCCGACACGCGCCCACTTCTGCGAGCGGAACCTCGCGACAACTCCGACAAGGCGCATGAGGACGGACAGGAGGTGGCCTACCCACAAGCCCGCAAGCCCCCAGCCGAACAAAAGCGACGCGACAACCAGCGGCAAAAACCCAAGGACAATGGAGGCCGCAGTGAGGTTGCGCAAAAACGCCGCGTCTCCCGCCCCCAACAAAACACCGTCGAGGGCGAAGACCACTCCCCCCGCTACGATCATGGCGATCAGGAGCCACCACGGCACCGCCAGCGCGGCGAACACGGAGTCATCCGAGGTAAACAGGGCCGCGATACCGGTGCGGAAAACCGCGAAGATGATCGCGAGAACAAGCGAGAACGCGACCGAGAACTTCACCACCTGCAACCCAACGGCGCGGGCTTGCTCCGTCTGCACCCGTCCAAGAGCGGAACCGGTGAGCGTTTGCGCAGCGATCGCCAGCGAATCGAGCACCAACGACAGGAAGTTCCACAGCTGCAGCAGAATCTGGTGCGCGGCAAGAGCCGCCACGCCGAAGCGTCCGGCGGTCGCCGCGGCGGCCAGGAAGGAGATCTGGAAGGACAACGACCGCAGGATGAGGTCGCGGCCGAGCACCAGTTGCTTGGCGATAACGCGCGGTCGCGGCAGCCACGAACCAACGTGGGTGCGCGCCAGGACGAAGAGGAAAAGGCTGGCCGTAATCCCCATCCCGAAGACGTTGGACATGGCGGAACCCACCAACCCGTACCTGGCAACGAGAAACGGCAGCGCCACCGCGCCCGGGATGAGGCCGCACAGTGTGAGCACTAAGGGAAGTCGCGTGTTCTGGATCCCGCGCAGCCATCCGTTTCCCGCCATGATGAGAAGCGTCAGCGGGATGGCCAACGCGGCCACTCGCATCCACTCGGCGGCCGCGTGGGCCGTGGTGGCGTCGTTAGTTAATGCGTAAGCGACGCGAAACCCGAGCACCCACACCGCGGCTGCGAGCAGGAATCCGACGACCACCGCCACCCAGGACGCCTGCACGCCCTCTGCGACGGCCTCGTCGCGCCGTCCGGCGCCGAACAAGCGCGACGCACGCGCGGTTGTCCCGTACGACAGAAAGGTCAGCTGCGTGGTCACCGTGGACTGCACTGCCGTGCCCGCCGCCAACGCCGCGAGCTGTTCGGTGCCGAGCCGGCCAACAACCGCCGTATCGAGGAGAAGGTAGAGCGGGTTTGCGGCGAGCACCCCAAGTGCCGGCAGGGCAAGAGCCAGAATGCGCCGCGTTGATACGTCGGCAGCCATCAGATTGCGCGCAGCAGCCTGTCCACGACGTCGGCCCGCGTGCCAACAGCACTAAATCCCGCAGCCGGGACGTGGCCTCCTCCGCCGAGCCGCTCGGCGATACGCGAAACATCGACGGAGCTCGAGCGCAGGGAGACATTCCAGAACTCCGACTCCACCTGCTTCAGCACGACTCCGATGTCGCTGCCCTGCAGCGTGCGGGCGCGGTCGATCACGGCTTCCACCGTGGTCTGACCCATCGCGGCGAGGTTGTCGACCGTAATGGTCAGCACGCTCACGTTCAATCCTGCGACGTCGAAACACTGGAGGCCGCCGTAGACCTCTCCAAGCACTTGGAGGTCTGTGACACTCATCGAATCCATCAGGTTCATCGCGATGCCACGTGTGTCGAGGTCGTACTCAAGCAACTCGGCGGCCAGGTGGTGCATGCGAGAGGTGCCCCAACGGAAATTGCCGGTGTCAGTGACGAGGCCCGCGTACAGGCATCGCGCGATATCCGTGTCAAGGTCCACGTCCATGTAGCGAAGGACCTCACGGACCATCGTCGTCGTCGACTCCGATCCGAGGATGAGGTTGAAAACGCCGAAACCCGGGTTCGTCGCGTGGTGGTCGATGACGACAACCGAGTCGTGCCGGCGCTGCAACTCATCCTGGAACTCCCCAGTCCTGTCGAGGGACGCGCAGTCCACCGTGACGGTCAGGTCCGTCGCCGGAAGCTCACCGCCGTAGGTGACGTCCTCCACGCCAGGAATCGTGTCCAGGTTGTCCGGGTGAGTCTCTGTCTGGCCCACAAAAGCGTTGGCCGCGATCCCCGCCTTGCGCAGACCGAGCACGAGGCCGCATGCGGACCCAATCGCATCTGCATCGGGGCGCACGTGGGTAACGACGTTGACTGTTCGCGCTGCCCTTAGCCGACGCGCGACCTCGGTGAACTCGGCTACAGCGTCGGGGAACAACAGCGGAAGCGCTGCTGCGCCGCTATTTTCACGGGCGCTCACTACTCATCCATTCCCTTGTACGGATTACCCTCGCCCGCGGGAGTCGCATTCTCGCGCAGGCGCGCGAGCTCCGCGTCCCGCTCGCGAGCACGGTTGAGCAGCTCTTCCATGCGAGCGGACGCCTCGGGGACAGTGTCTTGCTCAAAGGCGAGCGTCGGAGTGAAGCGCACCCCCAGCTCGTCGCCGACGATCTTGCGCAGCTGACCGCGGGCGCGGTTGAGCGCCTCCGCCGCCTGCTCGTAGTCGGGCTCCTCGTCGATCTCTCGGCCCCGCGTCGTGTAATAGACGGTGGCGTCATGCAGGTCGCCGGTCACACGCACGTCGGTAATAGTGACAAGCTCCAGCCGGCGGTCCTTGACCTGGCGTTCGATTGCGCTGGCCACGATCTCCTGGATTCGCTTAGCCAGTCGTTGTGCGCGAGGGTTCTCAGACATCGGACGCTCCTTTCGGGGGCGGTACGGTACCCAGATATCCTACCGCGCTGTCTAGACCCTGCGCCTGCACGGGTCACACACGACGACGCCCCGCCTCCTCCGCCGAGCGTTGCGCTCGAAGCGGTGGGACGCGGGGCGTCGACCGGGAACTGCCGCTTAGGAGCGCGGCACCTCGACCATCTCGTAGACCTGGACGATGTCGTCGACCTGGATGTCCGGGTAAGACAGCACCATGCCGCACTCGTAGCCCTTGTCTACCTCGGTGACGTCGTCCTTCTCGCGGCGCAGCGACTGAATCGTCGCATCCGGGGTGACAACGTTGCCATCGCGCACCAGACGGCACTTCGCGTTGCGGCGAACCTTGCCCTCGGTGACCATGCAACCAGCGATGAGGCCGACAGCCGAAGCCTTGAAGATCTGGCGGATTTCGGCTGCGCCGACCTCCTTCTCCTCGTAGATCGGCTTGAGCATGCCCTTGAGCGCGTTCTCGACGTCATCGATGACCTGGTAGATCACCGAGTAGTAGCGAATCTCCACGCCTTCGCTGTTGGCTTCCTCAGTCGCCTTGCCCTCAGCGCGGACGTTGAACGCCACGATGACGGCGTCGGACGCTGCGGCCAGGCTGACGTTGGTCTGGGTCACCGCGCCGACACCGCGGTCGATGATGTTGACCTCGACCTCGTCGTCGACGTCCAGCTTGAGCAGCGCTTCCTCGAGGGCTTCCACCGAACCGGCGTTGTCGCCCTTGAGGATGAGGTTGAGCTGGCTCGTCTCCTTGAGTGCCTGGTCCAGGTTCTCCAGGGAGACGCGCTTCTTCTTGCGGGCCTGCATGGCAGAACGCATGCGGGCGTCGCGCTGCGCGGCAATCTGGCGTGCCACGCGGTCATCCTCGACCACGAGCAGGTTGTCACCCGGGCCCGGGACACCGTTGAGGCCCTGAACCTGGACCGGACGCGACGGGCCGGCTTCCTCGACGTCCTGGCCCCACTCGTCGACCATGCGGCGGACGCGACCGTAGTTGCCGCCCACAACGATGGAATCACCGACGCGGAGGGTACCGCGCTGGACGATAACGGTCGAGACAGGTCCGCGGCCACGGTCGAGGTGCGACTCAATCGCAACACCCTGAGCATCCATGTCCGGGTTAGCGCGCAGGTCGAGGGCTGCGTCGGCGGTCAACAGGACCGCCTCAAGCAAGTCGTCGATACCCGTGCCTTCCTTGGCGGAGATATTGATGAACATCGTGTCGCCGCCGTACTCCTCGGGCACGAGGCCGTACTCGGTCAGCTGGCCGCGGATCTTGTCCGGCTGCGCGTTCGGCTTATCCACCTTGTTCACCGCAACCACGATGGGCAGCTGCGCCGCCTTAGCGTGGTTGATGGCCTCGACCGTCTGCGGCATGACGCCGTCGTCGGCGGCGACAACCAGGATCGCAAGGTCCGTGGACTTCGCACCACGGGCACGCATGGCGGTGAACGCCTCGTGACCCGGGGTATCCAGGAACGTGATCTGGCGCGGCTCGTCCTCCAGGGTGACGGTGGTCTGGTACGCACCGATGCCCTGGGTGATGCCACCGGCCTCGCCGGAACCAACGTTGGCGCGGCGCACCGAGTCGAGCAGTCGGGTCTTACCGTGGTCGACGTGACCCATGACAGAGACCACCGGCGGGCGGTGCGCAAGGTCGTCATCGTCGCCCTCGTCCTCACCGAATTGCAGGTCGAAGGACTCAAGCAGCTCGCGGTCCTCGTCCTCCGGGGACACGATCTGTACCTCGTAGTTGATCTCGGCACCCAGCAGCTGCAGCGTTTCCTCGGAGACAGACTGCGTTGCGGTCACCATCTCGCCCAAGTTGAACAGCGCCTGAACGAGGTTGGAGGCGTCGGTGCCGATCTTCTCCGCAAAGTCGGTCAGAGTGGCACCCTGACGCAGGCGAACGGTCTTGCCGCCGCCGTCGGGCAGGCGAACGCCGCCGACGACGTTCGGTGCGTGCATCTCCTCGTACTCGTGGCGCTTCTGGCGCTTCGACTTACGTCCGCGACCCGGAGCTCCACCGGGGCGACCGAATGCACCTGCGGTACCGCCGCGACGTCCGCCGCGACCACGGAAGCCACCGCCACCGGGACCGCCAGCACCGGGACCACCCGGGCCGCGTCCGCGTCCGCCACCCTGGCCGCCACCGCGACCGCGGCTGCCTGCGGCAGCCTTTGCGGGCATCTGCGCCGGGTTCGGAGCCATGTCACCGGGGGTTGCACCCGGACGACGGCCGCCGCCGGGACGTGGGCCGGGCCGCTGGCCCTGACCGCCACGCTCGCCGCCCGGACGCGGTGCTCCCGCACCAGCACCGGCTCCACGACCGCGCCCCGGTGCACCACCGGGGGCGCCAGCGCCACCGCGTCCGCCACCCGGTCGGGGTGCCGGGCGCGCTCCGCCAGCGTTGGACGAGAACGGGTTGTTGGCCACGCGCGGGCGTCCGCCGGGTTTCGGCATCGGACGCGGCATGGCACCCGGGGTCGGGCCACCCTCGCTGCTGCCCTGCTTCGGAGCGGGCGCGGCGGGCTTCGCAGCCTGTGCAGGCTTCGGAGCGGCAGGCTTGTTCGGCTTCGGCGCGCCCGGCTTGGGCGACGCTACAGCCTTGTCAGCAGCCTTGTCAGCTGCCTTGTTGGCGTTGCCCGCAGGCGCTGCCTGCGCCGGGGTCGGCGCGGCAGGAGCAGGCTTGTCTGCGCCAGGCTTCCCAGCGCTAGCCGTGGCAGCTCCAGGCTTGGGTGCTCCCGGCTTCGCGGCAGCCTTCGGCTTCGCCGCCGGGCGGGCGGCCCCCGGCTTCGGTGCGCCACTCGGGGCGGCCGCGGCGTCCTTGGAGTCGCCGGCAGCGTCGCCGGAGTCCTCCCCGTAGAACGCCTTCATTTTCTTCACCACGGGGGGTTCGATGGTGGACGATGCGGTTTTGACGAACTCGCCTTGCTCCTTGAGCGTGGCGAGCAGTTCCTTACTTGTTACGCCGAGCTGTTTTGCCAGTTCGTGAACGCGTAGCTTTCCGGGCACGTGTCTCCTCTAGTTGGTTGCTAGGAGCCAGCGAGCCCGGTTAAGGCTACTGACCCCTAGACGTTGGCAGTGACTTTCATCGCTGATGCTGCTTCATGGTTGCGTACTCATCAGTGTTCGGTCTTCCTTCATTCTTTTGGGTCTCCCGCGTGTTCCGCGAGGTACGTCCGTACTTGACCTACATCCGCCGAAGCGGACATGCGGAGGGCGCGCGCGAATGCGCGTCGCTTTTCCGCCAGCTCGAACGCCTCCCACGTGGGGGTTATCCAGGCTCCCCTGCCAGGAAGCGACCGGTTCGGGTCCGGGACTATGCGTCCCGGCTGCTCCGGGTCCTGAACGAGGCGCAGCAGCTGCGAGTCATGGAAAACCGCGCGGGTGGCAATGCACGTGCGGAGTCGGATCTGCCGATCCCGCGTCGCGCACAGTTCCATCCAGGTCCTCTCTGGGCGAAGTGCAGATAGCACTTCTGCCTCGTTTATCACTCACGGCGACCGCACACCTAGGGGCCCGTTGAGACCCCTACGTGGTCAGCGTCAATTAAGCCGTGGTTAACCTTACGCCACTTCGGCGCATTTTTGTACTTCCCCTCAGCAGCGCAAGGACCTGGCTGCGGCAGTCTTACTCCGCCGCGTCCGAGTGGATGTCGATCTTCCAGCCGGTGAGGCGCGCTGCCAAGCGGGCGTTCTGGCCCTCCTTGCCGATGGCAAGGGAGAGCTGGTAGTCGGGCACTGTCACGCGTGCAGTCTGCTCTTCGGCGTCGAGCACCTCGACGCGAACGACCTTGGACGGCGCCAGGGAGTTGCCGACGTACTTGGCCGGATCGTCCGAGTAATCGATGATGTCGATCTTCTCGCCGCCGAGCTCCTCCATGACCGTGCTGACGCGAGCGCCGCGCGGGCCGATGCACGCGCCCTTCGCGTTGACGCCCTTGACCTTGCCCGTGACCGCAACCTTGGAGCGATGGCCTGCTTCGCGGGCGATGGAGACAATCTCCACGGTTCCGTCCGCGACCTCAGGCACCTCCAGCGCGAACAGACCGCGCACAAGTTCCGGGTGGGTACGCGACAGGTTGACCGAGACGTTGCGCTCGCCCTTGTTCACGCCGACGACATACGCCTTGATTCGATCGCCGTGGGAAAGGCGCTCACCCGGAATCTGCTCTGCAGGAAGCAGGATGCCGTCCTGCGGGTCCTGCTCGGTACCGAGCTGGACCACGATGATCCCGCGGGATTCCGCGGACGCGTCGCGCTGGACGATGCCGGAAACAACCGTGCCTTCCAGCTCGGAGTACTCGGTGAACACGCGGCCGGCGTCGCGCTCGCGCAGGCGACGCATGATGCCGTCGCGCACGGCGTGGGAGCCGATGCGGGAGAAGTTGACCGGAGTGACGTCCTTCTCAGCCACGACTTCGCCGTCCTCGTTGAAGGTGGCCAGCATGACCGAGACCTCGCCGGTATCGTCAATGTCAATCCGCGCCTTCTGGTCCGGCTGCACCGGGGTTTCGCGGTGTTCCTGGTACGCGAACAGCAGAGCACCTGCAATGGTGGTCAGCATGTCGTTGACGCTGATTCCGTGCTGCTTCTCGATCGCCTCGAGAGCTCCCAGATCGATATTCACTTGTCTTCCTCTCCATTAGAGGCCACCTCACGGGCCTCTTCAAACGTCATGTTCGCCAGCCGGGACTCAGTCTCCGGCGGGTTGTTGAATTCCACTTCTACCACCGCGTGGGGAAGATCGGAAACCACCTCGATCGTGACCCGAGGATCCTTGGCTCCGGCCTCGACGAGCACGACGTGAGTCTCGGTCTCATTCAAAGCGCCGACGCGCACCGTCCGCCCCCCCATCACGACGAGTCGACCGTGGTTGCGGCGCCAATGGCGCGGCTGAGTCAGCGGCAGGCCCACACCCGGGGTGGTGACCTCGAGGGTGTAGCCGGCCCCGAAGTTGAGTTCACCGGCGTCTTCTTTGGCGTCGAAAAGCTCGCCGATCTCCTGCGACATCACCTCGAGTTCATCCAGCGTCGGCCGCGAATCCGAGTCAAGGGCTACCACAACCTGTGATTTCTTCCCAGCCTTGGTCGTGGACACATTCTCTACGTCCATCCCCCGTGCTCCCGCAAGGGGCCGGATGAGTTCGGTCAGGGTCTCTACTGCGGGAAATGCCATGGTGACCAGCATATCGTGTACGGTTTTCGGCGTGAAGATCGTGCCCCTAGCGATGGTCCCGCTGTGTCTGTTTGTCTCGTCCTGCTCGGTCATGGACGTTCTCGGGCCACGGCCAAACGCCGAGATCGTGGGCCTCGCACGCCAGGCTGAGGCGGATGCACTGTCGCTCGGCGGGGCGTCCGAGGCCGCCGGGCTCCGCTCGAGGCAGGCGGCGGACTTGTGGGCCGAGGTTGCCCGCTTGTGCGGCGTCGACGCCGCGGGAGCCCCGCCGAGCTCCTGTGTTGTCGTGCGGGGGCCGGGTGACGCGATGGGAGCTTCGGAGCCCTCCGACATGTCCGTCGCGCTGCGCGACACCGTGGCCGCCGACATCTCGTCGGTACCCGAGGAGTCCACCGACCTTGTGGTTTCCCAAGCTGTCGATGCTGCGGCCCTTGTCCCCGTCGACCCGCCACAGGCTCGCGTCGACGACTCCGGCGACCTCACCGCCGCGCGTGCGATGCTCGAACAGGAGTACTCCTACGATTACGCCCTCGGCTTGGCTTTGTCGGTCGCGGGTCCGGAGCTTGCAGCGCGCATCGGGAACTTTCGGGAGGCGGGCGCCGACCGGCGGGAGTACCTCTCCCAGCTGCTCGCGCCATCCGGCCCTGTGCCCGTTCCCGCCGCCGGGTACGAATTCACCGATGCGGATCGGGAGGCCACGCCCGAAACCGCGCAGCAGCTTGTTGACGACCTCAACGGGCAGTTGGTGAGTGCGTGGAGACGAACAGCGGCAGACGCCCAGTCGACGAGATGGTCGAGCGCGTCGATATCACTCGCCGCTTCTGCCCAACGGGCGTCGTTGTCATCTATCTGACCTCCAGTTAGGGTGAGGGGAATCTCGCTCTACTGAAAGGTCCTGCTGTGAGCGCCGCTTTCGCCCGCGTCCTGCGCTGGTTTTCCCTCGCCTGTCTGGCCGTGGGAGTATTCCTCATCTCTCTCGGCCCAGTCGAGGCGGAGCAGACGTCCACGGCGATGCTGCCCGACGGGTTCGACTCCACCGACGTCGCCGCCGAACGCGTCCTGGAAGACGACACCTCGCCCGACGCGCTGGTCTTCTTCTCCGGTGTGAACCCTGAGTCGCTGGTCCCGCTGCGGGACAAGGCCACGGAGCTCGGCGGCCCGCTCATTCCGAACGGTGACGTGAGCGCCGCGATCGTTCCGGTTGACACGGACGCAGTGGACCTGGCCGGCAATGTCACAGCCATTCAAGACCTTCGCTCCACAGCGAGCGACGGTCTTCCCCCCGGGGTCACAGCACAGGTGACCGGTCCCGCGGCAATCAACGCCGACCTGTCACAGGTCTTTTCCGGGGCCAACACCACACTGCTCGCCGTGACAGCCCTCATTGTGGCCGTTCTGCTTGTGGTCACGTACCGGTCGCCGGTTCTTTGGGCGTTCCCGCTTCTCGTCATCGGTGTCGCGGACCGCCTCGTCGCCGTCGCCTACACGTGGTTTCTGGATGCCCTGGGCATGGCGTGGAACGAGTCCACCGGGGGCATTCTCTCGGTCCTCGTATTCGGCGCGGGGACCAATTACGCGTTCCTGCTCATCTCCCGCTACCGCGACGAGCTGACGCACCGGGAGGATCGCTTCGAGGCCATGGGTCGCGCCTGGGCGCCAACCGTCACAGCCATCGCCGCCTCTGCTCTCACTGTCGTCGTGGGCGTGCTCTATCTGCTCCTGTCACAGACGCCCACCACGCGCGCGCTCGGTGTTGCAGCTGCGTTCGGGGTGATCGTGGCGCTGTTTTTCGGCGCGGTGGTCCTGCCCGGCATCCTGGTCCTATTCGGGCGATGGGTATTCTGGCCCGCCATGCCGAAGCCCGGTGAGTCACGAAAGCATCGTGTCTTCGACCGCGTGGGCGCCGCCGTCAGGACGAAACCCGCGGCGATTCTCGCTGCCAGCTTGGTCGTCCTCGGGACGATGAGCCTGGGCTCCCTCCAGATTACGACGGGTCTGACCCAAGCTGACCAGTTTCTCGACACCCCCGAGTCCATTCGCGCCGCCGAAGAGCTTTCCGACGCCTTCCCGGAGACTTCCGCCACCCCGGCTATCATTCGCACGCCCGACCGCGTCGCGGCCACCGACGTACTGGAGGAAGCGGGCTTTTCGGTCACCGATTCCGCGGGGCACCTGCGCGTTTCGGGTGGAAGCACGGATGAGATCCGCACCGCCCTCTCAGGTGTGGAGGCGAAAGTCGGCGGGCCCGACGCCGAGCTCGTTGACACGGAAGAGGCCGCGCGGGAGGATCGCACGACAATTTTTCCGCTGGTTCTGCTGCTTGTCCTCCTCAGCCTGATCGTCATACTGCGATCCGTGGTCGCACCACTGGTCATGACCGCCTCCGTCCTTCTGACCAATGTGGCGGCTCTGGGCCTCGGGTGGTGGGTCTCCAGCCAGATTTTCGGCTTCGAGCGCTTCGATTCGGCGACCCCGCTCTACGCGTTTGTGTTCCTCGTTGCGCTCGGCATCGACTACACGATTTTCCTCGTGACGCGCGCCCGCGAAGAAGCGCACCTCCATGGCACGTCAGAGGCGATTCTTCGGTCACTGTCGTCGACAGGCGGCGTCATCACCTCGGCGGGCATTCTCCTGGCGGCGGTGTTCGCCGCTCTCGGCGTCCTGCCACTGGTGGTACTGGCGCAGGTGGGCATCGTCATCTGCCTCGGTGTGCTGCTCGACACCCTCGTCGTGCGCACATTTGTCGTTCCGGCCGCCGTCCAGCTGCTCGGCGAGAGGTTCTGGTGGCCGGCCCGGGGCCGCGACCTCAGCCGATGAGCTCGCGCAGCTTCTGCACAATCTCCCCTGCGGGGACCTCGAGGGTTTCCCCGCCGCGGATACGCAGCTCCACGATGCCGTCGGCGAACGAGCGGCCGAGGATGACCACATACGGCATACCGAGCAGCTCAGCATCCTTGAACTTCACTCCCGGGGAGACCTTGGGGCGGTCGTCGAAAAGCACTTCGAGGCCCGCCGCGTCGAGGTCGCTAACCAGCTGGACTCCGGCCTCCATCGCCGCGGCGTCCTTGTTCGCCACGGCGACGTGGACCTGGTACGGCGCGATCTCAACCGGCCAAACCAGGCCCTTGTCGTCGTGACGCTGCTCCGCCACGACCGCCATCATGCGGGAGACACCGATGCCGTAGGAACCCATCGTGGGCAGGGCGCGTTTGCCGTTCTCGTCGAGAATCTGCACGTCGAGGGCCTCAGTGTACTTGCGGCCGAGCTGGAAGATATGGCCGAGCTCGATGCCGCGGGCGAGCTCCAGGGTGCCGTTGCCGTTGGGGGCAGGGTCGCCGGGGCGGATCTCCGCTGCCTCGATGAAGCCGTCCACCTCGAAGTCCCGGCCGGCGACGAGGCCGAAGACGTGGACCTCGGGGGCGTCGGCCCCGGTGATCCAGGTCGTGCCTGCCACCACGCGCGGATCCGCGTAGACGGTCACGCCGTTGGCGTTGAGAGCGCGCGGGCCGATGTAGCCCTTGACTAGGAAGGGGTTCTTGGCAAAGTCTTCCTCGCTGGCCAGCTCGTACGTTGCGGGCTCGAGCGACGCCTCGAGACGCTTAGCGTCGAGTTCACGGTCGCCCGGGATCAACACAGCAGTCAGCTGCGGGCCGACCGGGTTTCCGTTGTCGTCGACCTGGCGCGGGTCGGTGACCTTGATCATCATGCACTTCAAGGTGTCGGCCGCAGTGACGGGCGACCCGTCGATCGTGATGCCGGCTTCGTTGGCGCGGTCGACGAGGGCCTCGATCGTCTCCGAGTTCGGGGTGGGGTGCTCCACTGCCTCGGGCAGGCCGTCGACGGGGCGCGCCTCGGGAACCGCGGTGGCAACGGCCTCGACGTTGGCTGCGAAGTCACCGGCGGTGGAGATGACGAAGGTGTCCTCACCGTTTTCGGAGTAGGCCAGGAACTCCTCGGAGGCCGAGCCGCCCATCGCACCGGAAGTCGCCTTACAGATCTCGTAGCGGATGCCCACGCGGTCAAAAATGCGCTGGTAGGCGGCGCGGTGGTTCGCGTAGGACTGGGCGAGGCCCTCGTCGGTCATGTCGAAGGAGTAGGAATCCTTCATGACGAACTCGCGCCCGCGCAGGATGCCGGCGCGAGGGCGCGCCTCGTCGCGGTACTTCGTCTGGATCTGGTACAGCGTGACCGGGAAGTCCTTGTACGAGGAGTACAGGTCCTTGACCGCCGCGGTGAACATCTCCTCGTGCGTCGGGCCGAGCAGCATGTCGGCGCCCTTGCGGTCCTTGAGGCGGAACAGGTCGTCGCCGTACTCGGTCCAGCGGTTGGTCACCTCGTAGGGCTCGCGGGGAAGCAGCGCCGGGAAGAGCAGCTCCTGGGCACCCATCCGGTCCATCTCTTCGCGCACGACGCCTTCGATCTTGCGCAGGGTGCGCAGGCCGAGCGGCAGCCAGGAGTACACACCCGGCGCGGCGCGGCGGACATAACCCGCGCGGACGAGGAGCTTGTGGCTCGGCACCTCCGCGTCGGCGGGATCTTCGCGCAACGTGCGCAGGAACAGCTCGGAAAGGCGTGTAATCATGCCGGATAGTCTAGCGCTAGGGTGTGTGCCATGCTCATCCTCCTCCCACCCTCCGAGACGAAGGCGCCAGGCGGCCAGCCCGGCGAGATGTCGGTGTCGTTTCCCGCCCTCGATCCGGTGCGCCGCACCATCACCGACGACCTCGCGGCACTGGGTGTGGACGAGATGATGGCCGCGCTCAAGCTCCCCGCGTCCAAACGCGCGGAGGCAGAGGAGAACCTCTCGCTTCGCGACGCCCCAGTCATGCCCGCCATCTCCCGCTACACGGGCGTGCTTTACGACGCCCTTCGTCCCGACACCCTGCCCTCGGTAGCCGTCGAGAAGCTCGCCATCGGCTCCGCGCTGTTCGGGGTCGTTCGCGCAGGAGACCTGGTCCCGCGCTACCGGCTCTCCGGCGGCTCCAAGCTTCCCGCCCGGGACGGGTCGGTGCCGACGATGCGGGCGCGCTGGGGGGCGTCGATAAGCGAGGTGCTCGCCGGCCAAGGCTTCATCGTCGACATGCGCTCCGGGGCGTACCACACCCTCGGGCCGGTGCCCGGCGCGGTGACGGTGCGGGTCGAGACCGAAGTCGACGGGGCGCGCAAGGTGGTCAGCCACTTCAACAAGCACTACAAGGGAGAGCTGGCGCGCGCCCTGGCGCTCGGACCCGAGTGCGCCTCGGTGGAGGAAGTCGCCGACGCGGCTTTGGCGGCCGGTTTCGTCGTGGAGGTGTCGGGGACTCAGCTGACCCTGGTGGTGTAGAGGGCGGCTGCGACTTCGTCGATGAACTTTGCCGGGTCGGCGAGCAGGTCTCTCGGGCGGTAGCGCATAATCTTGTAGCCCTGGTTCTCGATGCGTTTCTTCCTGTCGTTTTCACGCTTGATCACCTCGGCGGTGTCCGTCACGTACTTACTGTCGCCGTCGATCTCAATAAGCAGCCACCCCTCGATGGCCAGGTCCGCCCGGTAGGTGCCGACCCGCCACTGCGACTGCGGGTCGAAGCCCGCCTCGATAAGCAGCGCGCGGGCCAGGGACTCGAACGGCGACTCCGAGAGCTCAGTTGCGTGGCGGAGACACCGCCGGACCGTCCGCACACCTTTGAACCGGCCCATGCGGCGGACCTCTAGTTCGATGTCCCGAATGTCTTGGCCCGAGCGCAGCAGCCAGTCAAAGGCGATCAGTCCCTCTGCAAAACCGTGGAGGCGGGCGATATCGATGGCGGTCCGGGTCAGCCGGGTAGCCCGGTAGCCGTCCGCTTCGTACGTCTCGGTTGGGCATAAGTTGAGGTGGTACGTCCGGTACCCGGGGTTGTTGCGCACGCTCGGGCCGATTCCCGACCCTGGCATGGCCAGTTCCACCTTCTCGTCCGTCAGTGCCACCACCCACATTCCACCCACGCGCGCGGCCGACCTGCCAATTAGCGCCGTCTTTGTGTTATTCCTTCCAGCCGCGCAGGCGAGCAGGAACCGCCGGTCGTGGCGCGGCAGTGTCTCCCACTGGTGGGTCGGGTAGTACAGCTGCGGTGACAGCTGGGTGTGTGCCTGGGCTCCTATGTGCCGGGCGCGGTCGTAGGTGAGCTGGCGGGTGTCGATGATCCTGGCGAGAAGCTCGGCCCGTCTCGCCCGTTCGCGGGCCATTTCCACCTGGTTTCTCCGATCGATCCCCATGTCGGGTTAGACGGGCACCGGGGTGGTTCGGTTCCCGCGCGGTCGCTGGGGTTTCCGTTGCTTGTCGGGGTGGTTCGCGCAAACCCCGACTCTCAGACGCCGACTTATCGACGTCGGGCTTCACGGCGAGGACGGTGCTTGCGAAGTGTCGGGGTTTGGGAGTCGGGGTTTAGGCGTTGGAGGAGAATCAGCGAGCCCGCAGCACCGTATAGCGCCGGTCCCGGGCCACCTCCTCAACCGAGTGGAAGCGCTGCCCCACCTCGCCGCGGTAGCGCAGGTGCGAGTTGTGGACGAGGTAGAGGGTGCCGCCGGGGGCGAGGAGGCGGCGTGCGGCGTCGAGAAGCCCGGTGACCAGGGTGGCGTCGACAGTTGTGCCCTCGTGGAACGGGGGGTTGAGCGCGATGGTGTCAAAAGATCCGTCGGCGAAGCGTGACCCGGCGTCGTCCCACGTCGCAGTCAGGCCGATGGCACGGGCGGACAGCACCGCGTCGGCGGAGGAGTCCGTGGCGGTGACGGCGCCAGGCAGTCCGCGGGAGACCGACCCGTTGCCGCAGCCCAAGTCCAGGAACCTGCCCACGTCCTCCGGCAGAGCGGAGCGCAGCAGCTCCCCGCCGTGATCCGGCCGCGCCCCGGAGAACACCCCGCCAATGGCGACGAGCTCGGCGCCACGGACTGGCTCGTAGGCCACGTCCTTCGGCCCCTGCGCCACCAGGCAGCGGAACTTGCCCCGGCCCCGAGAGGCGGCGACGGAGGCGAAAGAAGCGCCAAGCACGGTGTTCATCGAGCGGGCCAGGTGCTTGTTGTTCGCACCGAGCACGAGGCGCGCCTCCGCAAATCCGGCACCCGCGATCGAGCGGGCGAGGTAGTCAAGCCGACCCAGGGACTTCGGCATCTCCCCCACCGCCACCGCACACCCGGTGGAACCGGCGAGGTAATCGTCCAGGCGCGTATCACCGGCGACGTCGGCGCCGAGCGCGGCAGCGCTTCGGCAGCGCGCGTAATCGGCATCGAGCACGACCACGCGGGTGCCGGTCTTCACGGCGGCGCGGGTCAGATCGCCGGTCGGGTCTTCACAGATCAGGATCGTGTCAGCACCTGCGGCAAGGTCCGCGGTGTCGAGAATCAACGCATCAAGCGAGCGCACAGCCAGCCACCTCTCCAATGACGTAGACCGCGGGTGCGGCAACGGAGTTGTCGTTCATGACGGCAGCGAGCGAGCCCAGGGTCGTGCGGAACTCGCGCTGGCGCGGGGTCTCGCCGTCCTGGATGACGGCTGCTGGGGTGGATGGGGGGAGGTGGGCGTCGAGAAGCGTTTGCGTGATGGCACCCACGTTGCGCACCCCCATGATCACCACGATCGTGCCGCCGACCCGGGCGAGCGCGCCCCAGTCTGTCAGCGACTTCGGGTGGCCGGGCGGCAGATGGCCGGAGACCACCGTAAATGAGTGGATCACACCCCGCTGCGTTACTGGGATCCCCGCCGCAGCCGGCACGGACACCGCACTTGTCACACCGGGAACGACCGTGCAGGTCAGGCCCGCGCGGGCGCACGCCTGCGCTTCCTCGAAGCCGCGCCCGAAGACGTACGGGTCTCCGCCTTTGAGCCGGACCACCTCGCTACCGGCGAGCGCGTGCTCCACGATGAGCTCGTTGATCCGCTCCTGTGCGACCTGCTTGCCGTAGGGCAGCTTGGAGACGTCGACGATCTCTTTTCCAGAGACATCAATGAACTCGTGCAGCTGCGCGGACGGGCCGAGGTGGTCGGTGAGGATCACGTCGGCTTTCTCAAGCGCACGCAAGCCCCGGATGGTGATGAGGTCCCAGTCCCCTGGTCCCCCGCCGACGAGCGTAACCGTGCCGTGAGTCATGACAATCAAGTCTAGGGTGGCGGCATGGATATGCGCGCACCAACCCTGGACCATACGTTCGCCGAAGCACTGCCGGAGATGACGGTGCCGGCCACCGCGGCCGAGTTTCCCGACCCCCAGGTGGTCGTGCTTAACGACGCCCTCGCGAGCGAACTCGGCCTCGACCCCGAGTGGCTGCGCAGCGCCGAGGGCACCGCGTGGCTCGCGGGATCCGCAGGCGGCCACGCCACGGCCTACGCCGGCCACCAGTTCGGGCAATTCGTGCCACTGCTTGGCGACGGCCGCGCCCTCCTCCTCGGAGACATCAACGGCACCGAGATTCAGCTCAAGGGCTCCGGACCGACCCCGTTCTCCCGGCCGGGCTCGGACGGCTTCGGGGCCGTCGGCCCCATGCTGCGCGAGTACCTGATCAGCGAATTCATGCACGCGGTGGGTGTGCCCACCACCCGCTCGCTGGCGGTGCTGACCACCGGCGCGACGGTGGTGCGCCGCGAGGGCGCTGTCCCGGGAGGCATCGTCGTGCGCGCGGCATCCTCCCACCTGCGCGTCGGATCCGTGCAGTATGCCGCGACGCAGTCGCCGGACCTGGTCCAGCGCGTTGTTACCGCCGCCGGCGCCGACAGCGCGACCGAGCTGCTGCACACCGTCCTCCAGCGCCAGATCTCCCTGGTGGCCTCGTGGATGCGCCTCGGCTTCGTCCACGGCGTCATGAACACGGACAACACCGCTCTTTCCGGCGAAACCATCGACTACGGGCCGTGCGCCTTCACCGAGAAATTCGACCCGCGCGCGAAATTCTCCTCCATCGACGCCTCCGGGCGCTACGCCTTCGGCAACCAGCCCTCCATCATCGCGTGGAACCTGGCCCGGCTGGCAGAGGCACTGATCCCGCTTATCACCGCCGAGACTGCGCAGGACATCCTCAACAGCGCCCAGGACATGTGGAACGAACAGTGGGCACGAGAGGTGCCGGACCCGCAGCGCCTAGCGCAGGCCGAGGACATCACGACCTTCAACGCCGAGCACCACGGCGGGCCCATCTTCATCCCCCGCAACCGTTTGCTCGCCAGCGCCATCACCTCCGCCGAGCGCGACGGCGACTACGCGCCGTATCGGGAATTGCTCGCGGCGGTGACCGACCCGTTCAACCCGGCGGCAGGACCGGCCAGGTTCGCTGCACCCGAAGGCGACGAACGCCCCTTCGTGACGTACTGCGGTACGTAGGTACGTAGGTACGCGGGCGAAGGGGCGTCGATAAGCGTGCAGTTTAAGCGTCGAGCTTGAGCACCTTCTGGGTCCACTCCCACTGCTTCTGGAAGGCAGCCGCGTCGTGCTTGAGCGAAACACCGTAGGTGGGGAACATCTCGTGGAGCTTGTCGCCCCACTCGATCATCCGCTCACCGAAACAGCGCTCGAGCAGCTCCAGCATGGCGGACGGAGTAATCGACGCGCCCGGGGAAGCGCCGAGGATTCCCGCGATGGTTCCGGCCTGGTCGTTGACAAGGGCCGTTCCGAATTCCAGAGAACCGAAGCTCGGAGCCGGGGCGGGCTTGATCACCTGAACGCGCTGGCCGGCGACGACGGTGTCCCAGTCCTTGCCCTCGGCGGCCGGGAAGTACTCGCGCAGCGCCTCGAGGCGGCCGTCGAAGTCCTTGAACACCTCGGAAACGAGGTACTTGACCAGACCGAAGTTCGTCGCGGCGACACCCAGGTAGGACGGGATGTTGTCCGGGCGGATCGACTTGAACAGGTCGAGGTAGGAACCCTTCTTCAAAAACTTCGGGCTCCAACCGCCGTACGGGCCGAACAAAAGCGACTCTTCGCCGTCGATTACGCGCAGGTCGAGGTGCGGCACGGACATCGGGGGCGCGCCCACCTTCGCCTTGCCGTAGACCTTCGCCTTGTGCTGAGCGACGAGCTCCTGGTTGGTGGTGCGCAGCCACATGCCCGAGATCGGGAACCCGGCGTAACCGCGTACCTCGGGAACACCCGCCATGCGCAGGATGTCGAGGGCGTAACCGCCGGCACCGACGAACACGAAGCGTGCGCGGACAACCTGCTTGTCGCCGGTGTGGACGTTGCGGACAGTGACCTTCCACAGCGCGCCGTCGCGCTTGAGGCCGACAACCTCGTGGCCATAACGGACCTGCGTGCCTTCGGCGACCGAGGAGTCGAGGAACTGGCGGGTGAGGGCGCCGTAATCAATGTCGGTGCCCTCATCGATCCAGGAGATGGCCACCGGCTCTTTGCCGAAGTCCCGGCCCTGGGCCATGAGCGGGAGTTTCTCGCTAAACTCCGCCTGATCCTGCGTGAACTTCATTTCCGGGAACATGTGGTTAGCGGAAAGGTTCTCGTAACGGCGGCGCAGGTAGTCGATCTGGTCCTCGCCCTGGGCAAAAGACACGTGAGGCACCGGATTAATAAAGGCGCTCGGATCCGGCAATGAACCCTTCTCAGTCTGGTGGGACCAGAACTGGCGGGACAGCTGGAACTTCTCATTAATCGTCATGGCCTTCGACACGTCGATGCGGCCATTCTTCTCTGGTGTGTAGTTCAGCTCGCACAGCGCGGAGTGGCCGGTGCCGGCATTGTTCAGCGGGAAGCTGGACTCCTGAGCCGGTCCGTCGAGACGCTCGAAAATGGTCTGTGACCAGTCCGGTTCGAGCTCGCGGAGCATCGCGCTCAGGGTGGCGCTCATGATGCCTGCGCCAATGAGCAGGACATCCACCTCGCCGCTTACGTTATTGCCGTGTTCTTCAGACATCCGTTCAACTCTTTCGCTAGCTAGTTAACGCGATTTCTTGCTCACATTTATGTATTTGGCCGACCAACCTCACACCGTCCCACGCCGTGGATCCGCTGCGCCGGAGATCGACTTGGTGTACAACCTTACGCGTCTACGGTTGGTCGCGGGCCAGTTCTCGGCTACTCCTTTTCGCTCCCCTGGCTCCGCCACGCCCACCTCAGCGTGCGCCTCCCACGACCGGAGTTGGATGACTTACCATCGGGAACTGTGTCCGATACCAGTCCCCCCACCGCACGTACCACTGCACGTAGCCTCGACGAGCTCCCCTGGAGCGACGACCTGTTGGGCGAGAGCTTTCACAGCGCCGCCTTCCATATCCCGGGCGGTGCAGACGCACCCGCGACCCTGATCCGCACCCTGCCCGACTCCCCTTCCACGCGGTCGGCCCTGCTGTGGATCCACGGCATGTCCGACTACTTCTTCCAGGACCACGTCGCCGAATACTTCGTGTCTCAGGGTTTTCCCTTCTACGCCATCGACCTCCACGGTTGCGGACGCTCATGGCGTGAAGGTCAGCGCTGGCACATGTCCACTGATCTCAGCGAGTATTTCCCGGAGCTCACCTACGCCCTCGAGCTCATCGCCGCCACACACGGGTCCGTAGTCCCGCTCGCGCATTCAACAGGAGGCCTCATCGCGGCGTTGTGGGTCGACCACCTCCGCCGCGAGGATCCGCAGCTCCACGCCCGCATTGAGGGGCTCATTCTCAACAGCCCCTGGCTCGACATGCAGTTTTCACCAGCCATGGTGAAGGTCATGCGCCCACTCGCAGCGGTCCTGGGCAGGATCGCGCCCTCGCTCACGGTGAAAAAGGGCGGGACAGGGACCTACGGCAAATCGATTGCCGCAAGCGAGAGCGGCAGCTGGAACTTCGACACCACCTTCAAGCCCATCGAGGGCCATAACATTGACATCGGCTGGCTGCGCGCCATCTTCACAGCTCAGAAGGTCATCCACTCGGGCATTGTCGACGCGGCAGTGCCCGTCCTAACCCTGTGTTCGTCGCATTCCTACCTGGCCAAGTCATACTCCGCCGCTGCGGACACCGCGGACACCGTTCTCGACGTCAGCCACATGCGCAAGTGGGCGCCGACACTCTCGCGCGAGTCACAGGTCACACCTATTAACGGCGCGCTTCACGACGTCTTCCTGTCCCAGCCTCATGCCAGAGAGGCAGCCTTGACCACCACGTTGGCATGGCTGGAGAGCCTTTCCGACCGCACGAAGTAGATACCCCTCCTATCCATCCCCCACCGAGGAGCTCGATACCCCCATGAACGCTCACTACGACCTGATCATCATCGGCGCCGGGTCCGGCAATTCCATCCTGACCCCCGAGTTCGACGACATGTCGGTCGCCATCATCGAGGAAAACAAGTTCGGCGGCACCTGCATGAACGTTGGCTGCATCCCGACGAAGATGTTTGTCAAGGCAGCTGATCTCGCGTTCGACGCCCTCAACGCCGAACGCCTGGGGCTCGACATCGAGTACAAGGCCGCGGATTGGCCCGCGATGGTCAAGCGCATCTTCCACAACCGCATCGACCTCATCGCAGCCGGCGGCGAGGAGTACCGCCGCGGCAACGGTTCCCCCAACGTGACGGTGTACGACCAGCACGCGACGTTTGTCGGTGAGAAGACCATCAAGACCGGCCAAGGCGGCGAAGAGGCGATCATCACGGCAGACACCATCGTTGTCGCCGCCGGAGCGCGCGCTGTCATCCCGGAGTGGGCGCAGGATGTGCCGCACCACACCAGCGACGACATCATGCGCCTCGAGCGCCAGCCGGAATCGCTCACCATTGTCGGTGGCGGGTTCATCGCGATGGAGTTCGCCCACATCTTCAACTCGCTCGGCACGACCGTGCGCGTGGTCAACCGCACGCCGCTGCTGCGCACACTCGACGCCACAATCACAGACAGGTTCGGCGATATCGCGGCTGACACGTACGAGACCCACCTCGGCCGCACCGTGGACACGGCGGAATCCGACGGAAACTCCGTCACGCTCACGCTTGACGACGGCACGACGGTCACCTCCGAAGCACTCCTCGTCGCCACCGGCCGGCGCCCCAACGGCGATCGCCTCAACGCACAGGAGGCCGGCATTGATCTCCGCGAGGACGGCAGGATCCTCGTCGATGAGTTCGGCCGTACCACCGCGGACGGCGTCTGGGCGCTTGGCGACGTCTCCTCCCCGTACCAGCTCAAGCACGTAGCCAACGCCGAGACCCGCGCGGTGCGCCACAATCTGCTGCACCCCGACGACCTCGTACCCATGCCGCACGAGCACGTCCCCTTCGCTGTGTTTACACACCCGCAAATCGCCACGGTGGGCCTCACGGAGGACCAGGCTCGTGACGCCGGTTTCGATGTCACCGTGAAGGTGCAAAACTACGGAGACGTCGCCTACGGCTGGGCTTTGGAAGACACCACCGGCATCTGCAAGCTCGTGGCCGACCGTACAACTGGCAAGCTCCTGGGAGCGCACTACATGGGCCCCGAAGCGTCTACATTGATCCAGCAGATGATCACCGTCATGGCTTTCGATCTCGATCTGCGGGATGTCCCCCGTAGCCAGTATTGGATCCACCCGGCACTTCCCGAGGTGACGGAGAACGCGATCCTCGGACTGGACCTGGAGTTCAGAGGGCCTCAGTAGAGAATCCTCGGGGCACCCCACCACAAGCAACACATCGTTACCCCCGTAAGGAGGTAGCTATCGAAAGCCCATTCCTCTCACGGGCCACAACGTTTCCGCAGGACAGTCCGTCGGTGTAACGCCTCGGTGTGTTAATGCGAATGACTCAAGATACTTGATTCACAGGAACCTCAGCCCATCCCAAATAACTATGCATTCCGCACAGCATTACGTTATCCTATTTTAATGACACTGGGCCTTCGTCAATTTTGTCTGAAGGGCGGATAGCGAATTCACTCCTGTGATGAGCTCCGTCGCCAGCCCGGAGGTCTCGTAAGCACCCATAGAGAAGGATTTCCTTTCATGCGTAATTTCCGTAAGGCTGCCCTTGCTGGCGCCACCGCCGTCGCCGTCACCTTCGGCACCGCTTCCATCGCTGCTGCTGCTGAAAGCGCCGAAGGGCTGGACATGAACTCCAGCGCCACCGCTCCGGCCACCACCAATGCTCAGGCTCCCGCCGAGACGAAGGACGAGAGCTCCAGCCCCAACACCGACGTCGCCCTTTCTTCCCAGATGGGCAAGCTCCTCGGCGCTTGGGAGGTCAAGGACGGCCAGGTCGTGACGAACCCCGCCGACGGCCAGGCACTCTTCGGTTCCTCTGAGGAGGGCGAGGGCTGGATGGCTCAGCCGCTGTGGGCTCAGCTGCTCTACGTCGGCTCCATCTTCGCCGGTGTCTCCGCCTTCATCGGCCTCATCGTTGGCCCGGCCTACAACTTCGTCGTCCACGGCCTCTAAATCGCGGAATTCCGCACCCTCCCGACACTCTTCTGAAAGAAGGATTTTCCATGCGTAACTTCCGCACCGCTGCCGTTGCCTCCGCAACCGCACTCACCGTCGCTTTCGGCGGCATCGCCACCGCTTCTGCTGAGGACGCTGCTCAGGACGCTGCAAAGAACGACAGCTCCTCTGTGCTCTTCGCCGGCAAGCAGAAGGACACCGACAAGGAAACCGCTGAGTGGATGGAAGACGGCTTCAACGGCCTCTCCTCCGGCCAGGGCTCTTCCCAGTTCTTCAACGACAACGACGTGAAGTTCGACGCCACCGACGCTTTCGGCGAAGAGACCGACGCTGCTGCCCTCCCGCAGTGGGCACGCGTTTGGCTCGACCTGACCGCCATCGCTGGCATCGGCTCCCTCATCGGCCTGATCATCGCTGGCTTCAACTGGGCTTCCTTCAACGGCATGATCCAGTTCTAAGCTGTTTCGCTTAGGCGAATAGCTTAAAATGCCCTTCCGCGTAACGCGGAAGGGCATTTTTGCGCGCCGCCACAGCCTGGACCGTACCCGATTGATCTAGGCACAGGTATGGCCGAGCAGTACGGCGCCGAGTTGCTAGACCCCGCGCATGAGCATCCCCTCGGAGAACGGCTCATCCGGGATAGTGAGAATCTCGTTGCCGGTTTCCGTGATCAAAATGGTGTGCTCAAACTGGGCCGTGTATTCCCCATCAAGGTTCTGGACGGTCCACCCGTCGTCCCACACTGTGTACGGCAGCTCGCCGAGGTTAATCATCGGCTCGATGGTCAGCGTCATGCCAGGTTCGAGGACGTCGCGGTAGGTGTCGGAGTCGTAGTGAAGGACAACCAATCCGTTGTGGAAGGTCGTCCCGATGCCGTGTCCTGTGAAGTCGGTGACCACGTTATACCCAAACCGCTTTGCGTAGGACTCGATGACACGGCCGATAACGTTAATCTCACGCCCTGGCTTTGCAGCCTTGATGCCGCGCATTGTTGCCTGGTAGGTGCGTTCCACCAGCTCGCGATGACGCTGTTCGACCTCACCGGCAAAAAACGTCGCGTTAGTATCCCCATGCACTCCGTTCTTGTAGGCGGTGACGTCGATATTGACGATGTCACCCTCCTCAATCACAGTCGTGTCCGGGATACCGTGGCAGACGATCTCGTTCAACGAGACGCAGCACGACTTGGGGTAGCCGCGGTAACCCAGCGTGGACGGGTACGCACCGTGGTCGAGCATGTACTCGTGGGCGACGCGGTCAATCTCGTCCGTTGTGACACCGGGCTGCACTGCGGCGCCAGCTACGGCAAGGGCGTTTGCAGCGATGCGGGAGGCCTCGCGCATGAGCTCGATTGTCTCGGCGGACTGCACGAACGGCTCGCCGACATTTTCTTGGACGTCGTCCTTCCACGCGTATTCGGGCCGGTCGATGCCCTCCGGCACCGTGCGGATGGGGGTGGGGCGGCCGGGAGTAAGTAATCCACGTTGACTCATGGAGTACATGCTAGCCCCCACCCGCCGCGGTGCCGCTACCCTCCTGCCCCGCGGGCCTCATCGAGGTTGACCAGCATCCGGTCCGTGATAGCCACGGCAGCCTCGGAACCGCCGCCGAGGACGACGAGCGTGGCAAAGGCGATGTCGTCGTCGGCGCGGTAACCGGTGAACCAGGCGTGGGAGCCCCCGTTAATTTCCGCCTCTCCGGTCTTGCCTCGGATGTCACCTCCCGCGCTCATGCCCGCCGCGGTACCACCCGGGCTGGTGACTGATTTCATGAGCTGTTGCAACTGGGCGATCGTCGCAGCATTTGGCGGCGTGGGGGACTCCGACAGCTGGGCGGTCTGTCCTTCGACGATGTAGGGCACCGGCAGGGAGCCGTGCGCGGCCGTCGCAGACACGAGCGCCATGCCGAACGGGCTCGCCAGGTCGTGGCCCTGGCCGTAGCCGGCCTCAGTGCGATCGAGCGGCTCCTCGCCCACCGGAATTGAACCGGTCACGGTATCCAGGCCTGGGATGACGACGTCGACTCCGAGGCCAAACTGCTTGCCCACCTCCCGCAGTTCTCCCGGATTGAGCTGGGTAGAAATGTCGGCGAATGTGGTGTTGCAGGAACGCGCAAACGCGGTTTCGAGAGGCACGCTGCCGAGCGCGAAGCCTTGGTAGTTGGTGACGACACGGCCGAAGGTGTTCATGGTTCGCGGGCACGGGACGATCGAGCCGGCGTCGAGGCCGCGCCGTTCAATTCCGGCGGCGCTGGTGATGATCTTGAACGTCGAGCCGGGCGGGTACTGACCCATCGTGGCGATGTTGCCGTCGCGGTCCGCCGCGGGGGTCTGCGCGACAGCGAGCACGCCGCCTGTCGACGGCCGGATGGCAACGATCATCGCCTGCTGCCCTGCCACCGGCTCTAGCGCCTGTTCCGCGGCACGCTGGACTGCGTGGTCGAGGCTGATGCGAATGGACGGGGCCGGCCGGGGTTCCTCGCCCGTGAGTTCCTCGAGTGCGGCCCCATTCGAGGTCACCACGTTCACGCTCCACCCGTTGGCACCCTCGAGGTCTGCGCGCACCAGCTCGCCCACGCGCGCCATGATATCTGGTGCGAAGGTCGGATCGGCGTTGACCATGGCCGCCTCCTCGTTGAGACGCACCGCAGGATCGCCGCCAAGAGCCTGTTCGAAGGCGGTCTTGGCAGCCACAGGAATCACAGCGACGGAGTAGCTTCCCGACGCCCTCTCCAACTGCCCCGCAAGGTCTGCGACGTCGCGGCGCGGCACCGCGGGGTCGTCGGCTCCTGCCACATCCAAGCCGGTTGAGATGCGGCGGGCAGTCTCGCCTGCGGAGCGCATCGCGTCGGTGTCCACCAGAACGCGGTAGACAACACCCGGCTTGATCAGCTCCGCGCCGTCAGCGGAGACAACGCTGGCCTTATCCGCGGGTTTCGCGCGCAGCTCCATGTGCTGGTGGGCACCCAACCGGGGGTTCATCACCGACGGTTGCCACCGCACCGTCCACGCCTCTCCGGACTGGGTCATGGTCATCGCGGACTCGTACGCGTACTCACGCTCCCCCGGCAGGTCCCAGCGCAGGGTGTAGTGCGCCGTCGCGATGTTGTCCTGTTGGTCCACCTCACCGAGGGCGACCTCGAGGCCCTCGGCCTGCAGGCCCTCCCAATTTGCTTCGATGGCGGAGGTTGCGGCTGAGGGGTCGTCAACAAGCGATGCGAGCGAATCGAACTCGCGCGACTGGACAGCAGCGAGGAAGTCGGCCGCGGCGGGCTCCGCATCCCGCGGCTTCGGCGTGCACCCGGTGATGAGTAAGGCGGTGAGCGCGCACGTGGTTCCCACTGCGGTCAGCGGGCGCACGGCAGCGCGATAGCGGGGCCTGGTCATGCGCTGAAAATACCAGTGGCCACACCCCGCAGGGTGCAGCCACTCCATAAGCTCGAGAAATCTAGCGGGTAACCTTGACCTCCGCCTTGGCGCCAGCGACCTCCTCAAGGCCCTCTTCCTCGGCGATACGCAGCGCGTGCGCGATGAGAGTCTCGACGATCTTGGCCTCAGGGACGGTCTCGACGACCTCGCCCTTGACAAAAATCTGGCCCTTGCCGTTGCCGGACGCCACGCCGAGATCCGCGTCGCGCGCCTCACCCGGGCCGTTGACGACGCAGCCCATGACCGCCACGCGCAGCGGGAACTCCATGCCCTCGAGGCCGGCGGTGACCTCCTCGGCAAGCTTGTACACGTCGACCTGCGCGCGCCCACAGGACGGACAGGAGACGATTTCCAGCTTGCGCGGACGCAAGTTGAGCGCCTGCAAGATCTGGTCGCCGACCTTGATCTCCTCCACCGGGTCGGCGGACAAGGAAACACGGATCGTGTCGCCAATGCCCTGCGACAGCAGGGAACCAAACGCCACAGAAGACTTGATGGTGCCCATGAACTTCGGACCAGCCTCGGTCACACCGAGGTGGAGCGGGTAATCGGTGACCTCGGCGAGCTGGCGGTAAGCCTCGACCATCAGAACAGGGTCGGAGTGCTTCACCGAGATTGCGATGTCGCCGTAGCCGTACTCCTCGAACAGTCCGGCCTCGTAGACGGCGGACTCGACGAGAGCCTCAGGCGTTGCCTTGCCGTACTTCTCAAGCAAACGCTTATCCAGGGATCCGCCATTGACGCCGATACGGATCGGAATACCCGCCTCGCCGGCGGCCTTGGCCACCTCTTTGACGCGTCCGTCGAACTCCTTGATGTTGCCCGGGTTGACGCGGACGGCGGCGCAACCGGCGTCGATAGCCGCGAAGATGTACTTGGGCTGGAAGTGGATATCGGCAATGACCGGGATTGGCGACTTCGCCGCGATCGCCGGTAGCGCCTCAGCATCGACCGTCTTCGGGCAAGCAACACGGACGATGTCGCAGCCTGCGGTGGCAAGCTGCGCGATCTGCTGCAGCGTTGAATTGATATCGTGCGTCTTTGTCGTCGTCATCGACTGCACGGAAATCGGGTGCTCAGAGCCCACCCCCACTCCGCCGACCATGAGCTGTCGGGTAGTGCGACGCGGTGCAAGGGTCGGAGGCGGACCATCAGGAATGCCGAGGGAAACAGGCTGATTCATAGCCCCCAACTCTAGCACCGTCACCCGAATATTCTGACTGGGTTGACCACGTCAGCCACCATCACCACAACACCAACCACGAGCAGGGCCGATGCCATCGCGTACGTCAACGGCATGAGGCGGGTGTAGTCGACAGGCTCGCCGGGCGGCAGACCACGAAGGCGGCGCGCCGCGTCGCGGAGCTTCTCGAAGAAGATGACGGCGATGTGCCCGCCGTCGAGAGGCGGAAGCGGCACGAGATTAAACAGGGCGAGGAAGAAGTTCAGCGAGGCGAGCAGCATCCAGAACACTTCCCACAGGCTGCGCTCGACGAGCTCTCCGCCCGCGCGCGAGGCGCCGATGACACTCACCGGCCCCGAGACGTCGCGCTGCGCGCCGAAGATGGAGGCGACAACCCCGGGGATCTTGCTGGGGAAGGCGATGAGCCCATCGACCGTGGCGCGCAGCATCTGCCCCGTCAGCGCCAGCGAGGCGGGAACAGCCTCGAAAGGCCCGAAGGACGCCGTCGGATTCTCCACGGGGCGGCTGGTGACACCGATTGCTCCAGACTCGAACGCCTGACCTGAACTCGGGTCGATGCGCGACACCGAGTCGACCACGACGGGGATGTCCTGCTCCGCGCCTTCGCGCTCAACGCGCAACACCACCGTCTGCCCCGGGCGGGCTGCCACGTAGTCGCGCAATTCGACGAACGTGGCCAACGGTATGCCGTCGACCTCGAGTAGCTTGTCGCCTGCTTCGATCCCGGCTTCACCCGCCGGCCCCACGCCGGCACAATCAGCGAGTTCGCCGGGGCCGACCTGATCAGCGGTGCATGACACCGACCCCACCGCGGGTGTGCGGTCCGCGTACGGGTTCGGGATACTCGCGAACACCGCGACGAGGTAGGTAATGACAAGGCCCAGCAACAGGTTCATGGCGATGCCGCCGCTCATCACGGCCACCCGCTGCCACCACGGCTTCTTGTACATCGCCAACGGCTCTTCCTCACGTGTGAGGGGGTCCTGGGCGGTCATGCCCGCGATGTCGCAGAACCCGCCGAACGGCAGCGCAGCCACGCCGTAGGTCGTGTGCCCCTTTGTTGTGGACCAGACGGGCGGGCCGAACCCGATGAAGTAGCGGCGCACGCGCATGCCGAAGGCGCGGGCTGTGATCATGTGTCCTGCTTCGTGCAACGCCACCGACAGTGCGATGCCCACGGCGAACAGGACAATTCCGGTTAATGAAAGCACGCGGTCACTCCCCTAGCCGCGCGCGAGCCGGTTGATGTGCTCGTTCGCCCGGGCGCGCGCTTCGGTCTCCACGGCGACAACGGCCTCGAAGCTCTCCGGGGCGGAGGCGAATGACGCAGCCTCGCCGACGATCTCGGCGACAACATCGACGATGTGAGGGAACGCGATCCTGCCCGCCAAAAAGGCGGCGGCCGCTTCCTCGTTGGCCGCGTTGTAGACCGCGGGCACAGTCGCGCCCTGCTGCGCCGCGTGGCGGGCGAGGTCGACGGCTGGGAAGGCGGCGTTGTCCACGGGTTCGAAGGTCCACTCCATCGCATTCGAGAAGTCGAGGGCGGGCTGGGCATCGGCAACGCGGTTTGGCCACGCCAAGGCGTGGGCGATGGGCATTTTCATCGACGGCGGGGAGGCCTGGGCGATCGTTGCGCCGTCGACGAAGGTCACCATGGAGTGGATGATGGACTGCGGGTGTACGGAGACGTCGATAAGCGCAGCGTCGACGTCGAAAAGCAGCGTCGCCTCGATCAACTCCAGGCCCTTGTTGACCAGCGTGGCCGAGTTAAGCGTGTTCATCTGCCCCATCGACCAGGTCGGGTGCGCCGCCGCCTGCTCCGGGGTCACCTCCATCATCTCGGCGCGAGTGCGCCCGCGGAACGGCCCGCCGGAGGCGGTCAGGACAAAGCGCGCAACCTCGCCGCGTTCGCCGGAGCGCAGGCACTGTGCCATCGCCGAGTGCTCCGAATCGACCGGAACGAGCTGGCCCTCAGCGGCCTTGTCCACCACGAGCTTTCCGCCGGCAACCAGAGATTCCTTGTTTGCCAGCGCGAGCGTCGCGCCCGTTTCTAGCACCGCAAGCGTGGAGGCGAGACCCAACGACCCGACAAGCGCGTTGAGGACCGTGTCCGCAGGTTGTGCGCGAACGAGCTCCGCGGGATCGTTGAGCACCGTGCCACCGAGCGCGTCTGCAACAACGCGGGCGGCCTCAGGGTCCGAGACCGAGACGGCCTCCGGGCCCAAGCCGAACGCGCGCGCCTGGGCAATCACATGCCCCGGATCGCGTCCGCCTGCCGCGATTCCCACGACCTCAAAGGCGTCGCGGTTGGACTCGATGACCTCGATCGCCTGGGTTCCAATAGACCCGGTCGACCCCAGAATGACAATCTTTTTCACCCGACCATTGTGGCACGGGCTTTGCGACGCACCCCAGTCAATGAAAAGTATGAAACTTTTAGGGGGTAACGACTCACCACGAGGGCTCTCAATATGGGAAGATGGCCCACAGGTATTAGATGTGTCTGCCCCGCGGGCGGACACGCGAGGATTAGCAAGGAGAAAGCTGTGGCCCACCACGCGCACGATCGAGTACACCAGGTGTACAGCGGTGTTTCCGAAGCAGACGTTCCCTCCGCAAAGTTCGGCTGGAGCGAGCTGCGCCCGGGCACGATTCAGCTCGCCGGCTGGATTTCCGTCGCATTCCTGGTCGCGTACAACTTCGGCAACCACCGTGGCCACGTCGAGACCATCTGGCTCGCTACTATTGCCATCCTCATCGCGCTCGGCCTGATCCTGCTCGCCGTGCGCCCGAAGCTCAGCCAGGTCCGCACGGTCACGTCGCACAACAAGCCGCTTGGCCACCAGGAGCCCGACTGGACCTATGACCAGCGCACGCTCTCCGGCGCCTACGCTGACCTCGACGACCGCTCCCTGCGCGCGCTCAACATCGACCCGTCCCGCGTCAGCCACCTGCGCGGAACCCAGGGCGTTGCGGCCCGTGAAGTCACCACTCAGGACGTCTCAACCCACAGCCTGGGTACCTCCCACGACATCGTGCGCTAGTTCCGCACACTCTGTTCGACGTTCAAATCGAGTACGGTCCCGCTCCACCACGACGGTGGAGCGGGACCGTTTTGATTTTGAATCAACGATGGATGTGAAAGGGGCTATTCGGACTTCTCGTCCGCCGCGAGCTGGCCGCACGCCGCAGCAATCTCTTGGCCCTTTGTGTCGCGCACGGTACACGGCACGCCCTGCGCGATGACGCGGCGGACAAACTCGTCCTGCCGGGCGCGCGGCGAGGCGTCCCACTTCGAACCCGGCGTCGGGTTGAGCGGGATGAGGTTGACGTGGACGAGAGAACCGAGGGCGTCGTGAAGCTTGCGGCCCAACATGTCCGCGCGGAAGTCGTGGTCGTTGATGTCGCGGATCAGCGCGTACTCGATGGACACTCGCCGGCCCGTCACATCTGCGTAGTAGCGGGCAGCGTCGAGAACGTCTGCGACCGAGAACCGGTTGTTCATCGGCACCAGCTCGTCGCGCAGCTCATCGTCCGGGGTGTGCAACGAGACTGCCAGTGTGCAGGAGAAGCCTTCGTCGGCAAGCTTGCGGATCTGCGGGGCAAGCCCCACCGTCGAGACCGTGACGTTGCGCTGGGAGATGCCGAAGCCATCCGGGCTGGGGCTGGTGATCTGGCGCACCGCGGAGACGACGCGGTTGTAGTTCGCCAGCGGCTCCCCCATGCCCATGAACACCACGTTGGTCAGGCGAGAGCCCTCGCGCTGCATCGCGGCGGCCGCCTCGCGCACCTGGTCGACGATCTCCGCCGTGGACAGGTTGCGGTCCAGCCCGCCCTGGCCGGTCGCGCAGAACGGACACGCCATGCCGCAGCCCGCCTGGGAGGAGATGCACAATGTTGCGCGCCCCGGGTAGCGCATGAGCACGGACTCCAGCAGGATCCCGTCGTGAAGGCGCCAGAGAGTCTTGGTTGTGTCGCCCTGGTCTGTCTCCACCTTGCGCACGGGGGTGAGCAGCTGCGGGAACAGCGCATCCTTGACTAGTTGGCGCTGCGCCTCCGGCAGATCCGTCATCGTCAATGGGTCGGCTTCGAACTTGCCGTAGTAATGGCGCGCGATTTGATTGGCGCGGAACTTGGGTAGGCCGAACTCGCTGAGCGCGTCGACGCGCTCCTGGGTGGACAGGTCGGCGAAGTGCTTCGGCGGCATGCCGTGCTTCGGGGCCAGAAGCTGGATCTTCGGGAAATCACTCATAACAGCCCCCATCTTTGCATGGCAGGGCGCTGTTGACGAATCTCCAACTCTTCTCCAACTCTGCCATTCGGCGGCGCGCGCCACCCGACACGTTCGCCGCGCGAGGTGCTCAGTTACAGGGCCGCAACGAGTTCGAGGACCAGCCACGTCGCCGCCGCGGCGGGAAGCATGCCGTCGAGGCGGTCCATGATGCCGCCGTGGCCCGGGAGCATCGTCGACATGTCCTTGATGCCGAGCTCGCGCTTGAACTGGCTTTCCACCAGATCACCCATCGTCGCGCAGATAACGAGAGCGACCCCGAGGAGAACACCGAGCCACCACGGCCCTGCCAAAAGCCACGTCACAACAACGATGCCGGTCACCACGCCGAAGACGATAGAGCCGGCGAAACCCTCCCAACTCTTGCTCGGGCTCACGGCCGGCGCCATCGGGTGGGAGCCGAACATCACGCCGGCACAGTAGCCACCGACGTCGGAGGCGACCACGCAGAGCATGAAGGTGAGGATGTAGAAGCCGCCGGGGCGACCGCTTTCGTCGACAAGCGAAATGAGCGCGGCGAACGAACCGAACAGCGGGATCCACGCGAGGACGAACACCCCGACCGCGATGTCGCGCAGGTAGTTGACCGGCTTGCGGTCGCGCCCGTTGTCGAACAGGCGGTAGTACATGAGAAACAGCACGCTGAACGCGAACCCGGACACCAAGCCCGTTGTGCCAAAGACGGCGGAGATCCACAGCATCGCCTGGCCGAGGACGATCAGAAAGGTGCGAGGCTGCTTGTAGCCTGCCTCGCGCAGACGAGTGAGCACCTCCCACATGGCCAGACCGACGGCCGTGGCAACGAGCGGGTACCACGCCCACGGGCCGATCCACGCCGCCAGCAACACAGCGGCGCCCAACCCCGCACCCGTCGCGGTGGCGAGGCGGAGATCGCGCCCGGCCGCGTTCTTCGGGCGCGGGGCGCGTAACACTCGGGTGGAACCGCTCGGGCGGCCTGGGGTACCGGATGTAGTCACAAGATCGGGCTTTCTAGCGCCAGGTCGCGCTGGTTGCGTGGGAGATCAGTGCACAGAGACAGAAGCGGGAGGAACTAGACCTCCATCAACTCCGCTTCCTTGCGGGCGACGATCTCATCGATCTGGGCCACGTACTGCTGCGTGGTCTTGTCCAGGCTCTTCTCGGCGGTGACGACCTCGTCCTCGCCGGCGTCGCCGTCCTTCTGGATCTTCTTCAACGCCTCCATGCCCTGGCGGCGGACGTTGCGGATGGCGATCTTGCCTTCCTCACCCTTCTGCTTAGCCTGCTTGACCATGTCGCGGCGGCGTTCCTCGGTCAGCTGCGGGATGGTCACGCGGATAACCTGGCCGTCATCAGTCGGGTTCACGCCGAGATCGGAGTTGCGGATCGCGTTCTCGATCTCCTTCAGCGTCGACATGTCGAAGGGCTTGACCAGGAGCATGCGCGGCTCCGGAACCGAGATGGTGGCCATCTGGTTGATCGGGGTCGGGGCACCGTAGAACTCGGCCATCACACCGTTGAACATCGCCGGGTTGGCGCGGCCAGTGCGGATGTTTCCCAACTCGTCGCGCGCGTGGTCAACGGAGCTGGTCATGCGCTCTTCGGCGTCAAGAAGTACGTCATCAATCATGGCTAATCCTCAATCTCGTTGGTCAGGTAAACGTTGGTAGACAATCTACCAGCGCAGGAAGGCTTATCGACGCAAGCTGCGCCTCGCCGGCCCGCTTGGTCCGGTCTAGGACTGAACGAGGGTGCCGATCCGCTCCCCCGCGACAGCGCGGGCGATGTTGCCCTCCTTGAGCAGGTTGAACACGAGGATCGGCATGTCGTTATCCATACACAGTGAGAACGCTGTGGCGTCAGCGACCTTTAGTTCCTTTTCCAGGACCTCGCGCGGGGTGACCTCGCTGTAAAGCTTCGCATCCGGGTTGGTGCGCGGGTCGTCATCGTAAACGCCGTCAACACCCTTGGCCATGAGGAGCACCTCGCAGCCGATCTCGAGGGCGCGCTGCGCAGCGGTGGTGTCGGTGGAAAAGTACGGCATACCCATACCCGCGCCAAAGATGACCACGCGCCCCTTTTCCAAGTGGCGTGCGGCACGCAGCGGCAGGTACGGCTCCGCGATCTGCGCCATGTTGATAGAAGTCTGCACGCGGCAGTCAACGCCCTTCTGCTGCAGGAAATCCTGCAGCGCGAGGCAGTTCATCACCGTGCCGAGCATTCCCATGTAGTCGGAGCGGGCGCGGTCCATTCCGCGCTGCTGCAGCTGTGCCCCACGGAAGAAGTTTCCGCCGCCGATCACCACGGCAACTTCGGTTCCGGCCTGTGCCACCTCGGCGATCTGGACTGCAACACTGTCCACAACATCGGGGTCGATTCCGACGGTGCCGCCGCCGAACATTTCACCTCCGAGCTTGAGCATCACGCGCTTGTATCCGCTGCGGTGGGGCGTTGTGTCAGTCACCTGGGCGACTCCTTCTGTCCGGGGGCGGTTTTCCATTTGTCGATCATAGCGATCTCACACCACGCACCACGATCCGAGGGCTGCAGCCCCGGCGCACTGGGACAAACATGCGGAAACCGCCGCCCCGCGCGGTGCGGGACGGCGGTTAGACCGAAACAGTGAGGGAAGCGGGCTTACGCCTGGCCGACCTCGAAGCGGACGAAGTCGGTGATCTCAATGCCGGCCTCGTCAGCGAACTGCTTGACGGTCTTCTTGGAGTCAGCCAGGGACGGCTGGTCGAGCAGGACGACGTCCTTGAAGAAGCCGCCCATGCGGCCCTCAACGATCTTGGAGATGGCAGCCTCGGGCTTGCCCTCGTTGCGGGTGATCTCTTCCTGGACCGCGCGCTCCTTCTCGACGACCTCAGCCGGAACGTTCTCCTGGGTGAGGTAGCGAGCCTTCATCGCAGCGATCTGCAGGGCAACCTGGTGTGCAGCCTGTGCATCGTCACCGGTGTAGGCGACGAGAACGCCGACGGCCGGCGGCAGGTCAGCGGAACGCTGGTGCATGTAGGTGGCGATGTTGTCGCCCTCGATGGTGGCGGCGCGGCGCAGCTCAAGCTTCTCGCCGATCTTGGCGGACAGGCGCTCGAGGACATCGTGGGCGGTCTCACCGTTGACGTCAGCGTTGGCGAGCTCCTCCTGGGAGTTGGCCTTCGCAGCGGCGGCGGCAACAGCGATGTCGTTGGCGATGTCCTTGAACTCCTGGTTCTTGGCCACGAAGTCGGTCTCGGAGTTGATCTCAACGATGGTGTTGCCGGATACAGCGACAAGACCCTCAAGGGCGTTGCGCTCTGCGCGCTTGCCCACGTCCTTGGCGCCCTTGATGCGCAGGATCTCGACGGCCTTCTCGAAGTCGCCAGCGGTCTCTTCCAGAGCCTTCTTGCAGTCGAGCATGCCAGAGCCGGTGGTCTCGCGGAGCTTCTTCACATCAGCAGCGGTGTAGTTCGCCATAGTGGGGCGATCCTCCTCGTAATTTAAGAACGTGTGTAAACGCTTCTAACCCGCACCGGGCGCACGCCCGATCGCGGTGTCATCATTCATGATCGGTTTTCCAGAGTAGCGGAGTTAGTACCCGACGGCACCCTGAAAAATCCCCCGAGTCCCCCATCACGCACAACCCCCGCGTCCTGTTCGCGTTTCGACTAAAACGAGGACGAAAACAGGCCGCGGGGGAAGGTCAGGAACGCAGTGACTTACTTCGCCTGCTCAGCCGCGCGCACGGCGTGCGGCTGCTCAACCGGAGCGACCTCCTGCGGAGCGGCAGCCTCGGCGGCTGCTGCAGCCTTGGCGGCGTCAGCTGCTGCGACATCATCGGACGCAGCGGCGTCGGCGGCAGCCTGTGCGGCCTCAGCCTGGCGCTTCGCGTCGGTGTCACCTGCGGCGTCGCGGGCAGCGGAGAGCTGACGCTCCTCGCGCTGCTGCTTGCCGGCGATGACGGCCTCGCCCACGATGTGGGTGAGAAGCTTGACGGAGCGGATGGCGTCATCGTTGCCCGGGATCGGGAAGTCGACGACGTCCGGGTCGCAGTTGGTGTCGAGGACGGCAACAACCGGGATGCGCAGCTTCTTCGCCTCAGCGACAGCGATGTGCTCCTTGTTGGTGTCCACGATCCACAGTGCGGAGGGAGCCTTGGTCATGTTGGCGATACCGCCGAGAACGCGCTCGAGCTTGATGCGCTCGCGGGTCAGCATGAGGACTTCCTTCTTGCCGCGGCCGGCGTAGCCGTCCTCGGCAGAGTCCATAGCCTGGAGCTCCTTCATGCGCGCGATGCGCTTGGAGACAGTCTGGAAGTTGGTGAGCATGCCACCGAGCCAGCGGTGCGTGACGTACGGCATGCCGACGCGCTCCGCCTCTTCCTGGATGGGCTCCTGCGCCTGCTTCTTGGTGCCGACGAACAGGATGGTGCCGCCGTGGGCGACGGTCTCCTTGACGAACTCGTAAGCCTCGTCGATGTAGGTCAGCGTCTGCTGCAGGTCAATGATGTAGATGCCGTTGCGGTCGGTGAAGATGAAGCGACGCATCTTCGGGTTCCAGCGACGCGTCTGGTGGCCAAAGTGCACACCAGCGTCGAGGAGTTCGCGCATGGTTACAACTGCCATGGGAATGTCTCCTTCGGAGAGAAGTAGTTCGGTTTACATGTACTGCCCGGGTTTTTATCCCGTGCCCTGGCACCGTGCCGGCTCTGCGCCCTCGTACTGTGGGACCGTTGCTGAGCAGGCATTTTTCGGCGCGCGTAGTCAGCCCAAAAAGACTGCCCGTCAAACTCTAGTGGCCGCGGGACGAAAACACCAATTGAGCTGCATCGTTGTCCCCAGGCCCTGTGAGCTGTCCACATGGACGGACACCGCGCGGCGTGCGCAGCATCCATCGGTGCTACATCTGCCCCCATGACCCGCCTTCCACCCAGACTCCGCCACCCGGCCTCATTCCCCGTCTTACGTTCCGCGGTCCTCGCCTTGATCTTCGCCCTCACCGCAGCCTGTCCTGCGTGGGCCTGGGTCGACCCAACGACGGGCCACCGCTCCGCGACCCACGTCACCCGGCGCGCCGACATCCCCGAGAAAAACTGGCTGCCGGGGCACCGCGGCGTCGATCTGGCCGCGCGTCCTGGCGATCCCATCCGCGCCGCTGAGGAAGGAACAGTCGCCTTCGTCGGCGTCGTTGCGGGGACCCCGGTTATCTCCATCGCGCACCCGGACGGGCTTCGCTCCACATATCAGCCCGTGCATTCCCGGGTCGCGGTAGGCGACGTCGTTGCCGAGGGTGATGTCGTGGGCCACCTCGGCCACTCCTCCGACCACGACGGGTTGCACTGGGGAGTGCTGACAGGGCCCGACACCTACATCAATCCGCTTTCGCTTCTCGACGCCCCCACGATCCGCCTCAAACCACCCGACGACGGTATCGGTGGCCGCTAACTGTCCCGGCGTAGGGTGTATGCAGCCTTACCTGGCCCACTTAGTTGGCCTACATAATCGGCCCACACCGCAAAGGAGAAGCGATGACCCAGGAATCGGCGCGCACGGCAATCGTTGTGGTGGCACTGAACTACCTGGTGTGGGGCATCCTGCCGCTGTTTTGGGCGCTACTCGACGACGTCAACGCACTCTACGTCCTCGCTCAGCGCATCCTGTGGGCCACGGTCATTGCTGGAGCATGGGTCTTTCTCTCCGCCACGCGTCGCGGCGGGGTACGCGGAGGCGGGCTCAAGGCCGCTTTCGCGGGAACGTCCCCGGCACTGGTGGCATCTGCGATGGCAATCTCGGTGAACTGGGGGCTCTACATTTGGGCCGTGAGCAACGGATTCGTCGCCTACACCGCGCTGGCGTATTTCGTCTGCCCCCTACTGAGCGTCTTGTTGGGGGCCGTCGTCTTTGCTGAGCGGCTCTCCCCTGCCCAACTCATTGCAATTCTTCTGGCATCCTTCGGGGCTGTCGTGTTCGGCTGGGGGCAGGCGGGCATGGGGCTGATCATCGTGTTCGGTGTCGCCGGTTCCTTCGCCATCTACGCTGCCATCAAGCGGACGGTGAAGGTCCAGACCGTCACTGGTCTCTTCGTGGAATCAGCGATACTGAGCCCTGCCGCCTTCCTGGTGATCTCCACCGGCATGATCACTCCGGATGTGCATGTCACACCGAAGACCTGGGTCTTGTTTGTTCTGGCTGGCTTTGTGACATTCCTGCCGTTGGTGGTCATGTCGCACTACGCGCGCATTGTGCCCTTCACCTTGCTGGGAGTGCTGCAGTACATCGCACCAATTACTCAGTTGGTGCTGGGTGTCACAGTCTTCGGCGAAGCGATTTCAGGCAGGCAGATTGCCGCGCTCGCAGTCATCATTGTCGGAGTCGGCATCTTTGTGGCCTCCACGAACGGGCGTCGGCGAGCGCGCCACACTTAGGCGCGAGGATGCGCTTGGTCGTACACCCGCTTGAGTCGCGCTGCGGAGACATGGGTGTAGATCTGCGTGGTCTGCAAACTGGAGTGCCCCAGCAGTTCTTGTACGACACGGAGGTCCGCGCCACCTTCCAACATGTGAGTTGCTGCGCTGTGTCGCAGGTCGTGGGGGCTGATCTCGCCGGCCCCGGTTCGGATCGCGGCGCGCTCCACCACTCGCCGTACCTGGCGCGGATCAATCCTTCTTCCCCGCGACCCGACAAACAGTGCAGTCTCGTCTGCGTGGGCGAGATGGATCCGGCCGCCAGCCATCCACGCGCTGAGTGCTTCTGCTGCCTTGGCACCGAACGGTACGACGCGCTGTTTGTTTCCCTTACCGGTCGCCTTCAACGTCTGGCGGTGTGCATCGACGTCGGCGCAGTCCGCGTTGGTGAGCTCAGAGACGCGGATGCCGGTGGCGTAGAGCAGCTCGAGCATGGCGGCGTCGCGCAGCGCTTCAGCCGGGTGGTTGTCGTCGTTGATCTCCGCCTCGACAAGCTCGCTGGCCCGCTCCGCGTTAACGACGGTGGGCAGGTGGCGGCCCACCGTCGGCGCGGCGAGACGCGCGGCGACATCGGCATCGATGTGGCCGTGGTCGAACGCCCACGTGGAGAAGGCGCGTACTGCGGCGGTGCGCCGCGCGAGTGTTGTGCGCGCGAGGCCGCGCTGGTGGGCGTCGGCAAGCCAGGCGCGCAGCGCGGGAAGGGTGAACTCTGCGAAGTAGGTGACCTGCTCAGGCAGCGAGGAAAGGTCGGAGGTGTACCCCCGGACCGTGGCGGGGCTGCGTCCGAGCACAAGGCGCGCGTGCTCAGCGAAGTCGTCGATGGCCTCTCGGATCTGGCTCGCCTCATTCCGCATGCCAGGCAATGCTACCCGCAGCCCAACCCGCCCCCCTGTTACATACTGCCTACCCCGGGAACGGCGCTGCGGCGCCACTGCGCGCCTTCGCGGGCCACCACCGCCCTTCTGCTCAGGTCGACCAGCAGGTGAACCGTCAGTGCAACCGACAGCCCCGCTCGTGCGGCGACATCGTCAGCCCCGAGTGTCCCGGCGACGGGGAGGGCGTCATAGACCCGCAGCTCGTTGCGCGACAGGCTTTGGATCGGGTCGGCCGGGAATGCGAGTTCGCGCTGCCCATCGACGTCGGTGTCGCCGATGCTGGAGAGCATCTCGTGGATGTCGTCTGCGCTCAACGCCATGGCGGCCTTGCCGTCGCGGATAGCTAAGTTCGTCCCCAGCGAGGCGGGCCCGAGGATCGGCCCCGGCACGGCAAACGCGGTCCGCGCGTAATAGTTTGCCCAGTTCAGAGTGTTCAAAGCTCCCGAGCGAAACGCCGCCTCGACGACCACCGTGCCCTGCGTCAGTGCCGCCACGAGGCGGTTGCGAGTAAGGAAACGGTGCCGGTCGGGTGCGACGTTGGGCGGATACTCCGTCACAATCGCGCCGTTGTTCGAGACAATTCGGTCGAACAGGCCCGCGTTGCGTCGCGGGTAGACCACCCCCGGCCCGCAGGCGGCCACCACCACGGTGGGCGCGGCGTTTGCCAGCGCCGCCTCGTGCGCGACCGAGTCGATTCCAAGGGCTCCGCCAGAGACCATCGCGTACTGGCGCTGTGCCAAGCCCCTCGCCAAATCCGCAGTGGCGTGGTGTCCGTAGGCGGACGCGGCGCGCGTGCCGACGACGCCGACCGCGTTGGCGAACAAGGCTCCCAGATCTGTGCGCCCGCGCACCCACAACGCGTGGGGCGCGACCCCGTGTTCGCGGAACGTCTCCATGTTCGCGGTGCTGGCACGGACTCCTATGTCGAAGGCCTGCTCAATCTCTGCGGCGGGCCACCCGGGGTGCCCGGGGTGGATGAGGGCGAATCCCTGTTCGGCGGCATCGTGAAGGTCGGTTTCCGCCCGCTCCCAGGTGTGTCGCGCTTCCGTCTCCGGGCCCAGGCGCCCGAGCCAGCTCGCGCGGGCGCGTACCCCTGCGGCGATCTCGTCGGCGTCGCGCCCGGCGCGCAGCAGCTGCTGCAGTGCGTGGCTGGGCCCTTCCACGACCCGGCTCAGGTATGCCCAGGACGTGGCGCTCATACCGCCACCCCCACTGCCCCGAACGAGCGCAGCTCCACAGCGCGCGCGACGTGGTCGAGGTCGGGCCGCGCTGCCCCATCGAGGTCAGCCAACGTCCAGCACAGTTTCAAAACGCGGTCGATGCCCCGCTGGGTCACCTCCCCGTCAGCCAGAAGCGCCGACAGGTACGCCATGGCGTCCTCGGTGGCCGGGTAGTCCCGGCGCAACAGCGGAGCTTCGACCCGCGCGTTGGTGCTCGCGGTGGTTTCTGCACCCGCCCACCTGTGCTGAGCACGCTCGCGGGCCTCGGAGACGCGCTGAGCGATCGAGGCCGAGCTCTCAGCGTTGTCCGGGGTGAGCACGGCATCGTGTGTGCTCGTGGCCAAGCGAATATCGATGCGGTCGCGCAACGGTCCCGAGATGTTGCGCAAGTGAGATGCCCTCTCGTGTGCCCGGCACACGCACTGAGAGGGAACGGGTGCCGCGCACTTGCAGGAGTTTGCGGCGAGCACGAGCTGGAAGCGCGCCGGGTAGACGACCTCCCGGCGCGCGCGAGTGATCCTGACTTCGCCGGTCTCGAGCGGGATCCGCAATGCGTCCAGAACTGACGCGGAAATCTCCGAGGCTTCGTCGAGGAAGAGCACTCCGTGGTGTGCGTGGCTGACCGCGCCGGGGCGAGGGACGCCGGAGCCTCCGCCGATCAGCGCGGCTTGCGTGAGGGACGGGTGCGGCGCAACGAACGGGCGGTGCGCGATGACACCGCCGGAACGGGCAGCCCCCGTGGCGGAGACGGAGTGGATCGCGGTGGCGTCGACAGTTTCTGCCAAGCTCATCTCCGGCAGGATGGACGGCAACCGCTCCGCCAGCATGGACTTACCGCTGCCAGGTGGGCCGACCATGAGGACGTGATGCCCGCCGGCTGCCGCGACTTCGAGGGCGAAGCGCTCCCGCGCTTGGCCGGCGATGTCGCTGAAATCCGGGCCCGCCGGCGACGGCGCAGCGGGTGACTCCTGCGGCCGCGACAGCTCCCCCGCCCCGATCAACCAGTTCCACACCTCGCTCAAGCTGTGCGCCACGCGGATTCGGTCAGACCCCAGCAGCGCCGCCTCGGCAGCGTTGTCAGCCGGGATAACGATGTGCTCTATGTGCGCGGGCGCTGCCAGGAGCATGGGTAGCACTCCGTCAACCCGGCGCAGCCTCCCGCCGAGGCCTAGCTCTCCGAGTGCAAGGACCGACTCGAGGCGCCGCTGCGCGAGCGGGTGCATTCCCGCAATGACCGCGAGGGCCACCGGCAGGTCAAACTGCGATCCGGATTTCGGCACGTGGGCCGGGGAAAGCGAGACCATCACCTTGGTGCGCGGCCACGGTAGCGAGGCGTTGGCGACGGCAGTGCGGATCCGGTCGCGGGATTCTTTCACAGCGGCGTCACCAAGACCCACCATGTACATCCCGGGCAGCCCTGGACCGATGTTCGCCTCCACCGTCACGACGCGGGCACTGATGCCCTCGAGTGTCGCGGAGGACGTGCTAGCGAGCGCCATTGTCCACATCCTCGAAGATCTCGATTTGCACGTCTTCAGGGCGGAAGATGACCTCAGCGACATCGAAACGCACAGCCTTCCATTCCTGTCCATCGAGCCACTCGGCAGCGCAGCGGCGCATGGTGGTCAGCTTCTTCTGCGTCACGGCCTCAGCTGCTCCGAAGGCGCGGCTCCGCCTAGCTTTCACCTCGACGAACACGACCGTTCCGTCCGGCGCTTCCAGGATCAGGTCCAGCTCACCGGAGCGGGTGCGAACCCGGGAACCGAGCAGCTCGAAGCCTGCGCCCTCATAGAACCCCAGCGCGAAGCTCTCGCCCGCTATCCCCAGCAAACTGTTGTGTGTGTCGGTTGCGTGTGTCATTCCATCCCCCCGAACGGTTGTCGTCACTCGTGTGGACGTATTAGACGCCCACACCACCGCGCAGGTTCCCGGGTGGGATGCTTACCGCATGAAAAACGGGGCGTGGCTACCAAGCGCACGCCCCGTGTCACGGCCGGGAAAGCCCGGGAGCTTAAGGCTCCGGGAAGGTCAACTCCGGCTTGTCCAGCTCCTCGATGTTGACGTCCTTGTAGGTGATGACGCGGACGTAGCGCACGAAACGCACGGCGCGGTACATGTCCCACACCCAGCAGTCCGACATGCGGACCTCGTAGTAGACGTCCTTGCCCTCGGTGTGCGGGATGAGCTCCACGGCATTGGCGAGGTAGAACCGGCGATCGGTCTCGACGACGTAGGAGAACTGGCTGACCACGTCCCGGTACTCCCGGTACAGGGAGAGTTCAACTTCGGCCTCGTAGTTGTCCAGATCTTCTGCGCTCATTGTGACCTCTCGAAATGCTCGTGGGCGGTTCTCACGTTGGCATAACTATAACGATGTTCCCGGCTCGCGCCGTGGCGGCGCACCGCGTCCATGTGCGCCGCCGTTCCGTAGCCTTTGTGACCGGTCAGCCCGTATTCGGGATAGGTGCGCGCCAGCTCGACGATGAGCCGGTCACGGCTGACTTTCGCCAGGATGCTCGCGGCCGCGATGCAGCGCGCTGTGTAATCCCCGCCGATAATCGGCAGCTGCGGCACGCTCAGGCCGGGAACGCGGAAGGCGTCGACGAGGACGTATCCGGGTTGCGTCGATAAGCGGGCGATCGCCCTGCGTGCCCCGTCGAGGTTGGCGTGCTGGATTCCGCGGTGGTCAATCTCCGCAGCCGGGATATGCACGACCGCGTAGCTCACCGCATCTGCCGTGATCGCTTCAAACAAAGCCTCTCTGCGCCGCGGGGTGACTTGCTTGGAATCTGTCAACCCCTCCAGGCTGGGAAGCGGGTTCGGCGGCAGGATGCACGCCGCGACCGTCACAGGCCCGAAACAGGCTCCGCGACCTGCCTCGTCGATGCCCGCGACAGGACCGAGCCCCGCCTTGTGCAGCGCCACCTCGTAGGTGCGCAGCTGCTTGAGACGTCTCACTGTCAGGTGTCTGCCCTTACCCGCCAGCCTGGATTGCGGGAGATTCCACTGTGCCCATCCGGCTCAGCGGGAAGACGATGGCGGCGACCTTGCCACGGATGTTGTCTTCGGGGATCGCACCCTGGTACTCGTCGCCAAGGTGGTAGCGCGAGTCGAGCGAGTTGGTACGGTTGTCGCCCATCATGAAGTACGTGTTCTCGGGGACCTGGACTGGGCCGAAGTAGTCGCCGCCGCAGGCCTCGGAGCCGGTATCCGGGTTGACCGGGTAGAAGTTCGGGGACAAAACGTAGGACTGGTCGATCGGTTCGCCGTCGACCATGATTGCCGGGTCGCCCGCCTGGCAGGAGACCGTCTGACCTCCGGTGGCGATGATTCGCTTGACCAGGTTGTTCTGGTCCGGAGGGACGAGGCCCGCCCAGGATCCGACCTCTTGGATGCCAGCGATGACGGGGTTGGCGGAGCGGTTGGAGACGTACTGCGTGTTCCACGAGTCGGTGCCCTGGAACACGATGACGTCGCCCGGCTCCGGGTCAGTGAAGTAGTAGCTGATCTTCTCCACCGCGATGCGGTCGCCCTTGCCATCCTGGCCGTGCAGGGTCGGTTCCATGGAGGCGGAGGGAATGACATAGACGCGCCCGATGAACGTCTGGATCACAAGCATGAAGAACAGGGTCAACACGATGACGAGCGGAATCTCGAAGTACCAGGGCATCGTCTTCACCTCTGGCTCGGCAGCGGGGGCCGCGTTCACAGCAGGTGAAGTCATTGCGCCGCGCACGGAAGCCGAACCTCCGCGCACAGTGTTTGCGCGGCGGGTGCTGTCCGGTTGCTGTCCGGAGCGTCCACCGGGGGTCATTTCTGGATTCGGATTCGTCACCCGCAACACTCTAGCACTGCGCTGCAACACGCCCGGAACAGGCGAAAGCCCCGCCTGCCGGGGTATGGCGGGCGGGGCGAAGCGCTACTCGGAACGAGCCCGAAACTAGCGGCGCTCCTTGATGCGGGCAGCCTTGCCGCGCAGCTCGCGCATGTAGTAAAGCTTCGCGCGACGGACGCGGCCCTTGCGCAGAACCTCGATCTTCTCGATGTTCGGGGAGTGCACCGGGAAGGTACGCTCGACGCCGATACCGAAGGAGACCTTGCGGACGGTGAAGGTCTCGCGGATTCCGGAGCCCTGACGGCGGACGACGAAGCCCTCGAAGAGCTGGGTACGGGTGACGGAGCCCTCGATAACCTTGACGTGAACGCCGAGGGTGTCGCCGGGGCGGAAGTCGGGAATGTCGTCGCGCAGCTGGCCTGCGTCAACAAGATCAATAATGCCGTTGCTCATGAAAGCAATCCTTTACGTTTAAGGACAGAGGACCCTAGCGGCTACTCCCCATTCACGGGGCGCTCGGCTGGTTCATGTCTCCTACAACAACCTGAGCAATTCTACATACCCGCCGGTCACTCACCAAATCCAGCCTTCTTCAGAGCGTCCGCCATCGAGCCGCTTGCTTGACGACGCCCACCGGCCCCGCCCCGGCCATTACGATCACCCCGGCCACTACGGCTGCCTCGGGTGTCGCCCGCGCCCTCGCGCCGCCCGCGCTTCTTTCCCGCGCTGCGGCCCTGGGCCTTAGCTCCGGATTCGTCATCAAGCCGCAGGGTCAGCCCGATGCGCTGGCGCTCCACGTCGACATCGACAACTTTGACCTTGACCACCTGGCCAGAGCGCACGACGTCGTGCGGATCGGAGACGAACGTGTTGCTCATCGCGGAGACGTGCACGAGTCCGTCCTGGTGCACCCCGACGTCGACGAACGCACCGAAGGCCGCGACGTTGGTGACGGTTCCCTCCAGGATCATCCCGGGGACGAGGTCGGCGACCTTGTTCACGCCTTCCTTGAACGTCGCGGTGACGAACTCCGGGCGCGGGTCACGGCCAGGCTTGTCCAGCTCGGCAATGATGTCGGTGACGGTGGGGACGCCGAACGTGTCGTCGGCGAAGTCGGCGGGGTTGAGCGCGGCAAGTGCGCCGGAGTTGCCGATCAGCTCGCGCGTCGCCGTGCCTGTGGCCTGTGCTATGCGCTCGACGACCGGGTAGGCCTCCGGGTGCACCGCCGAGGCGTCGAGGGGGTTGTCCCCGCCCCGGATGCGCAAGAAGCCCGCTGCCTGCTCGAACGCTTTCGGCCCGAGGCGCGCGACCTTGTTCAGCTCTTTGCGGGAGGCGAACGAGCCGTGCTCGTCACGGTAGGCCACGATGTTGCGCGCGATGGTCGGCGAGAGCCCGGAGACACGCTCGAGCAGCGGCACCGAAGCGGTATTGAGGTCCACGCCGACGGAGTTGACCGCATCCTCGACCACGGCATCGAGCGAGTTGGCAAGGGCCACCTGATTCACGTCGTGCTGGTACTGGCCCACGCCGATCGACTTCGGGTCGACCTTGACCAGCTCCGCCAGCGGGTCCTGCAGGCGACGTGCGATCGAGACCGCGGAACGCAGCGAGACATCCATGTCCGGAAACTCTGCCGCAGCGATCTCGGAAGCGGAATAGACAGAGGCACCGGATTCGGACACGACCACCGGGGTCGGGCGCGCTCCCCCGGCCTGGGCGATGAGGTCGGCGACCTCCCCGGCGAGCTTCTCCGATTCGCGCGACGCGGTGCCGTTGCCGATTGCGATCAGCTCAACGCCGTGGGTTGCGGCCAGCGAGGACAGCTCGCGGACGGCTTCCGCCCAGCGGTTCTGGGGCTGGTGCGGGTAGACGATCGTGGTGTCGAGGACCTTGCCGGTGCTGTCGACCACGGCACACTTGACGCCATTGCGGTAGCCGGGGTCCAGCGCGAGGGTTGCGCGCTGTCCGGCGGGCGCGGCGAGTAACACGTCGCGCAGGTTCGCGGTGAACACCTCGAGTGCGCCCTGTTCGGCCTTCTCGCGCAGGCGGGTGCGCGTGTCCAGGTTGGATGAGACCTGCAGCTTGGTGCGCCAGCCCCACCGCACGGCCTTGGCCAGCCACGGGCTGTCCTTGACGGCGAGCCCAAAACGCGCGGCGATCATCCCTTCGTAGAAGTCCTCCTCGCCCGGGTCGAGCTCGAGAGAGAGCACACCCTCGGATTCCCCTCGGAACAGCGCGAGGATGCGGTGGCTGGGAAGGGTGCGGAACGGCTCCGAAAAGCCGAAGTAGTCGCGGTACTTAGCGCCCTCTTGTTCCTTGACCTCGACTGCCTGGGCGTTCATTGTTCCGACAGTGAAGAAACGCTCGCGCACCTCACCGACGAGGTCTGCGTCAGTGGTGAAGCGGTCGACCAGAATGGCGCGAGCGCCGTCGAGCACGGCCTTGGTGTCGGTGAATCCTTCGGTGATGAACTGCTCGGCGGCCGCCTCCGGATCGGCCGAGGGAGTGGTGACGAGCAGATCGGTGAGCTCCTCGAGCCCTGCCTGGCGCGCAATGTCTGCCTTGGTGGTGCGGCGCTTCTTGTAGGGCAGGTAAAGGTCTTCGACGCGCGCCTTGGTCTCGGCGTCGGCGATTGCGCGGCGTAGATCGTCGTTAAGCTTGCCCTGCTCCTCGATGGCGGCGATGACCGCATCCTTGCGCTCCGCCAGCTCCACCAGGTACGCGTTGCGTTCCTCGATGTGACGCAGCTGGGCGTCGTCAAGCCCGCCGGTGGCCTCTTTGCGGTAGCGCGCGATGAACGGGACGGTGTTGCCCGCCGCCAGAAGCTCAAGCGCCGCGGAGACCTGCGTCGGGGCAACCCCTAGTTCGGTCGCGATGGTGTCTGCGATGAATCTCATTGGCGCAATTCTAGTTTGCGCGGGTTTCGCCTTCCCAGGCACTACCCATGCGCGCCGCCTTTGCGACGGCCGCAGTCGCCGCCTCCAACGGCATCGCGGTGCGCCCGCGCACCTGAATCACGCTCTCACCTACAACGATCTCGGGCTCGCGGTAGCCAGCCTTTTTGAGCTCTCGACGCATGCGCTTTGCCGCGTCCCCGCCGCGTGGCACAGACCCGCGGACAACAGTCTCCACCGCGCGGCCGTTGAAGGCGAACTCGTCGTCGGCGTCCAGGTCGACGCCAGCGAGGAGGTCGGGGCGCACCTTACGGGTGCGAAGCAGCGCCTGGTCCCGGCGCCATCGTTCGACCTTGGCGTGGTCGCCGGAGAAAAGAACGTCGGGAGCATCCAGGCCGCGCCATGTACGCGGCTTCGTGTAGGACGGCCCCTCGAGCAGCCCGTCGGAGAAGCTGTCCTCCTCGTGGCTTTCGGTATTACCCAGCACACCCGGGATCAGGCGCGTGACGGCTTCGGCGATGACGAGCGCCGCCACCTCACCACCGATCAAGACGTAGTCACCGATGGACACCTCGCGGACCCGGTAGCGGTTGCGCGCGTCCTCAAAAACGCGCTGGTCGATACCCTCGTAGCGCCCGCAGGCGACGACGATGTGGCGCTCACGAGAAAACGCTTGGGCGTCGGCTTGGGTAAACGGCGTTCCGGCCGGGGTGGGAACGATCAGCAGCGGCGCGGACGAGTCCTCGCTCGGCGCCCCGTCGTGTTCTGCGTCGTAGGGGCGCGCCGCGACGTTGGCGACATCGTCGTGGCGCAGTCTGTCGTTGCGGTGGGGTGCCGCCGAATCCAGGGTGGCGCCGGCGCGGCCCGCGGCGACGTCGTCAAGCGCAGGTCCCCACACCTCCGGCTTCATCACCATGCCGGGCCCGCCACCCAGCGGGGGCGCATCCACCGACTTGTGGCCGCCGACGGCCCAATCGCGCAGGTTGTGCACGCCGACTTCGATAATGCCCTGCTCGATCGCCTTTCCCAGAAGCGCGTGGCGCAACGGCTCGAGGTACTCGGGGAAAATGGTGACGATGTCGAGTCGCAGCTGCGGATCAGACATCCAACAGACCCTCCGGCGGGGTGATGGTCAACGTCTGCGCGTCCAGGTCAATGTCCGGCACGAAGTTCATGACGAAGGGAACGAGCACCTCGCGCCCGGAGTAGTCGATCTCGAGGATCTTGCGGTTCGGGGTATCCATCACGCCGGTCACTTCCCCGACCTCGGCACCGTCGTGGATGACTTTCAGCCCGATGAGCTCGTGGTCGAAGTACTCATCGCTGTCGTCGTCGCGCTCGAGTGGCTCGGCGAAAAACTTCATGCCCCGCAGCGTGTCGGCCTCGGTGCGGTCTGCTACCTCGCGGAACTTCACCAGAAGCCGGCCTTTGTGGGGGCGTGACGACCCGACAGTCAGGGTGCGCTCCTTACCGGCCTGGGTGCCGTTGAGCACCGCACCGTCAGCGAATCGCACCTCCGGAACGTCGGTCATGACATCGACGACAACCTCCCCGCGGATGCCGTGCGACTTTGTTACCCGGCCTACTTGCACCTTCATGGAGCACGATTCTACCTGGGCGCCGCTGGCTGACACTCGACTGCCACTCTGGGACGCTCAGCGGACTTTCAAGGGCGCAGTTCGGTGTTCTGGGGCGCACGCGGTGGCGAGCATATCGCGCAAAAACGCCCGCAGACCGGTGGGTGTGCGGGCGCGTAAGCGGGAGAGATTAGTTCTCCTCGTTCTCCTCAGCCTTGTCCTCGGTTGCCTCGTCGGCAGACTCGGACTCAGCCTCAGCGGCCTCGGCGGCCTCAGCAGCAGCCTGTGCCTCAGCCTCAGCAGCGGCCTTGGCCTCGGCCTCTTCCTTGGCCTTCTTGCGCTTCTCGGTGATGGCCTCGGCGGACGGGCCGTTGTTGGCCTCCTCGAGAGCCTGGTTGAACAGCTCGAGCTTGGACGGCTTCGGCTCAGCAACCTTCAGGGTGCCCTCTGCACCCTCGAGGCCCTTGTGCTTCTGCCAGTCACCGGTGATCTTCAGCAGTGCGAGGACCGGCTCGGTCGGCTGTGCGCCGACGCCGAGCCAGTACTGGGCGCGCTCGGAGTCGATGCGGATGAGCGACGGCTCTTCCTTCGGGTGGTAGATACCGATGTTCTCAATAACCTTGCCGTCGCGGCGAGCGCGGGCGTCGGCGATGACGACGCGATACTGTGCGTTGCGGATCTTACCGAGACGCTGGAGCTTGATCTTTACAGCCATGGAATGTCCTTAGCGAGTCACTGGGCAGTTCAGACACCCGCCGCGGTTCGGCGGGCCGGTTCAACCCTTCTTCTTTAACCTGCGTGTGACGGGCCGGCCGACCGTTCACGGCACATCGCTTGACGACGCCACCGCGAATCAGACGAACACGACGCTAACGCAGAATGATTGCGCGAAGCGTACGCGACCTTGCCAGGCCGGTACACAACCGCAACTACATTACCGGTTGCACCACTGCCGTCCAAAACCGCCATTCGTAATTATTTGCTGTGGTCGCTGCATGGGTAAGGTTTTGTGGACCATAGCTCCATTGCGTGAGCTGATACAAAGGGGAAAAGGACACAAGGGGTTGAAACTTATGGGCGGCGTCGCTCCCCAAAATCTGGCATCTTCCCATCGCCTTGACCTCGACGGACTGCGCGGTGTGGCCATCGCGCTTGTGGTTGTCTTCCACGTGTTCGTGGGCCGGGTTTCCGGCGGCGTGGATGTCTTCTTGCTCCTGTCGGGATACTTTTTCCTCGGATCCCAGCTGCGCTACGCGCTGCGCCCGGATCCCAGCCTGAATCCGTGGTGGCCTCTGTGGCGAACTGCCCGCCGCCTCGTGCCGGCTCTCGCGATCGTGCTCATCAGCGTGTACGTGCTGGTGCGCACGCTGACACCGCCTCTGATGACCGGCGATCTCGCCCGCCAGTTCACCGCGTCGATGTTCTACTTCCAGAACTGGGAGTTAATGTTCCAGGACGCGGACTACGCAGCTGCCGGTGTGGATACCTCGCCTCTGCAGCATTTGTGGTCGATGAGTGTGCAGGGGCAGTTCTACCTCGTTGCCATCCTTTTCGGTATCGCTGCCGCTGCGCTTTCGTCCCTCACGCGGATCTCCACCCACGCCGTTCGTACCACGGTGATTGTGGTTCTCGCCGCCGCCACCGTTGTTTCTTTCGCCTGGGCGTCGCGCTTCGGGTTGATGGGGACCCCGGAGAACTATTATTCAAGCTTCTCGCGCGCGTGGGAGATGACTCTCGGTGCGCTGCTCGCCCTTGCCCCCGCATGGTTGCGCGTTCCCGCACGCTACTCGGCCGCCTCGGCCGCGGGTGGTTTGCTGCTGATCGGGTCGACGGGTTTCCTGATCGCAGATTCGCTTGCGTTCCCCGGCCCCCTTTCTCTTCTTCCTCTCAGCGGCGCGATTCTGGTGATCTTGTCCGACCCCGGCAATCTGTTCTCCCGGGTCTTAGCTTCACGTCCCGCGACGTGGCTGGGTGATACCGCGTACTCGCTGTACCTGTGGCACTGGCCGCTGTTGATCATCGCCACACAACTTGGCGGGTTCGAGGTTCCTCCGGCGTGGGTCGGGGCGACAGTCATCGCCGTATCGCTTGCCCTCGCACACATCACGCATCAAGTCATCGAACGTCCGCTGCGCCAGCACAACAGGCGGCTCAAAAGGACTGACTCGCCCGTCAAAAGCGCGATCGCATCCTTGCGCACGGCACCCGGAGCTGGCCGCGCGGCTGGCGGTGTAGCCGTTACCTGCGTGGTTGCCGCAGTCGCCGCTGTCCAACCGATGTGGGTGCTCAAGGTCGATGAGGCCTCGGGCCCGCTGGATCCGAACCGCTATCCGGGAGCGATGGCAATGCGCGGCGCGCAGGTCCCCGATCTAAGTCCCATGCCCTCACTCGAGCTCGTTTCCAGCATCTACCCGCCCATCGGCTCGGACGGATGCATGATTTTCATGAACCAGGATCCCACTGACATGCCCGGCCCAGAGTGCGTGTACGGAGACCCGGAGGCCGAAACCACGGTGGTTCTGCTTGGCGGCTCTCACGCGGAACCGCTCGGTATTCCCCTCGACACCCTCGGGCGCGAGCACGGATTCAAGGTTGTGCCGTTCGTCCGGCAGGAATGCCCGATGGTGTTGAGCCTCGACGGAGTTGTTTCCCCTGAATGCGCCGAGTGGTCGAATCGTGTGATGGATATGCTCCCCGACCTCAACCCGGATCTTGTGGTTTCTAATTCGACCCGACCGGGCGGCAGTGCCGGCGGCGCCGAGATGAGCGTCGATCTCGTTCCCGACAGTTATCTCGAGGTCTGGCAGCGCCTTGCCAACATGGGCATTCCATTCGTGGGGCTACGAGACAACCCCTGGATCTTCACGCCCGAGGGCGATCTCATGGATCCTAACCTGTGTCTTCTGGGCGGGGGTTCTTTCGAGGAATGCTCCATGAGCGCCTCCGACGCCTACGGCCCGGTCGATCCTTCGGCGGCTTACTTGGACGGAACGAACCAGATGTGGAGCGTGGACACATCGTCGTGGTACTGCACAGACGAGGTCTGCCCGCCGACGGTCGGCAACGTTCCCGTCTACCGCGACCAAAACCATATCTCTAATGCTTATGCCGCCAGCCTTACTCCCCTGATGTGGGAGGCATTGCGCCCGATCTTCGACGAACTGGAAATCCCCCACAACGACGAACCCGCCGCCGAGACCAGCTAGGTCGTCGGGGGCGGGTGGCTTATGGCGGGAAGCTACTTGCGCTTCTTGCCCAAGTTCTTCATCGCCTGATCGAAGTCCAGGTTATTCAGGTCCAACCCGTCCATGCCGGGCGGAAGCTGCTCCTGCAGCTTCTTCAGCTCATTCATGTCCGGCATGCCGCCGCCCATTCCCGGCATCCCCGGCATTCCACCCATGCCGGGCATGCCCGGCATCTGCGGGGAACCGCCGGGACGACGCTTCGCCGGCTTGCGCTTACCACTCTTGGTCTTGCGGCCCTTCGGCTTCTTCTTCGTGGCGGAACGACCGCCGCCCATGCCGGGCATACCGGGCATGCCGAACTGGTTGGCCATCTGCCCCATCATCTTCTTCGCCTCGAAGAAACGCTCGACGAGCTGGTTGACCTCAGAGACGGCGACACCGGAACCGTTAGCGATGCGCTTACGGCGAGACGCATTGAGGATCTTCGGATCCTCGCGCTCAGCCGGCGTCATACCGCGAATGATGGCCTGGATGCGGTCGAGCTGCTTCTCATCGACCATGTCCGCCATCTCGTTCATGGCTTTGCCACCCGGCATCATCTTAAGCAAATTGCCGATCGGTCCCATACGGCGAACCATGAGCAGCTGGTTGAGGAAGTCCTCGAGAGTCAGCTCGCCCGAACCGAGGCGCGATGCAGCCTCCTCGGCTTCCTTTTCATCAAAGAGCGTCTCGGCCTGCTCGATGAGGGAGAGCAGGTCGCCCATACCGAGGATGCGGCTGGACATGCGATCCGGGTGGAAAACATCAAAGTCATCCAGCTTCTCGCCGGAGGAGGCGAACATGATGGGTTTTCCGGTGACCTCGCGGATGGACAGCGCGGCACCGCCGCGGGCGTCACCGTCAAGTTTGGTCAAGACCACACCGGTGAAGTCGACTCCCTCGGCGAAGGCTTGGGCCGTGGACACGGCGTCCTGACCGATCATGGCATCGATGACGAAAAGCACTTCGTCGGGGTTGACAGCGTCGCGAATGTTGCGCGCCTGCGTCATGAGCGTCTCGTCGATGCCGAGGCGACCTGCGGTATCGATGATGACAACGTCATTCTTGTTCTGTCGCGCGTGTTCCACACCGCGGCGGGCGACCTCGACGGGGTCTCCGTGGGAGGTACCCATCTCATGCTCAAAAGAGTCGGTGGAGGTTCCTGGATCCGGGGCGAACGTGGGAACACCGGCGCGCTCGCCGACGATCTGCAGCTGCTGGACCGCGCCCGGGCGCTGGAGGTCGCACGCGACAAGCATGGGGGTATGCCCCTGCTTGGACAGGTGGTTGGCCAACTTGCCGGCCAGGGTGGTCTTACCTGCACCCTGCAGACCGGCGAGCATGATGACGGTCGGCGGATTCTTCGCCAAGTTGAGTCGGCGGGTCTCGCCGCCGAGGATGGCGGTGAGCTCCTCGTCGACGATCTTGACCACTTGTTGGGCCGGGTTGAGCGCCTCCGAGACGTCCGCGCCCAGCGCGCGTTCCTTCACACGCTGGATAAATGCGCGGACGACAGTCAGAGAGACGTCGGCCTCAAGGAGGGCAACGCGGATCTCGCGGGCGGTTGCGTTAATGTCCGCCTCGGTGAGCTTGCCCTTGCCGCGCAGGCCACCGAGGGCTGTTTGTAGGCGGTCGGACAGTGACTCGAACACGATGGGCACACTCCTTGAGGGTGGGATACTGCGGTTAGCTCGTTACAGCCTAGCGTGTAGCGCTGGGGAGCCGAACTTACCGCCTATCCCAGGATGGCGGCGTCGCCAGTCTCCTTGGTCCGCACGCGCACCGCTCGTTCGACCGCGGTGACCCAGACTTTCCCGTCCCCAATCTCGCCTGTGTAGGCGGTTCGCACGATCGTGTCGATGGCCTCGTCGAGCTGGGCATCAGTGACGACAGCTTCGAGCTTGGCTTTGGAGACGAACGGCGACGAGTATTTTGCCCCGCGGTAGTACTCCACCTGGGCGCCCTGGCGGCCGCGGCCTTGGGCTTCGGTGACGGTGATACCCTGCACTCCGATTTCCTCGAGCGCCTCAATAATGTTGGTGAGGGTGAACGGTTTAACTACTGCCGTGATGAGCTTCATGTCTAGTTCTCCTCTCCTACTGGTGCATTACGTGTCGACTGTGCCACAGGCGCACTTTCCCAAACAGGCGCACTTTGGCGGTCGACACGAGCCTCATTGAGTCCGAGTTCGGCTGCGGACCGGTTGCCCGCGGGGACACCGCCCGGCCGCATGCCCGGACCGCCGAGGTCGTAGCCGGTCTCACGGTGCTGAGAGTAGTCGATTCCGTCGAACTCCTCTTCGCTGGTAATCCTCCAGCCCATGGTGAACTTGATGGCCAGGGCGATGATCAGGGTCACGATGCCGGCGAAGATCATGGAGACGACTGCGATGACGGTCTGGACCGCCAACAGGCGCCATCCATCTGCTCCACCGCCAGTGAAGATGCCACCGTCGACTGCGAAGAACGCAAGGCCGATGGTGCCCCACAGACCGGCGACGAGGTGTACGCCGACCACGTCGAGCGAGTCGTCGTACTTGAACACGTACTTCAATCCAACACCGAAGCAGGCGAGGATACCGGAGATGAAACCGAGGATCAGCGACGTGACCGGGGAGAGATCACCTGCGGCCGGGGTGATGGCGACCAGACCTGCGACGACGCCTGAGGAGGCGCCGAGGGAGGTTGCGGAGCCATCGCGGAAACGCTCAATCATGAGCCATCCGAGCATCGCGGCGGCGGTGGCAGCGGTCGTGTTGAGCCACGCCAAACCAGCGAGCCCGTCCGCCGCGAAAGCGGAACCACCGTTGAATCCGAACCAGCCAAACCACAACAGTGCCGCGCCGATCATGACCAGCGGGAGGTTGTGCGGCCTCGAGTTCGAGTTCGGGAATCCTTGGCGCTGACCGATCAGGAGAGCCAGAACCAGTGCGGCGGTACCGGCGGAGATGTGAACGACGGTTCCTCCCGCGAAGTCGATCGGGGCGATTGCCGCTTCACCGTCGACAACTCCGAACATCCAAGAGGCGATGGAGAACTCAGCGTGGCTGAGGATGCCGCCGCCCCACACCATGTGTGCCAGCGGGAAGTAGACCAGGGTGGACCATGCGCCGGCGAAGACCATCCACGCGCTGATCTTGACTCGGCTCGCGATGGCTCCCGAGATGATCGCGGTGGAGATCACCGCGAATGTGAGCTGGAAGGCAATGTCGATGACGTTGGCGTATCCGCCGGCGCCTTCGATGTAGGTGCCGTCGGCATCCGCGATCGAGTCGCGCAATCCGAAGAATTCAAAGGGGCTGGCGAAGATTCCGCCGAAGGACTGGCTTCCGTACGACATGGACCAGCCCCACAACACGTAGATGACGCTGACGACGCCTAGGGCCGTAAACGACATCAACATCATGTTCAGCACGCTGCGACGAGAGGACATTCCTCCGTAAAACAGCGCCAGAGCAGGGGTCATGAGAAGGACCAGGGATGCCGACATGAGCATCCAGGCCGCGTTTCCCGCATCCATGGAGATCACCTTCCTATTTCTATTGGTCGATAGTTCGACTGTGGACGACCTTATAACAACCTGAACTGCGGGAAAATAATTGACGAGATTTTGCGATACACGTCACAGAAAAACCCGCCTTCCCCGATAGTCGGGAAGGCGGGTCGAGAGGGAGGCAGTCTTAGCCGAGCAACGCGTCGACGAAGCTCTCTACCTCAAAGGGAGCGAGGTCATCGGCACCCTCACCCAGGCCGACGAGTTTGACCGGTACGCCAAGCTCCTCCTGGACTTGGAAGACGATGCCACCCTTGGCCGTGCCGTCGAGCTTGGTCAAGACCACACCGGTGATGTTGACAACGTCGCGGAACACCCGCGCCTGGGTAATGCCGTTTTGTCCAACCGTGGCGTCGAGGACAAGGAGAACCTCGTCGACGTGGGACTTCTTTTCCACCACGCGCTTGACCTTGCCCAGCTGGTCCATCAGGCCGGTCGCGGTGTGGAGGCGTCCTGCGGTGTCGACGAGCACAACGTCTGCCCCCTGGTCCACACCGGTGGCCACGGCATCGAAAGCGACGGACGCAGGGTCGGCTCCCTCCTTGCCGCGCACGGTCGACGCGCCCACGCGGCGGCCCCAGGTTTCGAGCTGGTCCGCGGCGGCGGCGCGGAAGGTGTCGGCGGCACCGAGGACGACCGAGTGGCCCATGGACACCAGCACGCGCGCGAGCTTGCCCGTCGTGGTGGTCTTACCGGTGCCGTTGACGCCCACGACCAGGATGACGGCGGGCTTGCCCTCGTTAGGCATGGCCTTAATCGAACGATCCATCTCGGGACGCGCGGCCTCGACGAGGGTCTCGCGCAGCATTGCGCGGGCCTCGGCTTCACTTCCGACGCCACGCTCGGCGATCTTCTCGCGCAGACTGTCGGTGATCCTCATGGTCAGCTGGGCGCCGAGATCCGCCATGATCAGCGTGTCCTCGATCTCCTCCCAGGCGTCCTCGTCGAGATCACCGGCGGTGAGGATGCCCAGCAGCCCCTGGCCGATAGCATTCTGGGACCGCGACAGGCGCCCGCGTAGCTTGCCGATGCGCCCGGCGGCAGGTTCGATCTCGTCAAGCTTCTCGCCGTCCTGCGGGTGGGAGACAATCGCGTCGTCGGATACGGCGGCGCCGTCCTTGCGGGCCTCTTCCGCAACCTCAGCGGTCACCGCAGCGATGCCGGCGGCCTCCTCAGCCTCCTCTTCAACGGCGCGGTGCTTCTCGACGAGCTCCTCGAGCGTGCTCGCAGACTCGTTGGCTTCCGCGGGCTCCGCAACCTCAGGGGTTTCGGTGTTTTCGGCGAAGTCGGCTGCCTCGTGGCTGACCTCCACGTCCTGCTCCCCCGCTGTTTCCGGGGGAAGAACTACGGCTGCTTCGTCGCCGTCGTTCTCAGTCGCAGCCTGCGCTTCGAACTCCGGATCGTCCGGGGCGGCGGCAGTCGTATCGGTTGCACGGCGGACCATGTCGTCGACAGATTCGACCGGCTCGACAGTCTCCGTCGGCTCAACCGGTGCGACGGACTCGGCACGTGCGGAAGACTCAGTAGTGTCGCGGCGGACGAGATCCGGCTGGGCCTCGGCCGGGGCGAAAGAAAACCCACCGGTGGCCTGATAGTTTCCGGATTTCTCCTGCTGGGTGAGTTCCTTCGGCTCCTCCGACTTCTCAAACGAAACCGTCTTCGCCTTCTTGCGGCGGTTGCCAGCGACGATGATCCCCACCAGCACAAGAAGGACCACCACAACGGCGGCAATGATCAACAAAAGCGTCACATCTGTCATGGCGTCCATAGTGCCAGCAGTACGCCCTGTCGCGCAGGTTCGGGCATCGCGAAACTACGAGGTCTCCTCCGGTGAGGCAGGTGTGGCCCCTGCCGGGCTCATCCGCTGCGAGATAACACGGGTCACGCCGTCGCCGCGCATCGTCACACCGTAGAGCACGTTGGCGACGTCCATCGTCGGCTTCTGGTGGGTAATGACGATCAGCTGGGAGTCCTGGCGCAGCTCCTCCAGCAGGGCGATGAGGCGTCGCAGGTTGACGTCGTCAAGCGCTGCCTCCACCTCGTCGAGGACGTAGAACGGGCTGGGGCGAGCGCGGAAGATGGCCACGAGAAACGCGAGCGCTGTGAGCGACTTCTCGCCGCCGGAGAGCAGGGACAGGCGCTTGACGCGCTTGCCGGGCGGGCGCGCCTCGATCTCGATGCCCGTGGCGAGCAGATCATCGGGCGCGGTGAGGACCAAGCGCGCCTCGCCGCCGGGAAACAGCGTGTGGAACACATTGGGGAACTCGGCCTGGACGTCGTGCCAGGCGTCGGTGAACAGCTGGAGGATGTGGTCGTCGACGTCCTCGATCACGCCGAGGAGGTCGCGGCGGGCCTGGATGACGTCGTCAAGCTGCGTCGACAAAAAGCTGTAGCGCTCCTCCAACGCCTTGTATTCCTCAAGCGCGAGCGGATTGACCTTGCCCAGGGAGCGCAAGTCCTTCTCCGCCTGGGCGAGGCGTTGCTGTTCGCTCGCGCGGTCGAAGTCGTCTCCCGGCGTGTAGCTTTCGAGCAGATCGGTGACCGAAATGCCGAGGGACTCGGTGATCTTCGCCTCCGCCTCGTCAATGCGCACCTGTGCCTGTGAGCGGGCAATGTCGGAGTTGTGTGCGTTCTGCGTCAGGCGCTCGAGTTGCTGACGGGCGGCGCTGACCGCGCTGCGCGCCTGCTGGTGCTGGGCCCGCAGACTGTTGACGCGCGCGGTGAGCGCGTCGCGCTGCGCCGTGGCCCGCTCGAGCGCATCGGTGGCACGGGCGACGATGTCGCGCGCGTGCTGCGCAACGACGACCGCGAGCTCCGCCTCCGCCTTCCGCTTCGCCATCGCCGCCTCATGGCGCGCCTTCGCCTGACGTTCGTGATCAGCCTGACGGCGCAGCGCCGGTCCCCGCCCGGCTGTAGCTTCTGCCTCCTGCTGCGCCGAGCGCGCGGCAAGTGCTGCCTCCATCTCGGCCGCGCGCGCCTGCTTCAACGCGGCGTTCGCGGCGTCGCGCGCGCCTGTCGAGGGCTCATCGGAGCGGTCCTCGCTCTCCACTCGCGCCAGGCGGTCCTGGGTTTCGGCAAGTTCCTCACGCAGCCGCACGAGCCGCGCTTCCGCCTCGGTGGCGCGTTCACTCGCGCGGTCGTGCTCAGCGCGGTTCGCCTCATACTGCTTGACCAGGCGCTCGTAGTCGCGGCGCCAGGCGGCGAGGTTCGCGTCGTGCTCACGAAGCGCGGCCTTGGCGCCGGCGGCGGCAACGCGCGCGTCCTCGGCGGCGATCTTCGCCCCTTCGAACGTGCCGGAGAGCTCCTCAAGTTGGGCACGCGCCTGCTCGAGTTCCTCGGTCGCACGCTCAATCTGGCCGCTGAGTTCCACCGCGGTCGGGTGCCCCGAACCAGCGGCGACCCAGCCTTCTCCCACTAACACGCCGTCGCGCGTGACCGCCCGCAGACGCGGGTCCGCGTCCACGAGAGCACGGGCCGCCTCGGGTGAATCCGCTAGGGCGACATCCACCAACAGGCGGGTCACCGGCCCGCGCAGCTCTGCCGCAATGGTCAGGTGGTCGAGCAGCCAGTCCACCGGCTGATCCGTCTCCAGGCGCCATTCCTCGCCGCCGGACGGGTAAAACACCACGGCGCGCTCGGCACCCGCCAGCTTCTCGACGACCCCCTCACCCGCACCGACGAGCGCCTCCGCATACGGGCCAAGCGCCGCCGCGGCCGCGGTATCGACCCCGTCACGGGCGGAAATCTTCGTGGCCACGGCGTCGAAGCCGTCGCCGAGCGCGTCGGCCGCCGGCACGGTCGGGGTCTGCTCCTCAAGCGTGCTGATGCGCGACTCGAGGGAGAACACAGCCCGCTCACGGTCGCGCTGCGCGGCACGCAACTGCTCCAGGCGCTTTTCCGCCGCGTCCGATTCCGTGTGGGCGCGCACGTGTGCCTCGTCAAGCGGGTCCCGCTCCGCCTGGAGCGAGGCTAACCGGTCAGCGACCTCACCGGCTTCCGCGTGCGACGCCGTGCTGCGCTCGCGGGTTTCCCCAAGCGTCTCACCAAGCCGCGCGATCTCGTTTTCGGCGGCCGCCACGGCAGCCTTGTGGGATTCCTCCTGAGCCAGCAGGCGCACCACGCCCTCGCGGCGGTCCGCGATCGCGCGCACCTGGGCGAGGTGCTCGCGTTCGGCGTCGTCGAACGCCTCCTGCAGCTCGGCGACTTCTTCACGGACTGTTTCTAAGCGCTCCGCGGCCTCCTCGGCCTTCTCCAACGCGTCCGCGTGCTGCTCATCGGCGACATTGGCGCGCGCGAGAAGGTCGTCGGGGTCTTGGCCGTGGTAGGCCACATCCACCCGCGCGTTGCCGGCGCGCTCTGTCGCGATGCGCACCGTGGCACTCGCACGCTCGGCGAGGGTTGACAGCTCGAACCACACCTGCTGCGCCTCCTCGGCCTGCGGCTGGGTCTCGCTCTGCTCCCGCTCAATCGCCTCAAGGCGCCCGCTTGCCTCCTCGAGCGTTTCGGTAGCCGTTTCCACCTGCTCGGCGATCATTTCGGCGGCGCGGGTGGCGTCGGAAAGCTTGGCGCGCAGCGTGACCACTTGGTCCCCGGCGAGGGTGAGGCGGGCGTCGCGAAGCGTGGCTTGGACGGTGGCCGCGCGCTTGGCGGCATCCGCCTGGCGGGCGAGCGGTTTGAGCTGCTTGCCGAGCTCGTCAGTCAGGTCCTGGAGGCGGTCGAGGTTCGCCTGCATTCCGGCGAGCTTGCGCTGCGCTTTCTCCTTGCGCCGGCGGTGCTTGAGCACGCCCGCGGCTTCCTCGATAAACGCGCGGCGCTCCTCAGGCCGGGACTCGAGGATTTCCGCGAGTTTTCCCTGGCCGACGATGATGTGCATCTCCCGGCCGATGCCGGAATCCGACAACAGCTCCTGGATGTCCATCAGGCGCGCCTTGGAGCCGTTGATTTCGTACTCAGAGGCACCATCGCGGAACATGCGGCGGGTGATCGCCACCTCGGTGTACTCGATGGGCAGGTGCTTGTCCGAGTTGTCGAAGGTCAGCGTCACCTCGGCGCGGCCGAGCGGCTTGCGGTCCCCGGCGCCGGCGAAGATGACGTCCTCCATCTTCCCGCCGCGGAGATTCTTCGCACCCTGCTCCCCCATCACCCAGGCAAGCGCGTCAACCACGTTGGATTTGCCCGAGCCGTTGGGCCCGACCACCGCGCAGATGCCAGGCTCGAACTTCATCGTGGTCGCCGAAGCGAAGGACTTGAAGCCCTTGAGCGTCAGCGATTTGAGGTGCATTGTTCGGATTCTATCGGGTCGTAGCTTTAACGCATCCGTGCCGCGCTCTTAGCGCTCGTCAAAGCCTTGCGCGCCCTTCGGCTCGGCAAACTGCTCGACGACAGTGTCGACACGTCCCGGGCGCCGCGCGCTCGACGGCTGTTCTCGCAGCAACTCGAGGAGCTTCTCGACGTCACCTCGCTCCCCCTCTGCAACAACCTCGACCCGGCCGTCCGCGAGGTTTGTTGCGTGGCCGGCCAGCCCGAGTTCGAGGGCGCGGGACCGCGTCCACCAGCGGAAGCCGACACCTTGAACGTGGCCGTGGACGAAAGCTGTCATGCGCGTATCTGCCATAGGACTCAGCCTAGCGGCCGATCAAGCACACGATCGACGATGTTCCATGCGAACGCCGGTCCGGACCACACCTGCCACCCACGAAAATGAGGCGGCCCCCGGAAGGACCGCCTCATCGAGCTAGAGTGCTCAGGTTTTATGCGTCGCGCAGCGTCTGCTTGTCTTCGATGCTGCGGCGGGTGACGGGATCAGAGCCGTCCCAGAACTCGACGTTCTTCAGCTCCGGAAGCATGTCGCGGTGGAAGACCGGGTCGACGCCCTGGCGGCGCTGCTCGTTGAAGTTGCGCAGCAGCTTGATGGCCACGCCGCCGAGCGGGATGATCGCGATGATGTTGATGATCGCGAGCGAGCCCGCCATGGTGTCGCCAAGCGCCCACACCAACGGGAGGGAGCCGAAGGCACCGAAGATGACGAAGCCAATTACGACAACGCGGAAGATAGTCATGACCAGCTTGGAGTTAGTCAGGTACTCGACGTTCGCCTGCGCGAGGTAGTAGTTACCGATAACGGAGGAAAACGCCAGGAAGAACAAAATGAACGTGATGGCGTGAGCACCCCACGCGCCGACAGAGTCGGCGAGCGCGGACTGGGTCAGGGCTGCACCCTGGATATCCTCCATGCCGTAGGTGATCGGCGGGCCAAGCAGCACGATGAACGCGGTGATCGAGCACACGAGCAGGGTGTCGAAGTACACGCCGAGGGTCTGCACGAGACCCTGCTTGACGGGGTGGGACACCGTCGCGGTCGCGGCAGCGTTCGGAGCGGAACCCATACCGGCCTCGTTGGAGAACAGGCCACGGCGCATGCCGTGCATGAACGCCATGGCCAGGGTTGCACCGGCAACCTCGCGCAAGCCGAGGGCGTTGGAGACGATCAGCGTAATCATGCCCGGGACTTCCTGGATGTTGAGCACAACCACGATCACACCGATGATGATGTAGGCACCGGCCATGAACGGCACGATGATCTGCGTCGCGGAGGCGATGCGGGTCACACCGCCGAAGATGATGAGCGCGGTCAGGCCCGCCACGAAGAGAGCGACAATAGCCTTGAGCGTGGTGGAATCGTTGTTCAGCGAACCACCGACGGCCTCAACAATGGAGTTGGTCTGGATCGCGTTGTAGACGAAGCCGTAGGTAAACGCCAGGAAGACAGAGAAGACAATCGCGACGGGCCTCCAGCCCAGACCGCGTGTCATGTAGTACGCCGGGCCACCGTGGTAGTTGCCCTGGTCGTCCTTCGTCTTCCACAGCTGGGCGAGGGTCGCCTCGATGAACGAGGTTGCACCGCCGATCAGGGCGATCATCCACATCCAGAACACCGCACCGGGGCCACCGATCGAGATCGCAAGTGCCACACCGGCGATATTGCCCGTGCCGACTCGCGACGCCGCGGAGATCGTGAACGCCTTGAAAGCGGAGATCCCGCCGTACTCGGAGTCGAGGTCGCGTCCCTCGCGGTCCTTGCCCTTCGGGGTCTCGACCACAGCGCGGAACATGTCGGGCAGAAGGCGAATCTGGACGAACAGTGTGCGCAGGCCGAAGTAGAGGCCCGCCGCCACAAGGAACCAGGGAACAATCTGCCAGATGAACCCGTTAATCGTCCCGTCGACGAAATCGTAGAGTTTTTCCATGCGGGGGATTCTAATATTAATCTGGGAGTTTCGTGGAACCGATCACAGGTTCAGAGCGTCTGGCAGCCGGGGCAAAACGTGCTCGAGCGGCCGTTGACCACAACTTTTCGCATCTTTGCCCCGCAGCGCAGGCACGGCGAGCCAGCGCGACCGTAGGCGTTAAGCGACCGGGAAAAGTATCCGCTGGAGCCGTTGACGTTGACATAGAGAGAATCGAAGCTCGTTCCGCCTTGGTCGAGGGCGCGCGCCATTACGTCGCGAGACTCCTCGAGCACCCGCACCGCGTCCGACGCCCTCAACGACCGGGCCCGCCGCGTTGGCTTCACGCCCGCGGCCCACAGAGCCTCGTCCGCGTAAATGGATCCGATTCCGCTGACAATGGCCTGGTTGAGCAAAACGGTCTTGATTGCGGAACTCTTCGTGCGGATGAAACGCGCCCGCTCGACGAGATCGAAGGAGGGCTCGAAGGGGTCGGGGGCGATGTGACCGATGGTGTCCGGGATGCCGTCCGCGCCCAGCGCGACGTACTGCCAGGAACCGAAGGTGCGCTGGTCCACGAAGGAAAGCTCGGTCTCCCCCAACTGCGCGCGGATACGCAGGTGCGGGCTCGTCACGGTTCCGGGTGCGCCGACGAGCATCTGCCCACTCATGCGCAGGTGGACGAGCAGCGCGGCAGAGTCGGACAGTGTCAGCCACATGAACTTGCCCCGCCTGCCGGTACCGGTCACCGTCAGACCGGGCAGGACCTGTTCGAGGTCAGCGTCATTGCCACGCACCGCACGAGGGTGGAGCACCACCACCCGAGAAAACGTATTCCCGACGAGGTGGCGGTCAAGGCCGCGACGCACCACCTCGACTTCGGGGAGCTCGGGCACGTACTATCCCTTGTCCGCCAAAGCGATCACTTCGGGGTGTTCGCGCAGGTAGAACACAGCCTCACGCGCGGCGTTCTGCTCGGCGGTCTTCTTATTCTGGCCGCGACCCCGCCCGCGAGATGCGGAACCGATAATTACATCGGCTGTGAAGATCTGTTCGTGCTCCGGTCCCTCGACGCTGCTTACGTATTCGGGAGCCTGCCCGCCCAGTTCGGCGACGCGCTCCTGGAGGACGGTCTTCCAATCGTGGTTGACCTTCGCCTCGTCGAGCTTTGCCCTGAACAGTTTGAGAACGACGTCGCGCGTGGTGTCGAAACCGTGCTGGCGGTAGATCGCACCGAGCAGCGCCTCCATGGTGTCCGCGAGGATGGAATCCTTGTCGCGGCCCCCCGTGACTTCTTCACCGCGGCCGAGCAACACGTGCTCACCGAGGCCGATGGTGCGGGCGACGTCAGCGAGCGCGTAGCGCGACACAACGCGCGAGCGCATCGGAGACAGGTCAGACTCTGGCCGCGACGGGTGGCGCTCGAACAGCTCGTTGGCAACAGACAGACCCAGCACCGCGTCGCCGACGAACTCGAGGCGCTCGTTGTTGGGCAGATTGTCGTGCTCGTTGGCGAAGGACCGGTGGGTCAAGGCAAGGCGCAGCAGTTCGCTGTCGACGTCCACGCCCACCTCAGCCAGCAAGGGCGCGTGGTCGACGGCTCCAAAACCTGCCGCCCACGCCTCTTCGCCGGTCAAACGGTTCTTGCGGGATTTGCGCGAACCGCGGCTCATAGGAACTTCTCCAACGCAGCCCAGCGCGGATCCACGGAATCACCGGCCTCACCGGAGACTCCATCCGGCTCGGGAACATCCGACGCATCGACGCACTCGGGCTCGCAGACCGGATTGAAAGGCAGGTTCATTCCCAGCTCATCCACGAACGCCTGCTCGAGGTTGACCGTGGTCCCTTCGATCTCGGGGATTTCGTCCCCGGAGCCGGCGTCGTCGTCGCTCTCCGGATCGCCGTGAATGAAGTCGTCACCGGAGGAAAACACCTGGTTGACGGTGGCGGAAAACTCCGGGGTGAGGGTGGACAGGCAGCGAACACACTGCCCCTCCAAGGTGCCAGTCGCGGTCGCATCGACCATGATGCCGGACCCGAGCGGGGTCACGACGGCCTCCACCGTCACGGTGGACCCCTTCGGCACGGCGATCATCTCGGGCCCGATCCGCGAGGGCGACGGCCCTTCCTGGGTCATGCTCACCGGCATACCGCCGCCGTTGAGGACATCGGCGACATCAAAAACAAAGGGATTAGTAGCCATAACAGCCACCAGACTACAACGAATGGCAGGGGTTAGTAATCCTGGTCCGTCTCACCCTGGCGCGAGTAGTTTCCAGCCTGAGCAGAACGACCGCGGCCCGCATACCCGTCGCCGGAAATCCCGGCGCCACGGCGCAGGGCAGAACGGTCGGACGAGACAGTGCGCAGCACGGTATTGAGGGTCTCCTCGAACTCGGCGAGCTTCGCGTCAACGTAATCGTCGCACTCGGTGCGCATACGCGACGAGTCCGCGCGTGCCTCGTCGACAACCCGGCGCGCCTCATCATCGGCGCGGCGAACGACCTCGGACTCGCTGACGAGCCGCTGCTGCTCGGCGAGACCCTCATCCACGCTGCGGCGGTACTCCTGGTTTCCGTTCTCGATGAGCCGGTCGGCCTCGTTGCGCGCAGAGGTCACAGTGGCGTCCGCGTCCTCGTTGGCGCGGGTGAGGATGCGATCGGCGTCCTCTTCGGCGTTGGCGACGAGCAGGGTTGCGCGCGACTGGGCGTCGGAAAGCATGCTCTCGGTCTGGGAGTGCACGTCCTGCATGATGCGATCAGCCTGATCCTCAGCGTCGGTGACGAGCTCGTCAGCGCGCTCCTGGGCCCCGCGAAGAATCTCGTCCTTTTGGTCGAGCACGTCCTGGGCGTCGTCGATTTCGACGGGAAGCGCGTTGCGCAATTCGTCGAGAAGCGCGAGCATCTCATTGCGGGGAACCATGCAATTGGAGGTCATCGGCACGCCGTAGGCCTGCTCCACAGTCTGGACGAGTTCATCGAGAGCTTCAAAAACGCGGTACATGAGTCCCTAGCGTACCGATGAAAACGCCCCACCCCCGACGGCACACGGGTAAAAGCTCCTCGTGTGCGCTCGTCTGCGGGGATGGGGCGCATTCGTGGGTGGAGTTAGATCACACCCTGGGCGAGCATTGCGTCAGCAACCTTCTTGAAGCCGGCGATGTTCGCACCGACGACGTAGTCGCCATCGCGGTCGTATTCCTTCGCGGTCGCCTCGGTGACCTTGAAGATGTTCGACATGATCGCGTGCAGACGCTCGTCGGTGTAGTCGAAGGACCAGGAGTCGCGGGAGGCGTTCTGCTGCATCTCGAGAGCGGAGGTAGCCACGCCACCGGCGTTGGCTGCCTTGCCCGGGCCGAAGCTGATCTTCTTCTCGCGGAAGTGCTCGACTGCCTCCGGGGTCGACGGCATGTTCGCGCCCTCGGCGACGTACTTCACGCCGTTGGAGACGAGCATCTTGGCGTGCTCGCCGTCGAGCTCGTTCTGGGTGGCGCACGGCAGGGCAACGTCGGCGCTGAGGCTCCAGATGCTGCCGGAGTCGTGGAAGGTCGCACCGGTGGCCTCTTCGACGTACGCAGAGACGCGCTCGCGGCGGTTTTCCTTGATGTCCTTGAGCAGATCCACGTCGACGCCGTTCGGGGTCTCGACCCAGCCGGAGGAGTCCGAGAAGCCGACGACGGTCGCGCCGAGCTCCTGGGCCTTCTGGATGGCGTAGATTGCCACGTTGCCGGAGCCGGAGACGATGACGCGGGCACCGTCGAGCGACTCACCCTTGGTCTTCATCATTTCGCTGGTGAAGTAGACGCAGCCGTAGCCGGTGGCCTCGGTACGCACCAGGGAACCGCCCCAGGTCAGGCCCTTGCCGGTGAGGACGCCGGACTCGTGCTGGTTGGCGAGCCTGCGGTACTGGCCGAACAGGTAGCCGATCTCGCGGCCGCCCACGCCGATGTCGCCGGCGGGGACGTCGCGGTACTCACCGATGTGGCGCCACAGCTCAGTCATGAAGGACTGGCAGAAGCGCATGATCTCGGCGTCGGACTTGCCCTTGGGGTCGAAGTCGGAGCCACCCTTGCCGCCGCCGATGGGCAGGCCGGTCAGGGAGTTCTTGAAGATCTGCTCGAAGCCGAGGAACTTGATGATGCCCAGGTTCACAGACGGGTGGAAGCGCAGGCCGCCCTTGTACGGGCCGAGCGCAGAGTTGAACTGCACGCGGAAGCCGCGGTTGACGCGGATCTGGTTGTTGTCGTCCATCCAGGGGACACGGAAGATGATCTGGCGCTCCGGCTCACAGAGGCGCTCGATGAGGCCGTAGTCGGCGTAGTGCGGGTCCTTTTCGAGGACGATCTTGAGGGAGTCAAGAACCTCAGCGACAGCCTGGTGGAACTCCGGTTCCCCGGCGTTGCGCTTCAGCAGCTTGTCGTAGTAGCCGGCTACTTCCTGATCGATGGAAGTCATGGTTTTCACCTTCCTATAGGGCGACGATAGTTGCGCATGGGTGCAAGCCCGTGGTCTGCAAACAAATACCTAACGAGCGGCAGGTTTGCAACGCCCTCCACAATACGCCGGATGGGGTGCAACCCATAAAAATCTGTGAAGACAGTGAAATATCTCTCTCCCATGGAGCGTTACGGCAGGCCAGCCATATCGCCTTACAATTCTCATTACACCGAATTAACGCACCCGAAAGGCTCCGCCCCGATTATGACCACTACCGCACCCGAGACAGCCGCCTCCCCAACCATCGTCATCGCGGGGGGCGTTCTCACCCTCGATGTCAGCGCCGACGACGCCGCCCAATGGCTTGCCGACGGGCTGCGTTCGGTGATCCACGACGCTGACGTGGTTTTCGCTCCGATGGCTGGTGGCGGCCCCGGCACGTCGGCGATGTTCGGCGGTGAGACTATTACCTTGCCCACGACCGATGCCGCAGGGCGGCTGACGGACGCCACCTACGTCTACGACAGCGCATCGGCGACTGCGTTTATCGACCTCGCCGCTGCCTCTGGGTGGGATCGCGTCCGCGACACTCCCGTCCCGCTCACCGGAGACACCTACGGCACCGGAGTTCTCATCGCGGACGCCCAGACCCGCGGGGCCAGCCGCATTGTCTTGTCCACCGGCGGCGCCGCGACCTTGGACGGTGGCACGGGCATCTTGGTCGCTCTCGGCGCGAACCCGCTCGCCCCCAACGGGCGCAACCTCGTCCCCGGCGCGACCGGCTTGGCGGAGTGCGCCGACCTCGACACCGCCGTGACCAATATCCCGGCCGCGTCACTCGACTTCCTCGTGCTTGCCGACGCCCCCGTGGCTGCAACCGGAGACAACGGCGCCGCCCGCGTGTACGGACCGCACATCGGCGCGAGCGAGGACGAGGTCGTTCGGGCGGACCAGGGTCTGGCTCGCCTGTGCGAGGTGGCCGGCGTCGACCCCTCCACTCCAGGAATCGGCGCAGGCGGGGCGGTCGCGGTGGGGATCACCTGGCTCTCATCGATCCTCCACGGCACGGCAGATCACGTCACCGTCGCCCCCGGCGCGCACGTCATCGCCCAGCTGCACGACCTCCCGGCGCTGCTCGATAGAGCGTCACTGGTCATCACGAGTGGCACCAACGGGACTTCGTCGGACGAAAGCGTAGCGGCCACCGTGCTGGGGCTTGCGGCCGCGCGCGAGACCACGGCGGCAGTCATCGATATCGCGGCTACCGACGCCGCCTCGGCAGCGGACATCAGCGTCCAACTACCCACCACCGGCGACCCACGCGAGGAGCTCGAAGCCGCAGGTGCGCGCATCGCGGTGGACTACCTGCGGATCTCCACGGTCCACGGGTAGATCGACGCGACCTCGAAGCGCTCCTCCATCATCAGCGCGACAGGGTCATTGGGAAGGTCCGCCTTCGGAGTCAAAATCCGCGACAGGCCCATCGCGAGCCGGTTGTAGCTATCCACTCCGTGGGCCTGAATGAGAAAGCGGTGCACCCGCGCGCCGTCGTCGGCAGGTTCAGACCCGCGATCCGTGCGGTAGACCTGTTCGAGTTGGGCGGTCGTGGAGGCGTCGACAAGCGGGGGCTCGGCGTGCTCGGCGCTGCCGGAATCGAGCAGGCCGCGCTTGACCAAGATGTCCAATGCGCGCTGGAAGGCCGCGGCTACCTCTGAGGCTTGCGCGTCAGGGACGAGGACATCGAACTGAATGATCGGCATAGATTCAGGCTAACCAATACTGTTGAACCCCATGACATCTCATCTCCATTCGCATCACGAGACGCTGACAACGATGGCCGACGGAACCATCAAGCAGATCAATCCGTTCTCGGGGACCGAGGTGTGGACCGTTCCCGGCCGCGGTGACCGGCCCCTCAGCGCCCCGGCCGCCGCTCCCCAGCCGCTTAGCCCCGGTGCTGCGACGTCGACCTGCGCGTTCTGCGAAGACAATCAGCTTCAGACCCCACCGGAAAAATCACGCATCGTGCGCCGCAACGGTTGGGAGATTTTGCGCGGACTCACCCCGGACGAGCTCGGCCAGACCCAGGCGGAGTTTCGCCGCGTGCCCAACCTGTTCGAGATCGTCTCCTACGACTACTGGAACAAAAACTACGGCTTCGAGATGTCGCCTCAGCAGCGCGAGCGCATGGAGTCCTACCTCTCCATCGACGTTGGGCGCAGCCACGTCATGGAAATCGTGCGCAAGCGCCTCGGTGCTGCGGGAAAACAGGCTACCGATACCGAACTGCTCGCGCTCGCCCCGGCCTACTTCGCAGGCGGGCACGACGTGATCATCGCCAGACGGCACTACATCGACGGGGCGACTGACACCTCGCAGCTCGCGTCCTCGGGCACACTCACGCCGGAGGAGCACCACGCGTTTATCACCCTGACCATCGACTCAATGCGCGATCTGTACTTCTCCAACCGCTACGTGCCTTACGTCGTGGTATTCCAGAACTGGCTCTCCCCTGCAGGCGCGTCGTTCGAGCACCTGCACAAGCAGCTCGTTGCTATCGACGAGCGCGGGGTGAACAACGACGAAGAAATAGCCAAACTGCGCCACAACCCGAACATGTACAACGAGTTCGGCGTCAACTACGCCTTCTACAACAACCTCGTCATCGCGGAGAACGACACCGCGATCCTCGTCGCGGGCATCGGCCACCGTTTCCCCACCGTGACGGTCTACTCCAAGTCCGCCGCTTTAGAGCCCTGGGACATGAGTCCCGAGGAAGCGCGCGACTTCTCCGACATGCTCCACGCCGCCCACGCCGCAACGGGCCCGGAGGTGGCGACCAATGAGGAGTGGCACCACAAACCCATCGACCTCGACATTCCGATGCCTCTGCGCGTGAACCTGAAGTGGCGCGTCTCCACCCTTGCTGGCTTCGAGGGCGGCACGAAGATATATGTCAACACGCTCTCCCCACACGCCATCCGCGACCGCATGGTGGCAAACCTGCACCAGCAGCGCGCACTCGGTGCGATTGCGCCGTCTATTCGCATCGCTACGGAGTGTTCTCCAGCGCGCAATTGCCTGCGCTACAACCCGTCGCTGCAGTAGTTCGTGGACCGGAGCTCCTACAGTGGAGCGCAGAACCTACAGCATGGGGCCACGACTCACCATGACTAACCCCGATGAACCATGACGAACCGAGATCGCACACGAGATTAAAACCTCACTCGATCCACGCTTGAGAAAGGAGCCGACACACACGATGAGCGAGACCCCGGATTTCCAGTCCATCCTCGACAGCTACCAGATCGACCCGGTGTGGCAGCGCCGCTTATACGAGATTTTGCACGCCAACCCCGAGTTATCGATGCAGGAAACTGAAACGCATCGGCGCATCATGGTCGAGCTCGGTCGCTTCGACTGTGAGATCATCGCCCCCATTGGCAAGCACGGGATCGTCGCAGTTTTCCGCAACGGCGACGGACCGACTGTCTTGTACCGCGCAGACTTCGACGGGTTGCCCGTGACCGAGGAAACCGGAGTGTCCTACGCCTCGCACAAACTCGTTCCCGGCGCTGACGGCACTCCGGTGGGCACCATGCACGCCTGTGGCCACGACATCCACACGTCAGCACTTCTGGGCCTGTGCGACTTCATGGATCACACCCGCGAAGCATGGTCAGGAACGTTTATCGCCCTGTTCCAGCCCGGTGAAGAAATTGGCGCCGGCGCCAATGCGATGATCGACGACGACCTTGTCGACCGGATCCCGCGCCCCGACGTCTGCTTCGGAATGCACGTCATGCCCGGGCGCGCTGGGCAGGTGATGAGCAAGGCTGGCCCACAGTTCGCCGCGTGTGACTCGATCCGCATCCGCATCCCCGGCCGCAGCGCCCACGGATCCATGCCGCACAACGCCATCGATCCGACGTATACGGCGGCGATGATCATTACCCGCGTGCAGGGTTTGGTCGGCCGCGAAGTCGACCCCAGCGATTTCGCCGTGATCACGGTCGCGCAGATGCGGGCCGGATCCACCAACAACATCATTCCTGGTGAGGCCGAGCTGACGCTGAACTGCCGGTTCTACAGCGACAAGACCAAGGCACGGCTCTACGCCTCCCTCGAGCGCGTCGTCCACGCCGAGGTGTTTGCCTCCGGCAGCACGGAGAAGCCGACGATTGAGTATTTCGCCCACGGCGAGCTGCTCGACAACGACGCGATCGTCTACAACCGCGTCCGCGCCAACTTCGACGCCGTCTTCGGCACCGATTCCGTCAACGCGCCGCGCAAGACGGTGTCGGAGGACTTCCCCAACATCCCCATGGCCTTCGGGGTGCCGTACTTTTTCTGGCTCATCGGTTGCACCCCGCACGAACAGTGGGACGCCGCGGTGCGTGCCGACCGGGTCAATGAGGATGTCCCGGTCAACCACATGTCCACGTTCCTCCCCGAGTACGAACCAACTATCGACGCAGCCAACCGCGCCGCCGTGGTCGCGGTGATGACGTACCTCGCTCGCCACTGAGTAACCACTGAGTAACCACCGAGTCGCTTTTGAGCCGCATCCCTGACGCACCCCGGCTGCACCCGCGCGACCGTAGGGGGCGTTGTAGTCTCGTACACCAGTAACACTCTCCCACTTCGGCGGCCGAGCTCAGCCTTTCTGAGCCTGCCGAGGGCACACCAATCAGGCCAACCACCCCCGCTATTGCTCGCCGCGAGCCTTCACACAACGAGGATGAACACCATGAATGCAAAGACACCCACCCCTGACTTCGCATCCACTGTCCCCGGTCACGTCCGCGGTTTCTCCGGGGCGCGCCCGGAAAACTCCACGGTAAAGAAGTTCTGGACAGGCATGTCCGCCGCTGTCGTAGACCAGCTCGCCGAGGACTGGGACGCAACAAAGAAGGCCTACGCCGCGACTCGGCAGCAGGCTTACTTCTCAGCGGAGTTCCTCCAGGGACGCGCGCTGCTGAACAACCTCACCAACTTGGGCCTGGTCGAGGACGCGGTGAAGGTGGCGCAGGAAAACGGGCTGGAGCTAAGCGACATCATGGAGGCGGAGCACGACGCAGCTCTGGGCAACGGCGGCCTCGGCCGTCTCGCCGCGTGCTTCCTCGACTCCGCGGTCACCCAGGACTACCCCGTGACCGGCTACGGCCTGCTCTACCGTTACGGGCTGTTCCGCCAAGAGTTTGTTGACGGGTTCCAAAAGGAACACCCCGATGCGTGGAAAGAGTCGTTCTACCCGTTCATCGTGCGCCGCGGCTCCCAGCAGCGCATCGTGTGCTTCGATGACATGAGCGTGCGCGCGGTACCTTACGACATGCCGATTACCGGCTACGGCACCCGCAACGTCGGAACCCTGCGTTTGTGGGACGCGAAACCGATCAATGAGTTCGATTACGACGCGTTCAACCACCAGCGCTTTACCGACGCGATCCTCGAGCGCGAGGCAGTGCACGACCTGACCCGCGTGCTTTACCCGAACGATTCCTCCTTCGCCGGCAAGGTGCTGCGCGTGCGCCAGCAGTACTTCTTCGTCTCCGCGTCGCTGCAGGAGATGATCGACAACTACATCGCCCACCACGGCGACGACCTGACCGGGTTCCACACCTACAACTCGGTTCAGCTCAACGACACCCACCCGGTGCTCGGGATCCCTGAGCTGATGCGCCTGCTCATGGACGAGCACGGCCTCGGTTGGGAGGAGGCGTGGGAGGTAACCTCGGCGACCTTCGCCTACACCAACCACACCGTGTTACAGGAAGCCCTGGAGACCTGGGACGTGGCCATCTTCAAGCAGCTGTTCTGGCGCATCTGGGAAATCATCGTCGAAATCGACCGCCGCTACCGCCTCGATATGGAAGCCCGCGGCGTCGCGCCGGAGACCGCCGAACACCACGCCCCCGTCCACGACGGCCAGGTGCACATGGCGTGGATTGCTGCGTACGCCTCGTACTCGATCAACGGTGTCGCAGCTCTACACACCGACATCATCAAACGCGACACCCTGAGCTTCTGGCACGACCTCTACCCGGAGAAGTTCAACAACAAGACCAACGGTGTCACCCCGCGCCGCTGGCTGCGCATGTGCAACCCGAAGCTCTCTGCCCTACTCGACCGCCTCGCCGGCAACGACGAGTGGGCCACGGATCTGAGCAAGCTCACGGAGCTGCGCCACTTCGCCGAGGACGACTCGGTGATGGAGGAACTGCAGGCGATCAAGGCAGCCAACAAAGCTGACTTCGCTGCGTGGCTGGCCGACCACCAGGGCGACGAGATCGACACCGATTCGATCTTCGACACCCAGATCAAGCGCCTTCACGAGTACAAGCGCCAGCTAATGAACGCGCTCTACATTCTCGACCTGTACTTCCGCATCAAGGAAGACGGCGAAACCGACATTCCGAAGCGAACCTTCATCTTCGGTGCGAAGGCTGCTCCCGGCTACACGCGCGCAAAGGGCATCATCAAACTCATCAACGCCATCGGCGAGGTGGTCAACAACGACCCGCAGGTTTCCTCGGTTATCCGCGTGGTTTTCGTGGAGAACTACAACGTCTCCCCGGCCGAGCGCATCATCCCCGCAACGGACGTCTCCGAGCAGATCTCCACCGCTGGCAAGGAAGCATCCGGTACCTCGAACATGAAGTTCATGATGAACGGCGCGCTCACCCTCGGCACCATGGACGGCGCGAACGTCGAGATCGTCGACGCCGTGGGCGAGGACAACGCCTACATCTTCGGCGCCCGCGAGGAGCAGCTGCCCGGACTGCGCGAAATGTACATCCCGCAGGCCGCCTACGACCAGGTCCCCGGTCTCAAGAGAGCCCTGGATGCGCTTGTCGACGGCACCCTCGACGACGCCGGCACCGGCGCGTTCCACGACATCCGCGGCTCGCTTCTCGACGGCAACGGCTGGGAGACCCCCGACCTGTACTACGTTCTCGGCGATTTCGCGGACTACCGCGATACCCGTGACCGGATGGCCCGCGACTACGAGGAGGACCCGCTGGCCTGGGCGCGGATGTGCTGGACCAGCATCTGCGAATCCGGCCGCTTCTCCTCCGACCGCACCATCCGCGACTACGCCACCGAGGTGTGGAAGATCGAGCCCACTCCGATCTCGCGGTGATTCTGCTCGTCGACAATCGCGACTCCTACACGCACAACCTGGCGCACCTCATCGCCTCCGCGGCGGGGTCCGCGCCACTGGTCGTGCGTGCCGACGACGTCGCAGCACTCGGCATCGATTCCCGCGTGCGCGGCGGGGAGTTCACTCACGTGGTGATCTCCCCTGGCCCCGGCACCCCGGCCAGCCCGGCGGATTTCGCCGGATCGCGCCTGGTGATCGAAGCGGCCAGTGACCTCCCCGTGCTCGGTGTGTGTTTGGGACACCAAGGGCTCGCGCTGCTCGCCGGCGGCAGCATCGGTGCGACACAACCGCACCACGGGCAGGTATCGACCATCACCCACAGCGGGCAGGGCATCTTCAATGGATTGCCCCAAGGTTTCGCGGCGGTGCGCTACCACTCGCTGCGTGTCGCCGAGCCGACTGAACCACACCGCATCGAGGTCCACGCCCGCAGCGAGGATGGGGTGATTCAAGCCCTGCGCATCGCCGGGACGAATCACTGGGGAGTGCAGTTTCACCCGGAGTCCGTCCTCAGCGACCACGGCGAACAACTCATCCGCAACTTCCTCGGGCTCGCTTCGCTTTCCGACGCCTCAGACGCACCCGCGTCCACCTCACCTCGGGCGAAACGCACACCTCGAACCACGTGGCGGGTGCTGCACCGCAGCGAGAGCATCGACCTCGACTGCGAACGCACCATCGCAGAGCTTCGCGACGCAGCCCCGGACTCCGATGTTTTCTGGCTCGATTCCGCCACCGGGGAGGGGTTCAGCATCCTCGGCACGACCCGCGGCTCCCAGGCCCGTACGCTCTCCTACCGCCTCGGGGACGCAGGCCCGGACATCCTCGCCCAACTGGACGCGCAGCTCGATGACGCAATCGACACCACAGGCGTGCCTGCTCTGCCGTTTATCGGCGGCTGGCTGGGCTACCTCGGGTACGAGTGCGCGGCGCTGACGCTGCCCGGTTTTCGTCCTAGCCACCAGGCAGAAGGCCCGGACGCATACTTCGTGCGACCACAGGCGTTCGTCGTCTACGACCACTCCGCCAGCGTCGCCCACTGCCTCGCGCTGCACGACGCGGCAGAGTCCGACGCCGAAGCAATCGCGCTCGTGGATGAGCTGCGCGGTTGTCTGCGTTGCGTCGTCAAGCATGCACCCGGCGAGGCGGCGGATCCAGCGTCGCTCATGCCCGGATCCTGGCGCATGACGCGGGCGGAGTACCGCGACAGGTTCGACCGGATCAAAACTGCGCTGGCGCGGGGTGACTCCTACGAGGTGTGCCTGACCGACGCCGTCTCCACCCACTGCGAAAGCGACGCTGCCGCAGACGGATTCAGTGTGTATCGCAGCCTACGCCGCGGAAATCCCGCGCCCTACGCCGCCTACCTTTCGTTCGGCGCCCGCGAGATCCTGTGCAGCTCCCCCGAGCGCTTCCTCACCGTTCGCGGACGCCGCGTGGAGACCAAACCCATCAAAGGCACAATCTCTCGTAGCGCCGAGCCGCATTCGCTTTACGACGACCCCAAGACCCGCGCCGAAAACCTCATGATCGTCGATCTTGTGCGCAACGACCTTGGCCGGGTGTGCGAGTTCGGCTCGGTCGCGGTGCCGAAGCTGATGGCGGTGGAGAGCTTCGCTACCGTGCACCAGCTCGTCTCCACCGTCACGGGGACGCTGCGCCGCGACGTGAGTCTCGTCGATCTCATCCGCGCCACGTTCCCCGGAGGTTCCATGACGGGTGCACCGAAGGAGCGCACCTGCGCGATCATCGACGAGCTCGAGGCCGGCCCCCGCGGGGTGTATTCGGGAACGATCGGTTACCTCGGCTTCGACGGCTCGGCGGACCTCAACATTGTCATCCGCACCGCGGTCAAGGACGGCCGAACTCTGACCGTCGGCGCCGGCGGCGCAATTGTGTGGGATTCCGAGGCGGACGCCGAATACGCCGAGATGCATCTCAAGGCAGACGCGGTCCTAGCAGCTTTGTCGGGCCCGGCGCCGGGCATGCCCTCACCGGGGGCAACCCAGTGACTCGCTACGTATGGGACAACGCCTGGGTTCCTCACACCGAACCCGCACTCGATGCGAAGCACTGGGACGAGGTTGCGTGCGTGGATTCGTGGCGCCACCGCAACGGCACACTCAGCGGCTTCGACGCACACCGCGCCCGGTTCGAGCACACCGCAGGGCAGCTTCCCGACGCCCTGTGGGCCCAGGCGTTGGAACTGCTGGATCAGCCCGGCGATCTCTTCCCGCGGATTATGCTCGCCGCCTGCCGGATCTACCTGGAAATCCGCCCCGCCCCTGCGCTCCGCACCACGACAGCGCTCACGCTGCCGCAGCAGGGTTGGCCGGAACCTCGCACGGCACCGTTGGTGAAGGGTCCCGACCTGCAGCGCCTCGCGAGCCACCGCGCTGCATACTGCGCGCCTGGGACCGACGACGTGGCCTTGGATCACCTCGCCGAGACGACCACAGGCGCACTCGTTGGCTGGCGCGGGGACACTCTCGTGGTTCCCACTGCTACGGCCTTGCCTTCCATTACGCGTTCACAGGTGGTGCGCCGTGCGATCGAAACCGGAGTCGCAATCGAGCACGGCCAGCTCAGCCCTACCCGCCCGCTGTGGTTCCTCAACGCCTTGCACGGCATCAGTCCGGTCGATCAGGTATGGGTGAATGGTGCAGAAATGACTGTGCCCCACCACCCAGAAACCCAAGGCTGGGTTGACTGGTGGTGGGGCACGTTTGCCAGGCCTGATCTGGTTTAGATCTCCCGCGACTGGGCGGAGCTGCGCGTGGTGTCTTCTCCCAACTGGTGGACCAGGATGGTGTTCGTGGTACCGGGGATTCCCGGCGGGGTGCCGGCGACGATGACCATCGTGTCGCCCTCGTTGTACTGATCCATCGCGAGAAGGTACTCATCGACAGCGCGCACCATGTCATCGGTTCCGGTGACATCCGGGCACAGGAAGGTCTCTGCACCCCAGGTCAGCGCGAGTTGGGAACGCACTTGCTGGATCGGCGTGAACACGAGCAGTGGCAGATCGGGGTGCAAACGTGCGACGCGGCGCGCCGTATCGCCGGAAGTCGTAAACGTCACGATCGCGCGGGCGTGCAGGCGGTTGGCGATGTCGTTCGCCGAGTACGAGATCACGCCGCGCTTCGTGCGCGGAATGTGGTTCAGCGGCGGCACGCTACCCATGGACTCTGCGACAGCAACGATGCGGCTCATGGTGCGCACGACGTTGTGCGGGTCCACGCCCACCGAGGTCTCGCCGGAGAGCATGACGGCGTCCGCGCCGTCGAGCACCGCGTTGGCCACGTCGGAGGCCTCCGCACGGGTCGGCCGGGAGTTCTCAATCATGGAGTCGAGCATCTGCGTGGCGACAATGACAGGCTTGGCGTTCTCGCGCGCAATCTGGATCACGCGCTTCTGCACCAGCGGGACCTGCTCCAAGGGGATTTCCACACCCAGGTCACCGCGGGCGACCATGACCGCGTCGAAGGCGAGGATGATCGATTCGAGAGCTTCGACAGCCTCGGGCTTTTCCAGCTTTGCGATGACGGGAACGCGGCGCCCCACCTCGTCCATGATCTCGTGGACCAGATCGATATCCGACGGCGAGCGCACGAACGACAGCGCGACGACGTCGACGCCGAGGCGCAGCGCGAAGCGGAGGTCGTCCTTGTCCTTGTCCGACAATGCCGGCACGGAGATGTCCATGCCCGGCAGGGAGACACCCTTGTTGTTGGAGACCGGGCCGCCTTCGGTGACCTTGGCAACGACGTCGTTGCCGTCGACGGAGGTGACCACGAGGGCGACCTTACCGTCGTCGACAAGCAAGCGATCGCCCGGCTTGGCGTCCTTAGCGAGGTTCTTGTACGTCGTCGAAACGCGGTCGTGCGTGCCAGGGACGCCCTCGACGGTGATCCGGACTTCCTCCCCTGTCTCCCAGTACGTCGGCCCCTCTGCAAAACGGCCGAGGCGAATCTTCGGGCCTTGCAGGTCGGCGAGAATGCCGACGGCGCGGCCGGTCTGGTCGGTGGCCTTGCGCACCCAGCGGTAGTTCTGCTCGTGATCCGCGTGGTCGCCGTGCGAGAAGTTCAGGCGGGCCACATCCATGCCGTCGCGAACGAGGCCGAGGATCGCGTCCGCGCTTGCGACAGCGGGACCGAGAGTGCAGACAATCTTGGTTTTTCTATCCACGTTCTACCAACCTATTTACCTATCGGGGCTGCTCGGGGTGTGAATCGTTACGCCACTACGGTACTCCCCCGTGGCCGGTGCCGCTGCACTGTCTGGCTCAGTGCCTTCCCCGGCGTTGAACTCCGGGTCAACCTCGCGGGGCGTCTCCCGGCCGCGGGAGAGAGTGAAGAAGATAACCAGCGCAACGACGAACCAGATGGCGCTGACCCACGTGTTGACCCGCAGTCCCAGGATGAGGTTCGCTTCGTCGGCACGCATGAGTTCCACGATCGAACGGCCGAAGGAGTAACCCGCAACGTAGAGGGCGAACACCCTTCCGTGGCCGAGACGGAACCGGCGGTCCGCCCACAGCAGCAGTGCGAACACAAAAAGGTTCCAGATGAGCTCGTAGAGGAACGTCGGGTGCACGCTCGCGATGACTTCTCCCGTCGACCGGCCCGTCAGCGGAGCGAAATTGCCCTCGGGGTCTGCGCGGTAGTAGATGTCGAGCGCCCACGGCACGTCCGTCGGGCGGCCGTAGAGTTCTTGGTTGAACCAGTTGCCGAGCCGCCCGATGCCTTGGGCCAGGATGACCGCGGGCGCGGCGGCATCCGCAAACGGAGCAAGGGGCAGGCCCTTGTGACGAAACAGCAGCCAGACCGCCAGGGTGCCCAGCGCGATCGCGCCCCAGATGCCCAGCCCGCCGCCGCTGACGTTGAGCGCCTGCCACGGGTTTTTGCCCTCGCCGAAATACTTGTCGTAGTCCGTGATGACGTGGTACAAACGCCCACCAATGATGCCGGCGGGGATGGCCACGATCGCCGCATCCCACACCACGTCCGGATTTCCACCGCGTGCGGTATAGCGTCGGTTGGTCAACCACAGCGCCACGATCACCCCGGTGATGATGCATAGCGCGTAGGCCCGGATCGGGATCGGCCCGAGGTGCCACACGCCCTGCGGCGGGGACGGAATATTAGCCAGAATCATCGTTTCCACGCCCCATAGTGTGCCCTATCGCCCGGGATATGGGGATGAGTGCCCCGCAGACAGGGGATGAGACGTCAGGAGCGCGACGGGCACGCCGGGTGTTGGCCCGCCGCGGCGAGGCGGCGCGTCGCGGCGAAGATATCGCCTTGGCTCATCACGGCCTCGGCTGCGAGGACGGCATCGGCACCGCATGCGGCGGCGTCGATAAGGTCGCGCGGACTGCGCACACCACCCAGGCTGATCTTGATCACCTCCGTGGGCAGACCCGGGGCGATCTCGGCGAATGCGTCGCGGTTGAGCGCGTTGGTGTCGAAACTCCACGAGTTCACGGCGATAATGCGGGCACCCGCCTTCAGCGCGCGGTCGGCGTCTTCGGGGCTGCGCACCTCGGCCATGACTGCCATTCCTAGGCTTTCCGCGCGGTCGAGCAGCGCCTCAAGGCGAGCCTGCTCGAGGATGCCCACCTGGAGCGGAATCATGTCGGCGCCGTAGCAGCGTGCCTCATGAATCTGGTACGGGTCGACGATGACGTCACGGCACACCATAGGAAGCTGAACGGCCTCGCGTGCCGCCGCCATGTCCAGCAGTGACCCGCCAAAGCGCAACCGCTCTGTTTGGCAGGCGATCAGGTGGGCGCCGCCACTTTCAATGGCGCCGGCGACATCTTCGACGGAGTGGCCCGAGGCGGAAAACGGCGCGGTTGGCCCGTAGACGGGAGAAGTGCGCTTGATCTCGACGATGACGCCGCATCCGGAGCGCAGCAGGGCACCCGTGGCATCGCGAGTAGGTGCCATAGCGCGCGAGCGCGCCTTGATGTCTTGGAAGGGGATGACGGCCTCGCGCCGCTCGACGTCGCGAAGCACGCCGGATACGACACTGACGGCAGATTCCATCGTGCCCATCCCCACCACCCCTCTCGTCGGAGTACCGGCAAAGTAAAACTCACCTGGCTCAAGGGTATAGCCACGTGTGTGGGCTGCGAAATTAGGCGGGGGTATCTGGTGTACTTATATGTTCCGCGGCTGGGTGCCGCCCGCGACGCCACCGTGTCGATCGGTGGGATCGGCGGAACCGGCTGGATCAGTGGGATCGAGGTCGGCGTCGATCGCGTCCCACATCACGCGACCGGAGTCTGGACTCGACACCAAGTCATCTTCGATCTTCGCGCGGCGCACCGATTCCTTCTCGTACTTGTTCATTGTCGCGGCGTCGCCGCCCGGGCGCAGCGCGACCAGCGCACCGCCGATTGCGGCGAGAGCGAAGCCGAGCAGCACCAGCGAGGGGTACAGCGGGTCAACGGTGACGCCCGTGATCTCAGCCCAGCTGGCAATGGCATCGGAGCGCGACCCGGAGGCCGCCTGCATGTCGTCGTATCCCGCTGTAAGCAGCGCATGCACGCGGCCGTAGTCGGCGCCGGACACCAGCAACCTGGCGGGCACGAAGGCGGCAGCGGCGGCAGCGACGGCGGCGATGACGCCAACGATGCGGCGCCCGAGGCGTCGCAAAGCAACCGCCGCAACAGCGGCCGCAATCAGCAGGAGCGCAACCGCAGTTGCCTCCGTTGACCAGTCAGAACCGGTGAGCACCCTCGAGCCGGCGCCGGCGCGGTCGTCGAAGTACTGCACCGTCATCCAGGTCGCGCGCGACGTACCCGCAACAACCAGCCCGCCGAGCGCCATAAGCAGTGCACCGAGGTCGGACAACCGAGAAGAACGCGGCCGCCGGGTGTCGGGAGCATCAGTCATTGTCGCTGCCCTCCAGCAACGTCGTGACATCGAAGCAGGAGTGCGCACCCGTGTGGCACGCCGCGCCCGTCTGTCTGACGCTGAGCAGGATCGTGTCGCCATCGCAATCGAGCCGCACGGACTCAACATGCTGGGTATGCCCGCTGGTCAGCCCTTTGACCCAGTATTCGTTACGCGAGCGGGAAAAATAGGTGGCGCGGCGAGTTGCCAGCGTGTGCGCGAGCGCATGGTCATCCATCCACGCCATCATGAGAACCTCTCCGGTGCCCTCCTCCTGGACGATCGCGGGCACGAGGCCTGCGGCGTTGCGCTTGAGCAGGGCTGCGACGCCGGGATCGAGCTCGAACTCCTCAATCGCGGTCACCTAACCACCTCTCCTGCCGCGCGCAAAGCGTCCTTGACCTCGCCGATAGTAACTTCACCGAAGTGGAAGATCGATGCTGCAAGCACCGCGTCCGCGCCCGCCTTAACCGCCGGCGGGAAGTGCTCCACTGCTCCGGCACCGCCGGAAGCAATCACCGGGATCGAGACCGCCTCGCGCACCGCGCGCACCAGTTCGAGGTCGAACCCCGCCTTGGTGCCGTCGCCGTCCATGGAGTTGAGCAAGATCTCACCCACGCCCAGGTCTTGTCCCGTGCGGGCCCACTCGATGGCATCGATGCCTGCGGAGCGGCGCCCGCCGTGAGTGGTGACCTCGAACCCGGACGGCTGCGGGCGCCCGCCCTCGGGCACGCGGCGCGCGTCGACGGACAACACAATGCACTGCGCGCCGAACTCCTCGGAGAGCGAGCGCAGCAGGCTGGGCTGTGCGATTGCTGCGGTGTTAACGCTGACTTTGTCGGCGCCGGCGCGCAGCAACTCGCGGACGTCGTCAGCCGTGCGCACGCCGCCGCCGACGGTGAGCGGGATGAACACTTGGTCGGCGGTGCGGCGCACCACCTCGAGCATCGTGCCGCGCCCCTGGGAGGAGGCGGTGACGTCGAGGAACGTCAGTTCGTCGGCGCCAAGATCGTTGTAGCGTTTGGCCAACTCGACGGGGTCGCCGGCGTCGCGCAGGTTCTCGAAGTTGACGCCCTTGACCACCCGGCCGTCATCGACGTCGAGGCAAGGAATGACGCGAACGGAGACTCCCATGACAGGCACCGCACCCTTCTGTGTTGTCCCGGCCGTGCTCGCGGCACCGGCCCGTTAGTTGGAGCTGACTGATTTCATCGTACTGAGGGCGATGCGATGCGCCCTGCGGGTCCCGGCGATCGCTCCGACGGAACCGATCTTCCACGGCTCCCCGTCGGGACCGGTCACCACGGCGCCGGCGCAGCGGGACAGCAGGATCCCGGAGCAATTGTCCCACAGGTGGGGCGAGAAACTCACGGCGGCCTGGTAGATGCCCTGCGCGACGAACGCGAAGTCCACCCCGACAGAACCGGAGATACGCGGACGCAGATCGGTCTCAGCGAGCGTGCCCATTACATTGAGGCGCACTCCTGCCGGGAAGCGTTCGGAGGCGGGCGAGCGCACCGAGCCGACACCGACCTGGGAGGCGGCAACATTTTCGTCACTCACCGGCGGCAGCGCGCTGCCGTTGAGGTGCACGGGGTGGCCCTCGATGGCGGTCAGGCGCATGTCCATGAGCGGGATGTCGGTGATCGCGATGACCGGTTGGCCGTTCTCGACGAGCGAGACGAGGATCGAGCAGTTCGGGTTACCCGAGGAATAGTTCGAGGTCCCGTCGATGGGGTCGACCACCCAGCAGGCGTCAGTGTTGAGGGTTCCGCCCTGTTCCTCGCCGTAGACCGGGATGCCGGTGGCGGCAGTCAGCTTCTGGCGCAACAGCGATTCGATGGCCACGTCGGCGGCGGTGGCAAAAGCACCGTCGCTCTTAAACAGCGCGGGTGCAGCCCCGAGGTGGGAGACGAACAACGTACGCGCTTCGTCGACAATCTCCTCGGCCAGTGCAAGGTTGCGACTCCGGGAATCCATATTCGTCACCCTAACGCGTCCTGTCCGATGGTTGGTCGAGCGTGCAGATCACGTTAGAGACCCTCCTCCGCGCCGCCTCGGGCGACGGCGTCGAGCGCTTCGCGCAGGGTGAACCGGTGCTCGTAGAGTGCCTTGCCGATGATGGCCGAATCGATGCCCTCGTCGACGAACTCGGCGAGCGACGTGACGTCGGCAAGCGTGGCGATGCCGCCGGAGGCGGTGACGAAAGCGTCTGTCGCCGCCGAGACCTCGCGCAGCAATTCGACGTTCGGCCCGGTCAGCGCGCCGTCACGGCTGACGTCGGTGACCACGAAGCGGGTGCAGCCGGCCTGGTCGAAAAACTCAATCGTCTCCCACAGGTCACCACCGTCGGTGGTCCACCCGTTGCCCTTGACCCGCCACTGGCCGTCCTCCTGGCGCACTGCGATGTCGAGCGCGATTTTGTCGCCGTAGCGCTTGAGCACGTCCACGGTCCAATCGGGGTTGGCCAAGGCGGCCGTGCCGATGTTCACGCGGCGCGCGCCGGTGCCCAGGGCGCGCTCGAGAGACGCGTCATCGCGGATGCCGCCGGTGAGCTCGACGTCGATATCAAGCTGGCGGGTGATCTCCGCCATCATCTCGTGGTTGGAACCGCGGCCAAACGCGGCGTCCAAGTCCACGAAGTGCAGCCACTGCGCGCCCTGCTCCTGCCACTGCAGAGCCGCCTCGAGTGGCGCGCCGTAGACCTTTTCAGTCCCGGCCTCACCCTGGTCCAGGCGCACGGCCTGGCCGTCGACGACATCAACAGCGGGAAGAAGTGTGAAATCCATAGTGGCCATTCTATCCAAGCGTCCGGCACCAATTTCGCATCAGCTCGAGGCCGGCCTCGCCTGACTTTTCGGGGTGGAACTGGGTCGCCCACAGCGGGCCGTTTTCCACGGCCGCCACGAACCTGCTGCGATCGTGCTGCGCCCATGAGACTCGGGGGGCGGCGATGAACTCGTCAGCGGGCAGCGTCCAGTCACGCACGCCGTAGGAGTGCACGAAGTAGAAACGCGTCTGCGGATCGAGCCCGGCAAACATCTCCGAGCCGTCGGCGATCTCCACGGTGTTCCACCCCATGTGGGGCAGCACATCCGCATCGAGCTTCTCGACGACCCCGGGCCACTCCCCCAGCCCTTGCGTGGTCACGCCGTGCTCGACACCACGCTCGAACATGACCTGGAGCCCGACGCAGATCCCCAGGACCGGCCGCCCGCCAGCGAGGCGCTGGCCGACAATGCGGGGGCCGTTCACCGCGCGCAATCCGCGCATGCAGGCGTCGTACGCACCCACGCCCGGGACCACGAGGCCGTCCGCCTCGACGGCTACCGCGGCGTCTTGGGTGATGGTGACCTGCGCCCCGACGTGCTCGAGGGCGCGTTGGGCTGAGCGGAGGTTTCCGGCGCCGTAGTCGAGCAGCGCAACGTGGGGCTGTGCAAGCGGTGACGTCATAGCTGATACTTTAGCGCCCGTCCCGCCGGCGGAATCCGGGGGCGTGCACAGAGCGCAGGCGCACGCGCAGGTTGTCCACGTCGGCCACGCGGTTGCGGCCCAGGCTACGGTCAGTCAGCGTCACGGCCACTCCGATCAGAATGACAGCTGTGGCAAGCGTGTACATCTGCCCCAGTGTCACGTAAACCAGCACCAGCCCGTAGGCCATTGATCCGATTCCGGTGCCGGAATCGAAGGCGATGTTCCACATCGCCGACGCTTCCGAGACCTTCGATTTGGGCAGGCGGTAGAACAGCTGGGTCAGCGCCTCGTTTTGCACCGCTCCGAACCCGGCGCCGTAGAGCAGGGCAGCAAGCACGAGCCACCACTGCGATGCACCCGTGAACAGGACGGCGGCGATGACGGCGATACCGGCGGCAGCGGTGACCTGGAACGGGATCATGACCGTGCCCGGTACGCCGCGGCGGTCGAGCACCACGCCGGCGAAGTAGCGCCCCACCATGGCTGCGAAATTGAGCACGGCTAGCAGCACGCCAGCGAGCGTCGCCCCAGCCGCCGCGTCGAGCTCGCGGACGCTAACGGGCAGGAAGGTTGCCACCGCGCCGTACGCGGTAGTGACAAACATCAGCGCCAACATCGGCACCGCCACAAGCCGCCACATTGGCACGCGCACGGTGGTCAGGTCTGCGTCGACTACGGCGTGGCGTGCAATGGTCGGAATGAAGATGCAGGCCACCAGGCTGAGCAGCCCGATCAGTGTGGCCAGGAAAAAGACCGGCGGGTAGCCCACTGATTCGGCAAGCCACAGCCCCAGCGGCAAACACACCATTTGCGCGGCACCGACGCACACGCCGAAGATGCCAGCCGTGCGCCCCAGCAGGCGTTTGGGAACCAGCTCCGCGATGATGGCGGCTTCTGCCACGCTCAGTGCTCCGAAACCGACGCCGCGGACCAGGCTGACGGCGAGCACGATCGGGGCGTCCAACCCGATGGCGAGGAACAGCGCGGGCACTCCCAGCAGCACTGAGGACACCGCGATCACCACGCGGTAGCCAAGCCGGCGCAAGACGGCGGGGATGAACACTTGGGTGATCACCGTCGCCAGCATGAACACTCCTGTGCTGGCACCGGCGAGTCGTTCGGATCCGCCCTCGTCCAAAACCGCGGTCGGCACGACGGGCAAAAGCAGCGACCACGCGCCGAAGGCGGCGGCAACGGCGACCAGAGTGGCAATGAGCCCTCGGGCTTTCCACGGGCTCGTAACAGCCTCAACCTCGTCTGGGGTAAGCACCTTTGCGGTGCGGGAACGCGCCAACACGCGCGGCTCCTTCCCGATTGTGTCAGTCTGGCAATCTCCCTTGTTCTACAGCGCGCCCTTGGTGGAGGGAACGCCCGTGACTCTGGGGTCGGACTCTACTGCAGCGCGCAGCGCCCGGGCCACGGCCTTGTACTCAGCTTCCGTGATGTGGTGCGGGTCGCGGCCGTAGCGGACGTTGACGTGCAGCGTCAGCCGCGCGTTCTGCGCGAGCGTCTCGAAGAAGTGCTCGTTGATCACGGTGGCGTAGTGAGCACCGATGATCTGGTGGATCATGTGGTCGGGCTCTCCGTTCATAACGAAGTAGGGTCGGCCTGAGATGTCCACCACCGATTCGACGAGGGTCTCGTCCATCGGCAGCAGGCACGAGCCGAAGCGACGGATGCCGCGCTTGTCCCCGAGGGCGTCGAGAAGCGCCCAGCCCAAGGTGATGGCGGTGTCCTCGATGGTGTGGTGCGCGTCGATGTGGGTGTCCCCGGAGGCACGCACCACGAGGTCGAATGAACCGTGGGTGCCGAAGGCGGTGAGCATGTGGTCGAAAAACGGCAGGCCTGTGGCGATTTCGACGACACCGGAGCCGTCGAGGTTGATCTCCACGTGGATATCGGACTCAGAGGTGGTCCGTGTGGCGGTTCCGATTCGCTTAGTCATGGGCTACGTCCTTTGCTACGTCGAGAAATGCATCGTTCTCGTGGTCGAGACCGATCGTGACACGCAGGCGCCCCGGCACCCCGACGTCGCGGATGAGTACCCCGCGGTCGAGGAACGCCTGCCATGCCTCGTGTGAGTCGGCAAAGTTCCCGAAGAACAGGAAGTTCGACTCGCTGTGCGCGACCTCGTACCCTATGTCCTCGAGCCCGGCGCGCACCCTGTCGCGCTCGCGCGCAAGCTTGTCGACGGTCGCCAGAGTCTCATCAGCGTGCCGCAGCGCAACCCGCGCCGCCGCCTGAGAGAGCACCGACAGGTGGTAGGGCAGGCGCACGAGCATGACGGCCTCGACAAATGCGGGGGCGGCCACAAAGTAACCGAGCCGGCCGCCCGCGAAATCGAATGCCTTCGACATCGTGCGCGAGACGACGAGCTTGTCCGGGTACCGCTCGATGAGCTGGACAGCCGAGGGCGACGGGGAGAACTCCGCGTAGGCCTCGTCGACGATGACAATGCCTTCGGTGGCCTCGATCAACCGCTCAATGTCAGCGAGCTCGGTGACATCGCCGGTGGGGTTGTTCGGCGTGGTGACGAAGACAATGTCGGGACGCTGCTGCGCGATCTGTTCGAGCGCGACCTCCATGTCGATGGTGAAGTCCGCGCCGCGCTCGACGGCGAGAAACTCCGTCTGCGTGCCAGCGGAGAGAATCGGGTGCATGGAATAGCTGGGGGCGAATCCCATAGCGCTGCGCCCCGGGCCGCCGAATGCCTGCAGCAGCTGCTGGAGGATCTCGTTCGATCCGTTCGCCGCCCACAGATTGTCCCGGCTCACGCGCACGCCGGTCTGCTTCGACACGTACGCGGCAAGGTCTTCGCGCAGCTCGACGGAATCGCGCTCCGGGTAGCGGTTGAGAGATTCAGCAAGGCGCTTGGTCTCCGCAACGAGATCTGCGATCAGCGCCGGGGACGGCGGGTACGGGTTCTCGTTCGTGTTCAGTGCCACGGGCACCGAGAGCTGGGGCGCGCCGTACGCGGACTTTCCACGCAGTTCGCCGCGCAGCGGGAGGGCATCAATGCTTGTCGACGCCGCCAGGGTCCCTTCTGAGAATTGCATCTACTCCCCTCTTCCTGCCGTGCCGATTCCGCGCACCGTGATCGACTCACCGTGGGCGGGCAGCTGCTCCGCTGCCGCGAGGGTGACGATGTGCGGGCCGATCTCGGCGAGCGCGGCACGGTCGTACTCAATGAGGTTGACCGGCTTGAGGAATGTGTGCGTGGTCAGACCCGCAGTGAAGCGCGCCGTGCCGGAGGTGGGCAACACGTGGTTGGATCCGGCGGCGTAATCGCCCAGGGGCACCGGGGAGTACGGGCCGACGAAGATCGCGCCGGCGTTAGCGATGCGGCGGGCGAGCTCCCGGGCGTTGCGGGTGTGGATCTCCAGGTGCTCCGCGGCATAGGCGTCGGCGACGGCGACGGCTGTGTCCATGTCGTCGACAAGCACAACGCCGGACTGCGGGCCACCGAGCGCGGAGGTGGCACGCCCGGAGTTGAGCGTGAGTCCGGCGAGGCGGTCGACCTCGGCGGCGACGCGCTCGGCGAGCTCCGGCGAATCGGTGATCAGCACCGACGCCGCCTGCTCATCGTGCTCCGCCTGCGAGACGAGGTCGGCGGCGACGAAGGTGGCGTCCGCGGAGTCGTCCGCGATGACCGCGATCTCGCTCGGACCAGCCTCCGCATCGATCCCGACCACTCCATTGACCAGGCGCTTCGCCGCGGCGACGAAGATGTTTCCGGGACCAGTGACCTTGTCCACGGGCTCGAGCTCGTGCGCGTCATCACCGTAGGCCATGAGAGCGATCGCCTGCGCACCACCAACAGCCCACATCTCCTCGATACCCAAAAGCGCGCACGCCGCCAGCGTCGTCGGGTGCGGCCAGCCGTCGAACTCCTCCTGCGGCGGCGAGCACACGACCATGGACTCCACTCCGGCCTCCTGGGCAGGAATGACGTTCATGAGCACGCTGGAAGGGTAGACGGCCTTGCCGCCAGGGACGTACAGGCCGACGCGGCGCACCGGCACGAAGACCTCGGTGACCTCCGCGCCCGGCGCGAGCGTGGTCGTGTGGCTATCCGGCACCTGGTCGCGGTGCACGGCGCGGATGCGCGTGATCGACTCCTCGAGTGCGGCACGGACGTCGGCGTCCAGGGTCTCAATCGCGCGGCGCACGATCTCGTCCGGCACCCGCACCGCGGGCGGGCGGATCCGGTCGAATTGCTCCCCGTATTCGAGCGCGGCCTCGGCGCCGCGCTCGCGCACGGCGTCGATGATCGGGCCGACAGTGCCGAGGACGGAAGCGACGTCGACGCCCCCGCGCGGCAGCACGCGGCGCAGCTCGCTCGTCGTGGGAGTGTGTCCGCGCAAGTCGGTCACAGTGAGCAAATTCTCCATGGTCGATGTCGCCTCTCGCCGAAGTCGGGTAATACCCGTTCATTGTAGGGTTTCTCCTCCCGCGGGCTGGGAATGGGTACCGCCCGTCGCCGCGGCCGGAGCCGTGCAAAGGTGGGTGCCCTTTACCGCTGATGATGGTGTTGCTTATGCTCGAAGTGACAGATGGTTCTCCCTGGGCGCACCGGGGGTGCACACCGCTGCGGTACGACTGCTGAAGGAGGGTGCGAGCGCACATGGCCAAACACCGAGCCCAGGGCATCCCCGCGGGGGTGGGACTGCGCCCCGCTGAGGTCACACTCGAGCGTGTCGCCCGTGCCGCAAGAACGTTGGGTTTTGAGATTTCATCGCGCCCGGACAGGGTGGTCGTATCGACCCACACCTTCATCGCCACCGCGTGGATCAGCTACGAAAAGCCGCTCATGCTGGTTATCGACTGCACCCAGCGCATCCCCATCGACTTCGGGTTCAGCCCGGCGTTGGCCACGTTCCTCAACACGTGGAACCACGACCGGGTGGGGCCGACGGCGTCGTACAGGCTCAACGATTCCGGCGACATCGACGTGCACCTGCGCTCCGGGATCCGCACCCGGCACGGGCTGACGGACGAGCAGCTCCTGGAGGAGCTGTGCGACGCGTTCGAGCACATGGCGGCTTTTTCCCTCCAGCTGCGCGAGGGTTTCCTCCCGGTCGAGTTTGACCAGCCGCTGCCGCCGACGCTCATCCGCGCCCAGGACGCCGACGCTTTGCTTGGGCGCCACCCGTCGTCGCGGCACCTGCCGCGCGGCCAGCAGCTCGACGTCGACGGCGCCCCGGACTACTACGCGGCCGACGAGGTGGGTGATGACGACGATAGCGACCCCGGTATCGCCGCTCGCGAGACCCGCACCCAACCGGTGAGTATGGCAGAGCTTGAGGACGTCTTCGAGACGTTGGATTTCGCGTACTCCGTCACCGACGACGACGTCGTGGCAACCGGTGTCAACGGCATTCCGTTTGCGGCGTGCATTGATGCGGACGATTACGCGCGCATCACCGCGATGTGGGACACCGGCCGCACCGAGGGATTCCTCCCGCTGTGGCTGATGTGCAACTCCGTCAACGAGCGCTGCGCCGGGCTGCGCGCCTACCTCCACACGTTCGACGGTGCCTATCACCTGCATGTTGAAACGACGTGTTTGATCAACCGCGGAATGACGTCGAGCCAACTGCACAACTTCGTGCTGTCGTCGCTCGTGGCGATCCTCGGCGCCGTCGACGCCGTCAGCACTCAGTGCAACGGCCACTCAGTGGTCAACTGGCCGCGGGGGCGTTAGCTGCACCAGCGCGACTGTCGTCATCTTCGCGCTCGTCCAGATCGCGCTCGTCCGCGTCGGGCGCCGGGCTCACCACGGCGAGGATCCAGTACGCCAGTGATGCAGTAAAAGGCCCGGTAAGCCACGCAACTCCCGGCCGCAGCGGCGGCACGACGTGGAAGACGGCGCCCTCGATTAGTTCGCCGTGACCGGGCTGGGCGGAGATCACGCCTGCCGACCACACACCGAAGGTGAACACCGCGAACGCCCCCGCGCCCGCTGTGACAATCACCCACGCGAGTACCTGTGGCGATACCATCCCATCGCGCATGGCGAACGCCGCGAGCGCGATGATCAACCCCATCGCGGCAGTAATCAGCGCGAACCCCCCGTAGGAGGCGAACTCGACATTGCTCGGGCTGGCCACCATATCGACAACGGCCTCGCCCTCGCGAACCGCGACCTCGTATGCCGGCCTCAGGACACCCCACACCGCCCCGACGAGGCTACCGAGGACCAGTGCCAGCACAAGCAGCCCAGCGCCCGCCCCGACGCCGGCGCTCGTCCTGCGGCGGACGCTGGCGGATGCGTGCGATGCAGGTGCGGACGTGTCGGGCTCGGGTGTGGGGTGCGCTCCCGAAGCCGTGGTCACAGTCGTCATGGCTCCTAACGCTACCGGCCCCGCTGAATAATTCCTCAGCGGGGCCGGTGTGCGTCAGGTGCGCAACGCGCTAGTTGCAGATCTTCCAGCGGCCGTCCTCGCGCTCGAAGATCTGGGTGTTGGTCTCGGTTCCGTTGGCACTAGCCGCCGTAATCGAGGCAGAGGCGCGGTTGCCGTCAACGCGGACGTCGTCGATCGAGACCTCTGTACGCGGCAGCTCGACACCCTGGCCAGCCTGCTCCTGGGCGCGCGCGGCCTGCTCAATCTGCTCGAGCGTCATGCCGCTTCGGTTCAGCTGCTCCATGGTCGCATCGTTGACCTTGCGGCAGGAGTTCTCCAGGAGCGTGCGGGTCCACTTTTCGTAGCTGCCCGGGTTCAAGGATGCCTCGACCGCGCGCCGCATTTCCTCGCGGTCGGCGTCGTTCGCCGGGTTGCCGCTCTCCAGCGGCTCGAAGGAGGGCACTGCCTGGCCCGGGTTTTCAAACGGGTTCGCCAGCGTCGGGACGGTGGCGCCGTCGGCGTTGTTGGCGTCCGCGCCGTTGTCACCGTTCTCGCGGTCTGCGGCGCTGCTCGTCGACTCTGCCGCCGACTCAGCCTGGGACTGCTCCCCGCTCGTCGCTGCCGTCGGTGCGCTGGCTGCTGTCGAGAGCCCCCCAGAAGCGGTCTCTTCGCTGGAGCCACAGGCCGCGAGCCCGAAAGACAGGCCAGCAACTGCGGCAGCCGCAGCGGCGGAGCGAATGGTACGGGAAGCTAAAAGCACGGTGAATCTCCTCTAGGACCGAATACGTGGACAGTTCCACCAAAACGTACAGACCAGTTAATCGGGTGAATCTAACGTCCAAGTGAGCGCACCATGACAATCAACTGGGCACTTCCTGTGGGCTCGGCGGGAACGAGGGCCGTGCACCCGACCGGTAAACTTGCCCGACATGCAGTTAACCCGGGCAACCATTAGCCACGCCGCCCTCGCCATTCTCGACGAGTACGGGCTCGCCGACGTTTCCATGCGCCGAGTCGCCACCTCGCTCGGCGTCGCCCCGGGCGCCCTCTACTGGCACATCAAGAATAAGCAGGAGCTCATCTCCAACTTGGCTGAGCTCATCATTGCCCCGCTTATCGACGCTCCCTCTACCAGCCCCGAGGCAACGTGCGCACAGGTGCGTTCGGCCCTTCTAGCCCACCGCGACGGCGCCGAGGTGGTGCTCTCCGCCGTCAGCCAGCCCGACTCCCCCGTCGGTGCCCGGCTCGATGCAATCGTCGCCGAGTCTCTGCGGAGCGCCGACAATGAGACGTCGGAAAGCGATGTTCTCGCCGCGGCTGAAGGATTGATCTTCCTCACCCTCGGCGCGACCTACGTGCAGCAATCCTCCACCCAGCTCGCCGAGGCCACGGGTGACAACCCCGGTGGCAGCGACCGGCCTGCCAACGCCGAGCGCGCGATCGCATTTCTGCTGCAGGGCTTGCGCGACGACGAGCGCGAATAGCTCGGCGTTCTCACTGCGGCTCGCTGGCTGTGCTCAGGAACCAGGCGACGTCCTCATATACGATTGGCGCCATGACTGATCAACAATCTGCCCCCGCACCCGCCCCGCTGGTGTGGCCCGGATCCGCCTACCCCCTGGGATCCACCTACGACGGTGCAGGAACCAACTTCGCCCTCTTCTCCGCCGTCGCGGAGAAGGTGGAACTGTGCCTCATCGACGACGCTGGCGAGGAAACCCGCGTGGCGCTCGAAGAGGTCGACAACTTTGTCTGGCACGCCTATCTTCCCGGCATCACGCCTGGTCAGCGCTACGGCTACCGCATCCACGGACCGTGGGACCCCCACAACGGCAAGCGGTGCGACCCGTCCAAGATCCTGGTCGATCCCTACGCGCGCGCATTCGACGGAGACTTCGACCAGCACTCCTCGTTGTTCTCCTACGACATCTACGCCGAGGAACCGGGCACGGGCCGCAACGAGGAGGACTCACTCGGACACACGATGCTGTCTGTGGTGATCAACCCGTTCTTCGACTGGGGCGACGACCGCAACCCCAACATTCCGGACGAGGAAACCATCATCTACGAGTGCCACGTCAAGGGCATGACGCAGACCCACCCGGACATCCCCGAAATCCTGCGCGGAACCTACGCCGGCATGGCACACCCGGCGATGATTGACTACCTCACCGACCTCGGTGTGACCTCGATCGAGCTGCTGCCGGTGCACCAGTTCCTCCAGGACGACCGGCTGCGCGATCTCGGCCTGCGCAACTACTGGGGCTACAACACCTTCGGATTCTTCGCTCCGGAGAACCACTACGCCTTCTCGCCCAACCCGGGCGACGCCGTGGCGGAGTTCAAGGGCATGGTCCGCTCGTACCACGAGGCCGGCATCGAAGTCATTCTCGATGTGGTGTACAACCACACCGCCGAGGGCAACCACCTCGGCCCGACGATCGCCTTCCGCGGTATCGATAACGAGGCTTACTACCGCCTGGTCGAAGACGACAAGTTCCACTACATGGACTACACGGGCACTGGAAACTCCCTCAACGTCCGTGACCCGCACTCGCTGCAGCTCATCATGGATTCACTGCGCTACTGGGTCACCGAGATGCACGTCGACGGGTTCCGCTTCGATCTGGCGTCCACGCTGGCGCGCGAGTTCTCCGACGTCGACCGCCTGGCCACGTTCTTCGACCTGTGCCAGCAGGACCCGGTTGTCTCCCAAGTCAAGCTCATCGCCGAGCCGTGGGACGTGGGCGAAGGCGGCTACCAGGTGGGCAACTTCCCGGCGCTGTGGAGCGAGTGGAACGGCAAGTACCGCGACACTGTGCGCGACTTCTGGCGCGGCGAGCCTTCCACCCTCGGCGAGTTCGCCTCCCGCCTGACGGGTTCGTCCGACCTCTACCAGCACAACGGCCGCCGCCCGACGGCGTCGATCAACTTCATCACCGCGCACGACGGGTTCACCCTCAACGATCTCGTGTCCTACAACGAGAAGCACAACGAGGCCAACGGCGAGGACAACCGCGACGGCGAAAGCCACAACCGTTCCTGGAACTGCGGTGTGGAAGGCCCCACGGACGACCCTGAAGTTCTCCAGCTGCGCGCCCAACAACGCCGCAACTTCCTCACCACATTGCTCTTGTCCCAGGGCACCCCGATGATCGCGCACGGCGATGAATTTGCCCGCACTCAAAACGGCAATAACAACGTCTACTGCCAGGACAACGAGTTGGCATGGATGAACTGGGAGCACCTGGACATTGCCGACGAGCTGCACGACTTCACTCGCCGGTTGATTGCCATCCGCAAGCAGCACCCGGTGTTCCGCCGCCGCCGCTTCCTCGAGGGCGGCGCGCTCGGCGCCGACGGCAGCGAGCGCGAGATTGCGTGGCTGGTTCCGGACGGCCGGTTGATGACGCAGGAGGACTGGGACTTCGCCTTCGGTAAGGCGTTGATGGCCTACTTCAACGGCGCCGCCATCACGGAGGTCGACCGCCGCGGGCAGCGCATCGAGGACGACTCCTTCATCCTCATGTTCAACGCCCACTTCGAAGACATCGAGTTCACGCTTCCCGACGCCACCCTGGGTGCCGAGTGGGAGGTCCTCATCGACACCACCGAACCGCTCGGCTACCCCGCCGAGAAGGAGAACATCCCTGCCGGCGGCACGAAGACCGTCCCGGCACGCTCCACTGTGGTGCTGAAGCAGATTGAGCCGCCCATCGTGGACTAAAAGTGGATGAGCGCGGTCTAGCGCGGACGAGCACAGCGAGTGCTGGTGAAAGCGCCTGAGTTCGCGACGCACCTGTTCGTTCGACACCCGCTGAGTCGGTGTCGGAGCCGCGGGTAGGATGAGCCAAGACGGCCGTTCCTACCCGCGCTTTTTGAGTTCAGGAGATGTCTGCGTGATTTCCGCCCACGGTGCAACCGTCACGGTGTCCAACACCGCCCTCGTCATTCAGCCCTCGCCTTTGTCCGAGGCGCTGACGGGCGGCGACGGCCGCACCGACGCTGGGGACGGCACGGACGGCTCAACCTCGGCGGTGAGCATCCCGATCGAGGCCATTACCGAGGTCACGGTGACGCGGCACGCCGACGCGTGGGACATCGGAGCAGTCGAGATCGGCACCTCTACGATGGCCCGGGGTGTGACGCTAAGGTTCAGCCCGAACAGCGAGCGCGCGCAAGAGGAGTTTCTCGCGCTTGTCGACGCCGCCCGGCGCGGTGAGGCCCCCGAAACTTCGGCGGTATCGCCTGATCAGGCATTGGGGACCGATCCGGCCGAGGCACTTAGGGGATTCAGCTTCGTGGGCTTCGACGTGGAAACAGCGAACCAGCGCTGGGGCTCGATCTGCCAGATTGGCCTGGTCAAAATTATCGACGGTGTTGAGGTCGACCGCGCCAGCTGGCTGTGCACCCCGCCGAAGTCTTTGGGCGAGTTCGACCCCTACAACGTCGGCATCCACGGCATCTCGGCTGAGGACGTCGCGGGGCAGCCTTCTGTGGCAGAGCGCGTCGATCAACTCACGGAGTTCGTTGGTGATCTGCCGCTGGTCGCCCACAACGCCCAATTCGACGCCAGCGCGCTGCGTGATGCGTGCGTGGCAACAAACCACGACGTCCCCGCTCTGCTGTTCGCCTGCACGCTGGCGCAGGCCCGCGCCGCACGCCTGAAGGTGGACAACCACCGTTTGCCGACGCTTGCCGCACACTACGGTGTGGCACTCGACAACCACCACGACGCCTGCGCGGACGCCGCGGCGTGCGCCGGGATCATGCTGGGGCTCGCTCGCGACGCCCACCACTCCGGCGACCTAATGAGCTACGTCCACGGCACCGGTTTTGTGCTCGGCTCCATCGCGCCGGAGCGGGTCACCCCCGTGCTGCGCGATCGCTCCGGCGCTGCCCGCGCGCTTCAGGCCGAGGCCGCGCGCTCCTCGGACCCTGCCGCCGCCGTTGCGGCAGCGACGGCCCCACGCGGCAGCAACCAGCACGGCCCGGATGCGGGTGCGCCCGGCGGTGAAGCTGGTCTTGCCGGCTCCGCAGCGCCGGAATCGTCCGGCGGGTCCCGCAGGCCAGCTCCGTGGCAGTCCGTCGCCACGCCGGACACCGTCCCGGAGCCCAACCCCACGGCGGACCCGGCCTCCCCGCTGTACGGGCAGCACGTGACACTGACCGGCGAGTTCGGCCCCTTTGACAAGGGTCTGCTGTGGAACGGCATTGCCGAGCAAGGCGCGACCGTGGGCAAGAACGTGACCAAGAAAACGACGATCCTGGTCGCCGGTGAGTGGGCCACGATGACCTCGAAGGAAAAGCGGGCCCGCGAGCTCAAAGACAAGGGCCAAGAGATCGAGATCTGGGATTCGTCGCAGTTGTTCGACGCCCTCGGCCTCGATCCCGCAAGCGCCTAACCTCATCCACGCACGACGTGCCCCCGGTACCCGTTGAGAGGGAACCGCAACGCGGGCGGAGCAGTCTAATGAGTGCATGACTGTCGCTGTCTCACCCGCCCGGCTGCTTCACGATGTCCGCCCGCAACCCGCATCCGCATGGACTTTGCGCCTGGCGCATCGAACCTCCCCCTCACGCGTGCGCGTTCGCCGCGAGGTGTCGTCGCTCAGCCCGTCGGCAGCCTATGTCACGCTCTCTCCCGGGCTCGTCGCTGTCATCGAGCGCTCAGGGTCCCAGGTTCTCGCCCACCAGGTGCTCACCCACCAGGAAGTCGGGGCCGCAGGCATGACAGTGCACCAGGCGTGGAACGAGACCGCACGGTCGATGCGGGACGCCGCCTGTGTGGGTGGTGAGGTGGAGTTCTGGGTCCGGGAGGCGTCGACAAGCATGGGTAGCCTCACTATCAGCGGACTCGAGGTGGGAGGAGCTGCGGCGCGCTGGTGCGCCCACCCGATGCTGTTTCGCACGCTGCACGAACATTTTGAGCGGGTGTTCGCCCCCGCTGGTGAACTGACCTACCTCACGCGAGACTTCAATGACTTGTTCGTCTTCCGCGCGCCGGCGCGCGACGTCGCTCGCGCCCTGCCTGCACCGGGCGGCGGGCTAATCATGCGCTACTCGCTCGGTTTCCC